>CAZVFJ010000097.1:0-11284 GCA_964625825.1 uncultured Leptospirales bacterium | reverse complement strand
AAATGTTTTCACTTTTGAGGTACGCGATTACATCGCCGTTAATTTTAAATTTTGTGCTCCCGAAAGTATGGACATCCATAACGAGCATTTTAATTCCCAGGGGTTTCCCTTTAGCAATAAGGTCTTTTATGTATTCGAGGCTGCGGCTTTTATTGTTGGGAATATATAGGGCCCGCATTACTGTTTTAGAACCGGTTTTTTCATCTGCTGAAAGCGGCCGGTATTTTATATCCGTCATAATTATTAATGTAAATAAAGAGAGCATTATTATCAGGCTGTATATGCCGGATTTTCCCCTGTATACTTTCATTCTGTTTTTCCTGGTTTAGAGATGTTTAATTTTTTTTTGATAAAGCTAATTAATCTATATAGACGGGAGTGTCAACAAATTGATTTTCTGCACCTGTAAAAAAATACCCGCCGTAAAACTCAGGCGGGTATCAGTTGAAGGTATCAGACTGCTGTTTTATCGTAAAGATTCCTTGCTGAGAGCGGAATCTGGTATGTTGATATTATATTGAACGGAATTCATTTTGAGTTCAGTATTCCCCTTCCCGTCAGCCATAAACATAACGGCACGGTATGGAGTAAGAATTCCATTCACATTTTTTACATCGTAGTCTTCAATATATTTAAGAAATGTTCCGTCCTTGTATATATCTACTCTGACTATGAAAAAATCAGCCTTTCTTACGTAGAAAACTGCCCTGGAATAAACATTGTCACTTCCTTTCGGTGTTGCCTCAACCCTGTAGCAGTCAGTTCCCACCGCTTTTGTCTCACCTGTAAGAGTATAATCGTATCCATCTATATCTCTTGATTTCATATCTTCATAGTAGAAGTGTGAGTTTACAAATGGCTGTGTCCTTTCACCGGCTGCAATCCTTTTTACTTTACCGGAGGACATCATGAGCCACTGGTCATCATCCGCTTTTTTGTGAGTATGAGTCAGGAACTTGATCTTTGTAGGTCTTGTAAATTTAATAAGTACCTTATCATCCTTGCCCGATTTTTTACCGATGAGGTCAAACTCCTTTTCGGTAGTTGAGCTTCCTTTTCTTATTGTCATAGTAACCGATGCCTTTACGCTATTGGGCTGTTTGAGGGCGTCGGACTTGTCCATTATCTGACGGCCTGTCATGGCGTATGATGTGCCCGCTGTAAAAACAATAAGCAGTGCTGTTAGAAGTAGATGTTTTTTCATTTTTTAACTCCTTTAGTTAAATAATATTTTCCCGTATATACCGGTTATTAATTCATATTTTTTGAATTGTTGAGTTTTGAAATCCTCTCATGTAAAAGGTTGTTAAACCCGATTTCTTTCAGTTCATTAATTGTATTACTGATATAATTAAAAGGTGTTCTAATTTTTTTATAGAGCGCAGACTCTCTTTCATCAAGAGAGAATCCTGTTATTTTGATAAGCGCCGGCAGAATCAGCAATGCGCCGGTGGTGGTGGAAATAAATGTGAAACCCATCATTATCCCGAAAAATACGATAGGCTTGAATTGAGAGGTTACCAGTATGGAAAAGCCTGCAATAAGTGCCAGTGCTGTGAAAATTATAGCCTTACCTCCTGTCTCGAGTGTTGTTTTTATTGCCTCATCCATTGAAGAGGTTTTCGTCATTGAATAACGGTATGTATTAAGAAAGTGTATCGTATTATCAACGCCTATACCTATCGTGATTGACGCGATAATTGCTGTCGCGATATCAAGCCTTATGCCGAACCATCCCATTATTCCGAAGTTTACTATAACAGCAGCTGATATGGGCACACTGGAAATAAGTCCGGCGATTCTGTTTTTGAAAAGTATCATTACTATAATTGTTACTGCTATAAGTGATAGGAACAGGCTCCATAACTGTCCCCGCACAATGTATTTCGCCAGGCTTATAATTATAAGCGGGTCGCCACTTACAGTAACTCTGTATCCATAGGGGGACAGTTCGCTGTTAAAATGCCCGCGTATCTTTCCCACTATTCTGCTGATTTCGGAAGTCCCTAGCATGGCGTTTTCACTCTCAGAGAGCCGTGCGAATATATTCACTGTACGGAATTCGGGGTCAACATAGGGTTCAAATTCATCCACTCTCCCGTCTGAGTTTTCATCATCACCGGAGTATATCTCAAAATAATCGAGCAGATCGGTCTTTGAATCGGGGATTGAATAGCAGGACGGGTCGTCATTATGCATTGCCATATTTATGGTGTGAACGAAATCACCGAACCCGTCGGTCCTTCCTATGTGAAGGTCGCTGTTTTCCGGGGACGTGAGCCATTTTCTGAGCTCTTCAACTCTGTTCAAAAATACCGGGTCTTTAATCCCGTCCATCTCTCCCGAATCAATGAGAATGTTGATCCCCATTGTGCCGCCGAACTTTCTTCCTATCTCACAGTTCGATGTGTTGATGTAATCGGACTTACTGAAGTACGATTGCAGTGATGTCTCCGATTTTATCTGGAATATTCCTGCGACTGAAACTGACACAAGGACCAGGGCGACAGAGAGAACATACCCTGGGTGCTTGACTGAAGAGACAGAGCAGAAGTTCAGGATGTGATCAACTAATCCTCCGGTACCTGAGGATTTTTTCTTCCTTATTGTTACCGCTGAGGGTTTTTTAAGTTCTATAAACCTGTATACCGATGGTATAAAGAGTGCTGCTATTGCAACCGCGAAAAAAGTCCCCAGCGCCGAGAAAAGCCCCCAGTCAAATATTGATGATACCTGGGTCGCCATGTTCGTGGAGAAACCTATTATCGTGGTAATACTCGCGAGGAGGAGCGTCATCCCGACCATCTGCATTGAAGTGAATATGCCGTCAGCGCCTTTCTTTTTGATGTTATCGTAATCGATAAGGAACCTGTTCATTATGTGAATTGAGTATGAGCTTCCAACTGATATAATCAGTGGTGGTAGTGAAATACCGATAACTGAGATCCTGACTCCCAGATATCCCATAAGGCCAAGTGTCCACGCGTCGGCCATGAGAAGAGTGGCCAGCGGTAGTATAACACCCTGGATTGTCCTGAAGTTCAGGTAGAAAATCAGGCATATGACAAGCAGAACGAGCGGAACAAAGAATTTAAGGTCTCTCTGCATATAGTCAATAATCTGCCTATACAATACCGGTGCCCCCTGTGCTATGATCTTCATCCCGGCAGAACCGTTGTAGCTCCCGGCAATTTCTCTCAGTTCATGAGCAGTTTCGTTATGTTCTTCTGATTCAGCGAGCCGTATCAAAATACCGAAGTCAGTTATATATCCCCTGGAATCTTCGACATAGATCCCGTTTTTAAATGCGGGATTTCTTCTCAGTTTCTCCCTGAATTTACTGAATTCATTCTCTGTTGATGGAAGTATCCTGTGTCCGTTTTCATCCTTATCCAGAAAGTCATATGCAGTCAGGGTGTCATCCTTGCCGGAGAGGTCTTTCATTGTCAGGGGGGAGAGTATTGCGTCAACAGGTGCCTTTTTTTTGATCTCCAGGCTTTTTTTAAGAGATGCACAAATATTTTTCAGCATCCCTGCCGTAATTTTTTCCTGTGGCAAAATATTTTTACCGAGCTTTCTTTTTACTATGCGGGCAAAAACCGGGTCGTCAGATAGAGAAGCAATAAGCGGGTCCACTGTTGTAACTTTATTGCTCTCCATCAGTGATTCTATGCGGGCAATCCTCGATGATTCGCGCTCTTCATCATAATCCCTGTATTCCTCGATCTCCCTTGTAAGCAGCTCTATTTCTGAAAAAGATTCCCTGTTAAAGAGATTTTCTGATGACACATCGAGTATTATGAATTTGCCGTTGTTACCGTATATCTCTTTTAGTTTTTCATTCGTGATATACTCAATGTCATGCTTCGGCATCATTACTTCAAGGGAGTTTTCGAACCTGATTTTAGTCATCCCTATGCATGCAATGACTGTAACAGCCGCAAGAAAGATCAGAGTTGCTTTGGGGTGATAGACCGGAATTCTGAAAAAACGGTCCATTATTTTTTTCATAAAGTGCTTCCTCCCTTTTTGACAAGTCCGTTTACTATAAATGATTTGAAACTGCTTATGGTCTGTTCAACTGTCAGGTTGTGATTGATTATGTATTCCGGGTGGATGACTTTTGCAGCGGCACCCATTATCATCTCAGTCGCGATGTCAGGATTGATATCAGGATTAAAATCGCCTGAGTCGATACCTCCTTTAATTGTCCGTCTGACAAGATCTTTATGCGAAGTCCGGAAATCATTTATCCTGGCATTAATTTCCGGATACCCTGTTTTAATATCACGAAGAAGTGGAAACGAGAGACTCCCCAGGAGCTGGTACATGCTGCTGAATATATCGTGCATCTTGTCTAAAGGGGCGGAATCAGTGCCGTCTATCTCGTCAAAGCGGTGTCCAAGTTCATCGAGGATATCTGTTAATATCCTGTCAACGAGCTCATGTTTGCTTCTGAAGTATTTATATACAGTTTTTTTCGAGATCCCGCATTTTTCGGCAATCATATCAATAGTTATCTGTTTGATGCCGAAAGTCTGTATCAATTCGCCGAATTTTTTTAAAATCTGTTCATTTACGGAATTTCTTCTTGACATATTCTTTACCTGCCCGCTTTTTCTGATACATGGAAACTATGGAAACTAGAATAGTTTCCTTAGTGATTTTGTCAAGAGAAAATAGATTTTTTTAGAAATGGGAGGAAAAATGAAAAGGTTGCCTGGAAAAATTTTGATTTTTTTGTTTGCTGCAGGGCTGTTTTCCTTTTTCCGGATGCCGCTTTTATCCCAGGAAGAACAGGATAATAATGAATATTCAGCTGAAAAAACGGCCTTCTCCTTTGATGTTTCAGGTTTTATTGAAAATGAGAACATTATAAGTACCTATACCGGGCAGGACGCATCTGAGATCAGTAAAAAGAATGAATTAAGGAATAACATCAGGATTCATTATGGCACTGATTCCTTCTACCTAAGGATTGTCTCTGACCAGTATATTACGGCAGCTCCTGTGAATAAGGAGTACAGGTATTCTGACAAAGTGGCCCTGGGCAGAAACGGGAGGATATCAGGAGATTATTATGAAGTAAATCCCAGGGAGCTTTACTTTAATGCCTCATTCAGCAGTTTCAGAATAAGGGCGGGAAACCAGATTTACGGCTGGGGTACAGCCGATGTATTTAATCCAACTTCGTATTTTAATCCGTACGATCTCCGGGAGCTTGTTTTCAAGGATGATGATGAGCTTAAAAGCGGGGTTCCTTCGGTTTCATCACTGGTATTTATCGGTAACTATACCCTTGAACTTGTTTATGTCCCGGTACATGTTCCATCTCTTTTCGCGGAACAGAATGATTTCTGGGCCTTTCATTACAGAGAGGGCCCGTTTCCTGTTTATGTTAAAAACAGTGACGGCATGGAATTGTCTCCTGCAAATTCAGGATACGGTGCCAGGTTCGGTGGTACAATCAGCGGAGTAGATGCCTCAATAAGCGGGTATTATGGACCTGACCGTGACCCTGTGCTTCGCCCTTACCGGACAGTGCTGGTACCGGATGAACCGGTTTCGGTTGAGGTAATACCTGAATACTATAATGTAACTTATGTAGGCGCTGATTTTTCTATGAAGTTCGACAGGTTTACAATTCAGGGTGAGATGAATTTTTCGCCGGATAAAACTGCCGTGATAGACCAGCCTTACACTATTGATATGGAACTTCCTTTCCGTATTACAAAAACGCAGGCTTTAAGTTATGCCGCTGGTTTCAATTATTATATACCTGTTGCTGATTTTATCGAAGGACATGAAGGGACAGCTGTGTTTACGGCTGAATGGATGCAGACAGTGTACTATAAAGAGGGGTTAATGAAACCATTCCTTACAGACATACTGTCATGCAGGTTGGAGGACGCGTATCTTGGAGACAGGCTTAAACCTTCTGTCACTGTCGTGTTTGATACTGCAAAAAATGGTTTTGCCGTTATGCCTGAAGTCGCCTGGGACTTTCAGAATGGTTTATCTATAGATGTCTCATATTGTTATATAGGAGGCAAAGACGGATCTGTTATAGGCTATTTCAGGGATAACGATTTTCTTTCATTAGGGGGGCGTTATGAATTTTAAAAATTTTGTATTCTTTCTGCTTTTTATAGTCATTGCTTTTGTATCATGCGGGGCTCCCGGTAGTAATGAGATAACCGTATCAGGTGACATAGTCATACCGGCCGAGCTGAGTGCCGAAGTGAAGGGACCGGTCTTTATTGGTGTATCGAGAACTGATGATATGGAGCTTATGCGGAGCGATCCCCTTAACCAGATAGTTACGCTTGTCCCGGCTGACGGGCTTTCATTTGAGGTCGATCTTACGGATAGCGGACTTGCAGCTGCTGAGGACGTTTTTATATTTGCTTTCGCGGATAATGATTACAGCGGGGGGATACCCAATCCTACTCCGGGGGACATTATCGGATTTTATGTCAACGGAGAGACACTTTCTACAAAATTCAGGCTGAAAAACGGCGAATCAGACCTTACAATTAATGCCGTCAGAAACACGTACGATATATCGCCTTCAGTAATAGGGATTATTGACGGGGCTGATTCAGGCGACGTTATACTGATTGCTTATGCAGGTGATTTTAATTCCCTCGATTTTTCAGAACTTGATACAAACGCGATTATCGGTTATAAAAAAATAAGTAAGGGGACAGCACCGTGCAGTTTTGAACTGAAGATTTTTCCTTATATCACGCCTGAGAAATATTCTCTTCCTCTGCTCGGAGTTTACATAATAGCACTTCTTGACAGGAACAGCAACGGGATACCTGATTCAGGGGATATAATTGGATTCCCGGTGAATGGTACCGAAGGCAGTTACCCCATGGCTATTAATATTCAGAACGGGGTGAATTCATGCAGTACGTTATATTTCAAAAAAAATGTGTCAGAGCCCGTTGATCCTGAAAATCCCATGAGGCTGACGGGTACATTTGACGCGCCGTCTGATTATGACGGGACCCCCATGTTTCTTGTAGTTGCGAAGAGTAGTGATCCGGAAGAAGTATTCACTGATATGATAGATACGGTGAAGTATTTTAAAAATGTCAGCACAAATTATAACAGCAGTGCCGGGACTTTCTCTTTCGATGAAGACCTTTCATCAAGCGGACTCGCTGAAGGAGATACTGTCATGATCATTGCGCTCTGGGACAAGGATTTCGCAGGTGGATTCCCTGAAGCATCTACAGGGGACATGGCAGGTTTTCTGCAGAATAAAAATGCATTCGCGTTTACGGTCCAGCTTAACAGCGGGGTCAATAATATTACGCGGGAAAGCGACGGGAGCTATACTTACGGGAGCGCAGGCGGATACGATTTTTCCGTTAAGCGGACAATATACAGCCATTCGGCTTCAATAAGGTTCAGGCTTGAAAAGGGTACCCTGACCGATACGGAGTTCGCTAACGGCAACCTGGTACAGGTCATAGCCCTTTACGATGAAACCGGGAGCAGTGTGATAAACAAGGCAATCGATATGGACAGTATAATTGCTTCATCAAAAGCATTGATAGAGCATGATCTGGATGCCACTGTAACATCGAGATATTCGATGAATATATTCCCCGCTATACCTTCTTCTATAACCGGGATCGACCCCGACGATTTTTCGATTTCGAATGTCTATATAGTGGGGTTCCTGGATAGCAATGGTAACGGAATACCTGACTCGGGTGAGAAGGTCGCGTTTTATTATAGGTGGCTTTTTGTGTATCTCCCTGATAGTATAACAATTGTTGACGGTGCAAATGTGCCTGATAAGAATATAAGGTTTTCCCAGACTTACTGAAAGAGGATTCTAAAATTTTTGAGACCCTAAGTGACAGGATTGAAATTATATATAGAGAATTGAAAGACTAATCTCCTTCAGAAACTATCCGGACGGGTATAAAAAGATATTCGCCGTCAATGAAACCGGGAGAAATAATTGCCGGGAGGTGCAGGGTATAGCTTATTATCCGTTTTGCAGAATAAGTTTAAGGATTTTCATTGTATCCTCCCTGTAGCTTTCTGAAGCTGATTCATCAATATAAAAATGTTTGAAATGCCTGTAGCCCTCAAGTGTCGAAATAATTAGAGCAGCTGTTCTAACAGGATTGCTGAATTTTATATCCCCGGTTGATGAAATAATTTCGAGCTCTCTGACTATAAGTTTAATAAACTCATTGTACATATTCTGCAGGTGATAAAATACCTTTTTGTTCCTGAAACTCAGCGAAATCATTGAAAAATCTCCCGAAATATCCGAGTTGTTGTACCATTCATTGCTGCAGAATATCTCAACAAGACGTTCAAGCCTTTTTAGCGGATCATCGGTTTCTATAGTCATCTCCATAAATAGCTTATTGTATATTTTACTCATATAATCAACAAGCGCTACAGTCATATTGTCCTTGGTGGTGAAGTAATGGATTATGAGGCTCGGATTTATCTTCATCCTTTTGGCAACTTTTGCGATAGATGCCCCTTCAATCCCTTCTTTTAGAATTACCTGGTAGTAGTTTTTGAGTATATCCGGTTTACGGAGTTCCGCGTTTTGTCGTTTTTTCATTATTTTCTTTCTGAATTTATTATAAAATATCTCATCAATAATTTAATGATGAATAATTTTCTGATTATTATATTATTCCTGCCATTCTTTACAGGAATAAATCTATATATTAATAGAAATTTCGATCTCATGCCTGAGCTGAGTTAAATCGAAACGTTCCTGAACATAGCAACATAAACAAAATCATAAAATTGAATTAAAAAATATCAATTACGCTGGATGGTCAAGAAAAAAATCCCGGAGACCCTGCTCCGGGATTGCAGTCATCAGCAGACTTTGCAGGTTTAAGTCAGATATGAACTTATCAGTCTTCAAAAAACTCCGGTTTCATGCTAAGGGTTAGCCCGTCAGCATTTTTAAGTCTTATCGATAATCCATTGATTTTAGGAAGTTCATATGCAAAGAAATATTTGAGTGTATATATCTTCCCTTCGGCAAAGTTAACATCATTTTCTGATTGTGAATCATTCAGTATTTTTTGGACTGCTATCCCCTGGAGAAGCCATTGCCATGCCATGCATATTATGCCTGAAAATTCAAGATACAGCGTCGCATCCGCCAGAAAGAGGTCAATTTTCCCTTGTGCTGCTATAGCGAGGAGGCTGTTTGTAACAGATTTCCACTCGCTAACAGCCTCTGCGAGTTGTGTAGCATAAGTTTCAAGCGTATTGAATTTTGATGCTTCATCAATTGCTTTCCGTATCTCTTCAAGATATATTTTAACAGCAGTACCCTTTTTCATTGTTACTTTTCTGCCAAGAAGGTCCATCCCCTGGATACCTGTTGTGCCTTCATGTATGGGGTGGATCCTTGCGTCCCTCATATACTGCTCAACAGGAAACTCTGAACTGTAGCCATAACCTCCCAGGCACTGGATCGCAAGGCTTGTGGAGACAATTCCCATCTCGGAAGGATAAGTCTTTACGATAGGTGTGAGGAGATCGAGAAGCAGCTCATAACGTTCCTTCTCTTCACCTGAGGATACCTGTGACAGGTCAACAAGTTTCCCCGCGTATACCATGAGTGAGAGAGAACCTTCTACAATAGCTCTCTGCTGCAGGAGCATCCTCCTGATATCGGCGTGTTCAATAATTGCTATTTGAGGTTTGGCCGGATCTTTTTCTTCGCTTCTACGCCCCTGTAATCTTTCACGGGTATATTCCAGCGAGGCATAATAGGCCGCTGATGCTATAGCAGAGGCTCCGAGTCCGACATTTATCCTTGCCTCGTTCATCATCAGGAACATGTATGTGAGCCCCAGGTTTTCTTTTCCCACAAGAAATCCCCGGCAGTCATCAGATTCGCCCATGCTGAGCTGCGCTATTGGAGCGCCCCTGTATCCCATTTTGTGATAACATCCTGCGCAGTTTACATCATTGAATTCAAGGCTGCCGGATGGTGTGAGCCTGTATTTCGGCACAACAAAGAGGGAAAGCCCTTTAACTCCTGCCGGAGCTCCCTTGACCCTTGCCAGCATAAGATGAACTATATTTTCCGCGTTATCATGATCTCCCGCGGATATAAATGTTTTTGCGCCTTTTATAAGATAATATCCCTTTTCTGTTGGTTCTGCTGATGTTTTTACATCGCTGAGGGAGCTTCCCGCTTCAGGTTCTGTGAGGGCCATCGTCCCCTGCCATTTACCTGTTATCATAACATCTGCATATTTTTTCTGAAGCTCCTCTGTCCCATAGTTATATATAAGACTTGCTGCTCCTGATGTGAGCCCCGGATATACGCTGAGAGAATAATTTGCTGACGCAAATATAAACATGCATGCGTTGAAAAGAGAAAGCGGCATCTGCTGTCCGCCATGTTCAGCGGGGAAAGTAGCATTAATCCATCCACCTTTACCTGATTCGAGCATATATTCCTTTACTGCCGGGTTTACCTTTATTGTTGAACCTGTGTATTCCGGGGCATTTTTATCCATCTCGGAATATAACGGATACATGAAATTTATCCCGATATTTTTAGCTGTATCAATTATCATGTCGAAGCTTTCTTTATTATAATCGCTGAACCTCTCATAAGTAAGCAGATCTTCCATTTTGTGAACATTATAAAGGGTAAACTTCAGGTTTTTTTCGCTGAAAAATTTTTCTGCCATAAAATTCCTCCATTTCATTTTAATGAATTGAACGTTCATTTAATTAAAATGTCAATTATTTTTTCATATATAACTGAATCATTTCCGGATAAAAACCCTTCTGCTGAAAAATTATTGACAAATCAGCGTTATACTTCATTAAATAGATGTTCCAATAAATATATCTACGCTGTTAAAACCTGTTTTTTCTCAGGTGGGGGATTCTTTTTCTTAGCTCTGATAACGATATAAATGCGTTATAAATCTTTCAGGGAGAATAAAAAAAACTCTCTGATTATGAACTTTCACAGGAGGTTTTTATGACTAGAAGGATCGAAAAAGCAGCTGTAATCGGTTCTGGAATTATGGGTGGTGGTATAGCTGCTCTCTGCGCCAGCGCTGGCGTTAAAACTCTTCTGCTTGACATCGCTCCATTTGACCTCAAAGATGAGGAAAAAAATGACAAAAAAGCGAAGAACAGAATAGTTGAAGCCGGTCTCCAGGCACAGCTAAAAGCAAAACCTGCAGCATTCATGGAAAAAAAACACGACCTCGCTCTTATTGAGACAGGTAACCTCACAGACGAT
>CAZVFJ010000096.1:0-11330 GCA_964625825.1 uncultured Leptospirales bacterium | reverse complement strand
GGGGTTGAACCCGGCCGGCGGGAGTGAATCTCCCATGTGGAGTTGTATCTCTCCCGCGAGTAAGTCTTTTACCGCAATCTGCTTTTTGTTTTTCCCGGGTAACTTTATATCGTTCAAGGCAAAGTATCTCTCTATTGCCGACGGCTCAAGTTTTACCGCAAGGCTCAGGAGATCGCCTTTAACTGTTGAGTCCGGGTGTAGTGTAACAGAAGGCCCTCCGGCAAAAGCCGAGATGAGAGAGTAGAAGGGATTGTCCTCCGTGCGAAAAACAAAGGCTTCATTTGTAATATTCCCCCTGAGAGAGACCTTTATCCCCGCGGGTGAAATATATGCTTCGCCGGTGTTCCTGTAGTCCCTGGCAAAGTCCCTGTAGTTCTCAGCTTCTCTCTCTGTCACCATCCCTGTTGCAATATCTATGCATGGGGTCATGTAACCGATTCTTCCGTAAACTGAACTCAGTGCTGTGAAAGTCCCTTTAATAAAACTGAGCCCTTCAAAACGCTTTGAGTTGAATCCGCCCGGTTTACCGCAGGAATCAATAAGGGTCAGCACATCTTCCGGTGACTTCGCGGAGCTTCCTGTCATGTTTCTGTAGAAAACTTTCATGGCATTGGTAAGAGTCCCGGCGCCGGTATCCCTTCTTCTCTTTTTCCTGGAACCCTTTTTTGCCGGGGGGCGTGTGGAGAGCTTCGATTCAAATTTCTCCCAGTTATCTCTGTACCTGCTTTCAAGATCCCTGGCTCTTTTGTATGAGGGATTCTTTTTTATCGCGGCAAGTTCTTTTTTCCTTGAGTCATTGAGGGATGTTGTTCCCGGCGCTGAAGCTATATCCTCAACAGATGAACCTTTCTTCCCGTTAAGCATGTAGTAGTATATCGCGTATTTCTCAAGGACACTCATCCTCATAGCCTCTTTCATTCTACGGGCTTCGGTTATCTTCAGTACCGGTGAGGACAGGTGTTTGACAAAGAGATCTGAAATATAGAGGAACGCGTCCTCATCCTCACTTTTTGCCGGAAAGATTGATCTGGTGTAGAGATAGTCCGGGGACTCGGCGAGAGATATATGCCTCCCCAGTGCTGTATCTATCACAATTTCGGAAGCTTTTAGAGAATTAGAAATAATTATTGTCCCGTCAAGGAGGAGAAACATGCAGGAGCGGACTTCCCCGCCCGGAGAAGAGAGGATGGTTCCCGTAACTTCCGAGGCAGATATCTTTTTCTCTTCACAACTGTATTTTGTTTTAAATTCTCTTCTGTATTCAGTAATCCTGTTCAGCAGCAGATCCCGGTTTTGGGGCCTGAGTATGAGTGTGACATCGCTCCCCTCAATAATAAACGGGTCAGAGCCTGTGATGACCATTTCATCAATAACAGATGAGTAGAACTGTTTAAGTGAAGGTTCCTCTTTTAATGCGAGCTGTGTTGTTATGCGGCTCCTTGTCATGAAGTCTGCAGATACAGCGGATATCCGTCTTCGCAAAGTAGCCGCTTTCTCTTCGATATAATTTAATACATCATAAGTTTTTCCAGCGTCAGAGAAATGCAGGTAATAGAATTCAGCAGGAGCGTAGCGGTCTATGGTGTATATCCTGTATTTTTTCCCCTGCAGCATTTCGGAGTAATGAATCTGTTTCATTACCGGTGATGAGAGTGAAGCCGGATCTATGGTGCCGTTCTTTTCGTCGGGGGCAGTCACTGTTTCAAGCTGAAGCGATTTCCTTAAGGTGAGTCCTCCTGAGAATATTGAATATACATCTGTATGTTCAGCCTGAACGTCTGACCTGTCGATCTCGTCAAATATATCATCAGCCGGAGGTTTCAATTTTATCCCGTAGCTGTTTTCAAGCATGGTAAGGATTTCACTTGAATATCCCATGAGATCTCCTCCCATGTCATTGATAATCCTGGCAGTTGATGCAATTTCTTTCCGCTTGTCAGGTCGTTCCTGCCCGGCTGAATCTGAATGGCTTAATAGAATCAGCACGACGGGTATTGCTAAAAGGGCGGTTTTTTTCATAAGTAATTTTCCTCAAGGGGCGCTTATAAAACAGAGAATTAAGGTATTTTAATGTGGAAGAATAACTTTACTGTATAAGAAATCAAGAAAAAATCTTTAAAGAAATCTGTAGTAAAAACCCCTGGTGAAAAAAACTATGTGTTTAATAAAATAATTTTTTTCTTTACCCTGAGTACTGAATAAGAACAATATCATTAATTATATGGAACAGGGTTTGTTTTAAATAATTTAAGGAACAAATACTGGTTTCAAAATGTAATTTCGAACCCCTTCAGCTTTCGGGTGAAAAATTTGTATATCTGAATATATTTATTTTTGAAGAAAAAGCCACAAAATTTTTCATCCCTGAGATGGGCCCGGTTCTATTTCTGTCGTATCAGCCTCTGGTACTCTTTTGAGATGATATCTATTTTTTTATAATTATGATTATAATTGTTGAGAGGATCAAATGATTTCAAAATTCAGATTCACCGCTGTCACACTTCTTATTGCAGTATTCTTTTCCGGGGATCTCTTTGCTGTTGAGAAAAAGTTTTTTAATGACCAGCGCGTTTATGCCAGGGCTGAAGTTCAAAATATAGAAAGGATTGGGGGGAATGAGAATAATCCGTATGATGTGCTTGTGCGGTTGCATCTGAAAATTATCGACGGAGTTAAAAAGGGATCGACTCCTGTTGTTGAATTCAGGGGCGATGATAATATGCCAAAAGATATGTTCTATGAAAAGGGCGATGTTGTTTTTGTCGGAATTTCAAAAACTGAAGGGGATGCTGAAGCGGAGTATGTACTCCTCTATGATGTTGACAATACCAAAGGGATAATTGTTTTTGCTGTGATACTTTTATTTGCTATTCTGCTTGTGGGCCGTTTTAGGAGTATTCTTTCAATGTTATCACTCGTTGCCACGATTTTTCTTCTCTTTTATATATTGATCCCTATGACGCTGAAAGGTCACTCTCCGCTACCTATGGCTGTGGCAATTTCGCTTTTTGCGATTGTGATAACAATACCGATCATTCTCGGTTTTCAGAAGAAGACCCTCGCGGCAATCTGCGGAGCCTCAAGTGGAGTAGTTATTGCAACAATGCTTTCTCTTCTTGCGGGGTGGATATTCAGGCTTACAGGTATTGTTACTAATGAGATGATGACTGTATTCTTCGCCTCGAGCAATGATATAAATCTCCGCGGACTTGTGATGTCAGGTATAGTGATCTCCGCCCTTGGTGCGATTATGGACGTCTGTATATCGATAGCTTCCGCCACGGAGGAGATCTTCAGGGTGCATCCTGAGATTACTTTTAAAGAGGCTTTTAAGTCGATAGTAACAGTTAGCTCTGACATGCTCGGGGCAACAGTGAATACTCTGATGTTTGCCTATGTGGGGGGAGCCTTGCCGCTTGTTCTTATGATTGGGATGAAGTATGATCCTGCCATGCCTGTTGCGATGATTTTTAATAATAGCCCTGTGTTGAGCGAGCTTGTGAGCTCGGTCGTGGGGTGTATAGGGATGTTCCTGAGTATGCCTGCCACAGCGATTATCTGTATAAAGCTTCATCACCGGGGCGAGTAAAAATACACTTTCTTTCGATTCGGGCGAAAGAAAGTGCGCAAAGAAAGCCCTCCGCTCCGGGGCCGCGGCGGCCCAGCCTCAGGCGGCGGCAGGCCTTTTTTATGTAACAGGCACTACCCGTGTTAAAATATCATCCCTTTCATAAATTTATTGTTGTCCTGCATCTTCATAAATTGTTGCAGGCTCGCAATGGCATCCCTGCCATACTCGCCAGTCGGCTACATCCATGCAGCCTCCATTTGTAATTGAATATCAATACAAAATGTTGAATTTTTCAGTAAATAATTACTATTCGATAAAATAGAATATTAATTGTTTAATATCCAAAAAAGAGTTGAAACTTCTTCTATTGCTCACATATTTTTTTCATCATTTTACAACCTTCCTGCTGGGAAAAAAGAAATAAAAACTCTATTCCGATCAACACGAACTTTTATATAATTCTTGACAAATATCCTGATAATCTAATTTTTTAATTAGTGTTTATTAAAATTTATATAAATATAGAGTAAAAATAAGCTTTAAAATGCTATTTTTACGTTTTTTGGATATAGCAGAGGAAGAATAATGAACCACGAAAATCAAAAACAGGCATTTGATGTCTATAGTCATCGTCGTAAGCTAATGGGTGAATCAACTCTGTTTATTGCAGCCGGTTATATCTCTACCCAGATTATCACATTTATAGCAAAAGTCTTAGGATTGACCAGTATTTCCTATTCTGTTATTGGAATGATTCTCGGTATTGTTTTAACTGTTACGATTATTATTTATATAATCTCCCGGAGCCGAAAGTACCCGAGCAAGACCTTCGCTAAAGTCCTTTTTTATATCCAATTTGCAATCTGGGGTATAATGTATGCGGTCTGGATTTTTAATCTTAACGAGATACGTACAATCGCACTTTTTTTTGCTCTTATGGCAATTATCCTTATGGTTTCAAATACAAGCTTTTATCAGTCACTGTTTATTACTCTGGTTACATGTATACTCCAGACTGGTGTAACTTATTATTCGATTTATTATGCGCACCAGCCCGGTTCTTTTATTTTGGAAGCATTTTATATTGCCTGTTTTTTCCCTGCTGCTCTCTATATCGCTTTTTTCTCCCGGCAGCTTACTCTGCAGCGCAAGTCAATCAGCAGCTCCCGTAAAAATGCGGAGCAAGCGCGTGATGAGCTTGATGCTGAATTGTTCCGTGCGAAAAAGGTTCAGGATATGGTCTCCGGGAAACTGAAAAATATTTCCGGTGATCTTTTTACAAATGCCTCTGTTGTTGCCAAAAATTCCCAGAACCAGGCAGCAAGTATAGAAGAGATAACCAGTGCCATCGAAGAGGTCGTGGCCAGTATAGATTCCTCGACGGTAATGGCCGGTAACCAGGAGCAGCGGACCTCCGATCTTATTGAAAAATTAAAAGAGATGTTTAACCTGGTCGAAAAAAGCGCTAAGCAGATGTCTCTGGCTGTTGGCCTTCAGGCCACACTGGATAAGCAGACTGATCAGTCCAGGGAAGAGGTTTTGCGGTGTCAGAAAGCCATGGCAAGCGCCCTGTCCAGCAGCAACTACGTGTCTGAATCAATTTCCATCATTAATGATATATCTGATCAGATCAATCTTCTGTCTCTCAATGCATCAATCGAGGCTGCCAGGGCAGGGGATTATGGCAGAGGATTCGCAGTTGTGGCAGAGGAGATCGGAAAGCTCGCAGATAAAACTCAGACAAACACAAAAGAAATCATCCGTATGGTAGAAGCGACAAACAGTGAAATGAAACAGACCAGTCAATCGCTTGCTATTGTCACCACGGCATCAACGGGTATCAGTGAAATCGCAAATCAATTCGGATTAGTTATCAAAGAGGTGAGCAGCCTTTCACAGCGCGACCTTGAGATAAACCGCAGCGTGCAGGATAATGCCGGGAGCGTCCTGTCCGGTTCAGTAGAATTGAAAGTCGCCATGGATGAACTGAATATTGCCATTGATGAAATATCCCGGTCTGTTTCGTCTATCAACGAATCTACGCAGCAGATAGCCACGGGCTCTATGACTCTTTCGGATACTGCCAATGGACTTGTTGAATCAACGGAACAGCTTAACAACATGATCATATCAGCTGAATGATAAAATAAGCTTACGAGATGAGTTAGTGGGGGCAATCGTCTTTCTTTCGATTGTCCGCATGTATCTCTCACAGTAGCTGGCAGAAACCGACTCATTGTTATATCTGTTCTGAAATATTCATTCTCTGCGGGTCGTCCGGTATTTGGCTCATTTATCATTATAGTTCTAAAAACTTTCTGCTTATAAAAATTTTATTGTATACAAAATAAATGTTTTGCCATCGGTAAATATTATGTTAACTGAAATTATACCACCTTGCTGGCCTGAACGAGTCGCTATGGCGGTTCATATAAAATTAATCCCGGGAGATAAAACATGAATGAATTTAATGAAAACAACCGCGAATTATTAAGCCTGGTTGATGAATGGGAGCCGAAATTATTAAATCTTTCTGAGGATATAATATCAGCCAGACGAAATAGCCAGAACAGGACAATAAAACAGATTCTCGGGCATATGATTGATTCAGCTTCCAATAATACACATCGTATAGTCCATCTGCAATATCAGCCAACCCCCTTAATCTATCCGGATTATGCTAATCTTGGAAATAACGACAGGTGGATTGCAATTCAGAATTATCAGAATGAAAACTGGGCTGCTTTAGTTCAGTTATGGAAATATTCAAATATTCATATTGTCCATGTGATAAATAATGTGAACATGGATAAATTAAATAATGAATGGATATCCGCTCTGAACGAAAAGGTATCGCTAAAAGGCATGATTATAGATTATCTTCCACATTTTAAATTACATATTAGTGAGATTAATGATCTGATATCGGGAAAGGCATAACAGGAAAATTAGATACGGATAGTATATAATAGCATCTATATTCCCGCCGGTTAATCCGGGTGAATTTTTTCTTTAATTATTTAACCAGGGGATTTTTTTAATGAAAAGAAATATTTTATTTATAAAATTGTTCCCTCTTTTATTAGCCGGTATTTCTGCTGTATTATTCGGACTTGCAACACCGGCATGCAAGATGCTTCTAAATGATATAAATCCGTTTTTACTCGCAGGATTATTATATCTTGGGGCCTCGGCTGGTTTATTCCCGGTGTTATTAACAAAAAAAGAATTATTCTATTTATTAAAACTTGATAAAACGAATCTGAAAAGACTTTCAGGTGCCATTTTTTTAGGAGGTATTATTGGCCCCATACTTCTGCTTTTCGGACTGAAATTTTCTTCCGCCTCTTCAGTTTCTTTATGGTTGAATTTTGAACTTATAGCAACAACGATATTAGGTTTTCTTTTTTTTAAGGATTTTTTGGGAAAAAGGGGATGGCTTGGTGTAGCAATAGCTTTAGCCTCGGGTATAATATTAACTATCAACGAAGGACGTCCCGGTGTCCTTTCTGTAATTCTTGTTATTTCAGCATGTGTATGCTGGGGTTTTGATAATCATTTCACAGCTTTAATTGATGGAATATCCGCAATTCAAAGTACATTTTTGAAAGGATTTTTTGCAGGAATAATAAATACAGGTGTCGGTATTTATTTATCAGGCCCTTTAATTCCTATAAATTTTATTTTTTATGCAATCATTCTTGGAAGTATTTCTTATGGAATCAGCATTGTACTTTATATCATATCTGCCCAAAAACTCGGAGCTATAAGAAGTCAGACAATCTTTTCCAGTGCCCCGTTCTGGGGAGTAATTTTTTCTGTAATTTTTTTATCAGAATCAATAAGCAGTTTACAATTAGTATCATTTGTTTTACTGATAGTTTCAATTATTTTAATGTCATATGATAAACATGAACATTATCATGAACATTCAGAGCTTGAACATACTCATTATCACAGGCATGATGATTTACATCATGATCATATTCATGATCATAATATATCTTATCATGAACATATGCATAAACATGAAAATAACGCACATACTCATCCTCACTGGCCCGATATTCATCACAGGCATAATCATGAATAAGGAGTAAGTATGGAAAAACAATCGAAAAAGCGGAATCCTGAAACACTTGTTGCGCAGGGATTTGATCTTATGGATGAAACGACCCGGTCCCTTACCCCTCCAATCTATCCTTCTACCACTTTTTTGCGGAATCCGGATTTGTCATACCACAATGGAAGAAAATATATTCGTGCGGATAATCCAACGTATGACCAGGTTTCCGGTATAATTGCTGAGTTGGAAGGTGGCACAGGTGCCCAACTTTTTTCTTCGGGGATGGCGGCTATCGGGGCTGTGCTCACGGCGCTTAAACCGGGGGATCATATAGTAGCAGGTGCGGGAGTTTACGGGGGAACGCGTAATTATCTTGACCGTATCGCCGGGCCATGGGGGCTGGACTATACTCATCTGGCTGATAACAACCCGGCATCGTTGATATCTGCAATTATTCCGGGACGGACAAAAATCGTCTGGATTGAGACCCCGTCAAATCCACTCTGGTTAATCACTGACATTGCTGCTTTCTGTACAATTGCTCATCAACACGGGTGCATGGTTGTCGCGGATAATACGGTTGCCACACCGGTGTTAACGAAACCGATAGATCTTGGCGCGGACATCGTAATGCACTCGGCAACTAAATATCTAAACGGTCATGGAGATATATTGATGGGTGTTCTGGTTACGAAAGAGAAAAACCGGGTATGGGAACATATAATTGAAATAGCTCATGATGGCGGAGCTATCCCTGGTACGTTTGAAACCTGGCTTTTACACAGAGGCATACGTACGCTGTTTTTAAGAATGGAAAGGATATGTTCCAACGCGCAGATAATTGCGGAATATCTTGATAAACATCCGGCAATAGCGCATGTCTATTACCCGGGGCTTGCAGGCGATGCAGGGCACGAAATAGCCGCGGGTCAGATGAAGGGAGGTTTCGGTGGAATGATATCGATTCAGGTAAGGGGAGGTATGGCTGAAGCTGTAAAAGTTCAGGCCAAAACAGATGTTTTTAAAAGAGCAACTTCTCTAGGTACCACGGAAAGTCTGATTGAACATCGTGCCAGTTACGAAGGGGCCGGGACTTCGGTACCGGATGATCTCCTCCGCCTGTCAATCGGAATCGAGGATGTTGAAGACCTTGTACAGGATTTAGATCAGGCTTTATCCGGTTGATATTATTTATTTTTTCAGTAAATTAGGTATATCACAAATTCTTTTCAGCTATTATAATATTCTTGCGGATAGTAATATGAAATCACTCAGAGAACTTTACAGGATCGGGATGGGCCCTTCAAGCAGTCACACAATGGGGCCTTCTTACGCGGCGCAGATCTTCCGGGATAAAACGCCTGATGCTGCTGAATACAGGGTGACTCTTTACGGAAGCCTTTCTGCTACAGGTAGGGGGCACCTTACTGATCTTGCGATAATGAAAACACTCCATCCGGTCCAATGTAAAATAGTCTGGGAGAAGAAAGAACTCCCTCTACACCCCAATGGGATGCTATTTGAAGCTTTTAATGATTCGGGGACAATAATTGATCAATGGACCGTCTACAGCATCGGAGGAGGAGCTCTCATGGATAAACCGGGGAGTGGTGATACGCAGGAAGTCTATCCTTTTAATACAATGGCTGAGCTTCTCGATATGTGTGACAGGGAGGGGAAAACTCTCTGGAATTATGTTGAGGAGTATGAGGGTGATGGTATCTGGGAATACCTTAAAGAAATACTTGCTGCGATGAAAGATGCAATTGACCGCGGACTGGAGAAAGAGGGTGTACTCCCCGGCGGACTTAAACTGATGCGTAAAGCTCCGGCATATCATATAAAGACAACCCAGGCAAAGGGTTATATGGAGAAGACGGGTACAATATTTTCATACGCCCTTGCAGTATCAGAGGAGAACGCAAGCGGTAATGTTATAGTTACAGCCCCTACATGCGGTTCGGCTGGTGTCCTCCCGGCAGTTCTCTTTTTCATAAAAGGATTCTATAGTCTAAGCGATGAGAAGCTGATACATGCTCTTGCTACTGCGGGGCTTATCGGTAACTTCGTAAAGAGGAACGCATCGATCTCCGGAGCCGAAGTCGGGTGCCAGGGGGAGGTGGGTACAGCGTGTGCCATGGCTGCGGGTGCTGCTGCCCAGCTGATGGGGGGGACTCCTCACCAGATAGAGTATGCAGCTGAAATGGGGATGGAACACCACCTTGGTCTTACCTGCGATCCTATCATGGGCCTTGTGCAGATCCCGTGCATTGAGAGAAACGCAATAGCAGCTGTGAGGGCAATGGACTGTGCTAGTTATGTGCTTCTCTCCGACGGGAGACATATGGTTTCTTTTGACGAGGTAGTGCGAACCATGGCTCAGACAGGAAGGGATATGAAGAGGCGCTATAGAGAAACATCTAAAGGTGGATTGGCTCTTTTTCATGGAAAACGTAAGGAAAGAAAAAATATTTCCGGATAATTTTTATTTTGTTCTGTTATGATTATATTATTAATTTGTAACTGATGAATTGTTTAACATGTTTATTCAAATGAAGCTTCGTCATTGTGTTTTTTCGGCAGGTAATGAAGGTTGCTCCTCATAATGACCGCATCAGGTGATAAATTCATGATAAATAAATATAGAATTATTATAATTAAGGTGAAATAAAAAATGGATGAGCAAAGTTCAATATTAAATCATATAATAGCTATAACTGAAAGCAGAGATGTTGAGATCCTTGAAATTTCGATGCTTCGGACAATTTTTGAACTTATTCCATGCAATAATGCATATTTTATCAAAACGTTTTCCGAAAAAATGCAGATCCAGACTGTTTCATGTTATGGCACCGGGGGATATTCAGGTTCTTGCGATAAATCGATGTTTGAAGACGAAAAGAGCCTTAATGATTCAATGATTATTTCCCTCAATGATCACAGAGCTACCTCTGTGGAGAATCTCATTCACCCGTTTACAATCTGCCCTGTTGATGTTTTGAACAGGAATGTCGGGTTTATTGCGCTTGAGCATCCTGAAACAACTACCCAGGATATGTATATTCTTGAAAGCCTTATCAGAATATATCAGAATTATGTTTCAGTATTAATCGATGGCCAGCGGGATACTCTGACCGGCCTTCTTAACCGGAAAACATTTGATGACAGTATAATGAGGTTTGTTGAACTCCGGAAGAGGGAGAAATACAATGTACCGGGATATGAAAATGAAAAGAGAACAAATATATCAGATGAAAGATTCTGGCTCGGTATATGTGATATAGACAACTTCAAAAAGATAAATGATACATTCGGCCATGTATATGGTGATGAGATTCTGATACTGATTGGGAGAGTAATGCAGGATGTTTTCCGTTCCACTGATATGAAGTTCAGGTTCGGAGGAGAGGAGTTTATAGCTGTGATTCAAACAGGGGGATCTGATGCTGCTTATACTCTTTTTGAAAGGTTTAGAAAGAGTATTGAGAGTCATCGATTTCCTCAGACAGGGAAGATTACCTTGAGCATTGGTATCGCGGAGATTACAGGAGACGAAACTCCATCGGTGTTTGTCGGATACGCTGACAGGGCTCTCTACTATGCGAAAGAACATGGAAAGAATATGACCTGTATATATAATGACCTCGTTGAAAAAAGGCTCATAGAGCCAGAGATGATCAAAAAGGGTGATGT
>CAZVFJ010000095.1:0-11638 GCA_964625825.1 uncultured Leptospirales bacterium | reverse complement strand
TCATTTTTAAAATTTAAAACAGGGGGGAAATACCCTGTAATACTCCCATCCGGAAATCATCCCATGGAAAGGCGCCTCATAGAGAAAGGGGTACTCGATATTCTTTATCGACTCAGAAAAAACGGCTACCAGTCGTACCTTGTTGGTGGATGCGTGAGGGATATACTCCTGGGAATGAAACCAAAGGATTTTGATATAGTAACAGATGCCCATCCGCGCCAGATAAAGCGTCTCTTTGCCAGATGTTACCTCATCGGCAGGAGATTCAGGCTTGCCCATGTTTATATCTCTGCCGACAGATTTATTGAGGTTGCGACTTTCCGTGCTGCTTCTGAACCTTTGAAGGTGGGAGGGAAAACTTTTCAGAACAATAATATTTTCGGCACTATTGAAGAGGATGTTATGCGGAGGGATTTTACTGTAAACGCCCTCTATTTTAATTCAGTAGATTCTTCAATAGTTGATTATACCGGTGGACTTGCGGATATTAAGAGGAAGATTCTCCGTTCCATCGGTGACCCGGCAGAGAGATTTAAAGAGGACCCTGTAAGGATTATCCGCGCGGCCCGTTTCAGCGCAAGGTTTGGATTCAGGCTTTCAAAGAGAGATTACAGTGCGGCAATTGATAACGCGAATCTAATAGGTAATGCAAACGCTAACAGGCTTCTTGAGGAGCTTTATAAAATATTGCGGTGCGGAGCTTCATCCGGCTCTATTGTTAAACTTTACCACTTTGGAGTGCTAAAATACTGGCTTCCGGAACTTGATAATGACGGCGTAAACCCGGGATTATCCGCAAGGCTTGCTCTTATGGACCGTATGAGAAATCTGGGAGAAGAGATTCCGGTTGGTGTTTTAATGACTCTCCTTTTCTATGACCTTTTCGAGAGGCTGACCGAAGGGGCTGATAGCAGTACAGGAACCCATGAAATATTTATGGCAGCAAGAGATATATTTTATCCTGTTGCCACAAGGCTTCATCTCCCCAAAAAGGATAGTGATCGCGTATGCAATATAATCGCACGCAGCAGTTATTTCACTGATTCAGTTGACAGAAAGCGTAACAATTCTTTTGAAAACCGTTTTATAAGAAATGAACACTTTGAGGATTTACTGAGATTTTATAGTATCCTTTCTGAAGTAAAAGAAGGGCATTCTCAAAGAGTTCTTTACTGGCAGAAACTGGCATTAAACCTCAAACAGGAAAATACGTCAAAACATGAAGAGAAGAGAGATAACAGGCATAAACAGGGTGACAGAATTTCTAAAACCGTAAAAAAAGGCGCTGCCGAATTAAAAAGTGATGAAAAAAGTGATAGTAATACCGTGGCTGTAAAGAAAAAATCCCGAAGCAGAAAATACAGGGGCAGAGCGGGTAATAAAGAAGCGGAGCATACTGCCGGGCCTGAAACAAAGGATTAATATTCTATGGGATATCATTTTATAAATATAGAGACAGGGGACCACCTGTATTGTGAAGATAATCTATGGATTGAAGCCTTTGAAGCTGCTAAGGCTGACGGGTGGAAACCTGACGGTACACAGTATGATATGTACTATTATTCCGATGAAGAGCATCAGTTTATAGATGATGATAATCATAAGTTGTTTACTTTAATAGATGCTATGAAAAAAACTTATACCTGGGAGGGGAGCTATACAGAGAGGGAAAATCAGATTGTAACATATGAAGATGCATATTATATGGCAATGTCGCTTAAATGTGCCGGAGTTGATGAAAAGCTTTGCGAATTTGTGGCGAAGGGGAGCTTCAGGATCTGTTCTGACTGAAAATTTATCCCTCTGTGTTATCGGCAGAAGAAGTACGAAGAAGGTTCTCACACATCTCCTTCAGACTTTCGGCCCTTCTGTATAGTGCATCAATATGTGTATTCTGAGGATAACGTGAATATATTGTAAGTAGCCTGTTCGAATACTTGAACATGTGTGATTCAAGATTTTTTATATGAAATAAATCTTCATCCCCTTCCTCAATAATAACGGAGGTTATTCTGTCCAGAAGATCATTCTCTCTGGCAAATTCAGGAAAGTCATCCATCTGAGTTAAAAAATCTCTGCATAACAATGCTATTGATCTCTGGTAATCAGAACCTTCTTTTATCATGTTCTGCCCCTGTAAAAAAAGTTGTCTGATGAAGCAATAAAAAGCTCCCTTTCAGATAAGGGAGCTTGTATTTACCGTCAAACAGTATTTTTTTATATTTCAGTTCTTTTTTGAATAAATCATATTTTTATATTTTACCACTACCTCTTCAGCTTTTTTGTTTTCACCTTTAAAAACATAGAGCATGCTCAGCCTTGTCACATCTTTTAGATTTAGTGAGTTTTTCATCATCAACGTTTCGAGTTCAGAAATTGCACTGTCAAGATCCCCGACTTCTTTCATCTTGTTCTCATAAGTAAGGCTTTCAAGGTAAACCCTGAACTTTTCATATTCAGGATGCTGCGTAATAGCCTCTTTAAGATATTTTACGGCTTCCTTGTATCTGCCGAGATGGAAACAGCAGAACCCGTAATATTTATTGATGAATTCTTTATTGTCAGCAACATTCCATATCACGTCAAGAATTTGGATTACCTTGTTGTAATCTTTTCTTTCATAGTAAATATGTGATAATATATAATTTGCCTTGATATGCTTCCGGTCTGCAGCGATTACCTTGAGAAGATATAATTCAGCTTTATTGTAATCTTTCATATTGTAATAAGTAAGGCCGGTATAATAATTTCCTTCCTGGTATTCAGGGTTACCTTTAATTGATTCAGTGAAATAGCTTAGTGCTCGTGGATAGTCTCCCGAATTGTAGTATTCCACCCCGAGGTTAAGCAGTATTTTGTAGTTTTTTTCGATATTTAAAGCTCTATTATAGGTTGAAATAGCCATATCGCTATTCCCCATGAGGGAGTAAAGTTCACCCATGTTGTTATAAGCTTCTATAAAGTACGGGTACATCCTGATTGCCTTCTGATATTCTTCAAGCGCTGTCGGGAGATCCCCCTTGTTGGTTCTTTCAAGAGCCCTGTTGTAAATACTGATCGCTTCTGTTGGTACTGAGTTACTATTCATATAAAAAACCTCTTACGTAGAAGTAATAAATTGCAGTTGTTGCTATTTAAATTATCGGAAGATGTATTTTTAATAAGAGAAAAATAAATCAGACTTTCACAGTTTTTTAGGTAATGAATGAAAAATCGTTTTTTTAATTCTGGGCATATGAGATTTGTTTATAATAGAACTCATAAATTATTTATTTGAATTAATATAGAAAAGGAAAATATATACTTTATTGACATACAAATTTTAATCTTGACAACTATAAAGAAGGATGAAGTAATATTTTAAATAAATATATTGGGGGATGTGATTTGTATCATCTGTAGTCCGTCATGGAATTAGAATATGGCGGTAAGCTCAATTATTAAAAACGGGGTAAATGGAAAATGTTTGGAAGAAAAGTAAATAATACAAGGGTTTTTCGAGTAACAACAAAGATTGTCCTGACCTTTACCCTTTTCATACTCTTATCCAGTCTGGCTTCAAACTATGTAAACCTCCTGCTTAATCGATCAGAGCTTCTCAGGCTTATGAACCAGCTTCTGGTCAAAGATCTCAAGTCTATGTACACGTACTGCAACAATCAGTATGAAATTTACAGATTTGATCGGAACCTCGATGAATCAGTAAGGAGTATAGAGAGCAAGGGGCTGAATGAGATTAAGAATGAGAAGGCTGTCGTTCTTGGAATAAAAAAAGATGGCGCTATTCATTTTCAGGCATCCAGAATTAAGAGATATGAAAGGTTTAATGACATCACAGCTCTTAATACAATGATCAGCCATGTCAATGCTGGTCAGTCTGAAGGTACAGAGGGACATCTGAATTTTTATTATAACAATGAGGCATATTTTGGTATTTATAAGTTTAATCCCAAATGGGATATATTTATACTCAGAGGGGAGGAGAAGAATGAATTTTTCAGTCAATCCCGACTGATTTTTATTAAAGTAAGTCTGATAATTATAGCAATCACTGTGATCTCGGCCGTGATAGGTATAATAATTCTTAAAAGTATTTTGAAATATATAGATATAATTACAGAATCAATTATGAAGATGATTCATAAAAAGGAGCTGGGGCTCATCAATCTTAATGGTGCGACAAATGATGACGTAACATATATGGGGGTTGCGTTCAACTCTCTCTCAAGTACTGTAGGTAACCTGGTAAATATTTTCCAGAAGTTTGCGAACCAGGATATAGTGCGTAAAGCGTACAATGAAAGGGAGGTTAAGCTTGAAGGGACAAAGAGGGAACTCACAATCCTCTTCTCTGACATAAAAAGTTTTACCTACATGACGGAGACGCTTGGCAACGATATTATAAAACTTCTGAATATGCATTACGACAGAGCAATAAGGGAAGTTGTCAAATATGACGGAGTAATCGGTTCAATTATAGGCGATGCTCTTCTTGCTGTTTACGGGGCGCTGGATGATTCCACCGATAATAAATCATACCAGGCAGTTCTATCCGCGTATAAACTTCACGAAGTTACAGAACTCCTCCGCCTGAGAATGAACAAAATCAAGGATGAAATTGAGGAAGAAAAGGGTAAACTCACCAAAGAGGAACTTAGTGTTTATAAAGCTGTACTCCTCGAAGTCGGGGTCGGTATAGACGGAGGGAGCGTATTCTACGGGACTCTTGGTTCGTATGTAAGGATGACCAATACGGTTATAGGGGATAATGTCAATTCCGCTTCAAGGCTTGAAGGTCTCACAAGAATATATAAATCCCCGGTTATATGTTCTGAGTATGTAAAGAATGATATAGAAGATAATGTTGATAATCACGGCATATACTTCCTTGAGATCGACAGGGTTATGGTTAAAGGTAAAACAAAAGCGCAGAATATATACTGGCCGATTTTTGAGAGTGACATAGATGAAGGTTTTAAAAAGGATCTGTCACTGTTCGAACTTGGCCTTGAACTTTATTACTCAGGTAAATGGGCGGATGCCCGTAAAAAGTTCGGTAAATGCGGACTTAAAGTTGCTGAAATATTTAAAGAAAGGACATCTGAAAAGTGTCCGAGTAAGTGGGACGGCGTATGGCAAATGACAAGCAAATAAAAAAGGATCTGGTCCCCTTCGGAGCAAAATTTCTCCCGGAAGAGATCGCTAATATTGATGGTAGAGCTGATTTATATTCTCTTGAGGATGAATATTCGAAAACCAGAAAGAATAAAAACTGGCTAGTTCTTCTTATAATTCTTGCCTTTATCGGGCTCATTGTTCTGCTGACTGTCTTTACAACATATTACTCGCAGGCAAAGGACAGTAATATTGAAGTAAACATCAGCGAGTTTGATGATCTCCGCCTGAAAGAGATACTTAATTCATCAAGGCTGACAGAAAATAATATTCAGATAAATAAAAACGAAGTACTCAGCATGATGATCAAGATGAGGAACGGTATCCTCGAGGTGAATAACCGGTATCTCCAGAAGCAGAATGCTCTGCTTGACAGGGGTCTGCCTGACAATGTCACAAGGGAGAGACTCGTCGAACTTAAAAAAGCCGAAGATTCAGAAATCAACAGTATCCGGGCAACCTATGAAGGGAAGATAAAGAGTAAACAGTCTCAGATAAATGAGATTGAACAGGAGAAACTGAAGGCTGACAGGGAGCTCAAGAAGGAGAATAAAAATATCGGTAAATTTGGCGATGAAAACAGGCTTTACGCCCAGAGGATGAGGCAGCTCTCCGATACATCACGTACCGGACTGAACGCTCTTACCGATTTTTATGAAAGATATATAAAATATGTCATACTGAAATACAATCCTGTTTTTAGTTCGGGGGATGTGAAAAGTACCCTGGATAGAAACGTAAGAAAAGATGAACAGCAGAACATGAGGGAGTATGATGATATTTTTTCCAGGGAGAATATATTGAGCAGAAAACGGTTTGATGAAACCAGGGGAAAAATTACCGATCAAAAATTACTCCTTCAGAGGCTGACCGGAGTAGGGTATGAAAACTCTGTCCCGCCGACTCTTAAGAGTATCGATAATCTTTCAAAATCTATAGTTAGTGATTATGAAAATCTTAGTTTTGGACTGGTGTCGAATATAAAGCAGAAAAATTCACAGATAGAAGATTACCGTGTTGCTCTTGACGCGATTCTTAAAGAGAAGCCGGAGAGTGGTTACATTATATCAGCTGTGAATCCCTCACGAATATCCATTCATATAAACAGGCTTCTTTCGGTGAACGACGGTGATACAGCTCTTGTTTTCAGGACTGATGATCTATATATCGGGAAGATTGTGTTTTACAGGACATCTGAAGGGATGAAGGCTAAAGTTATGAGCCTCGCCGGCAAGGAGAAGATGAGGCCATTTGACAGAATATTAATCAAGATTAAGTAGGTTGAAAATGAAAGTAAAAACATTGCTAATATCATTATTTATGTTGCTGTCAGTATCAGGAGCGATGGCATATGACTGGAGTTCAGCCGGTCTGGAGCTGAAGGATTCCGGGAGTGTTGAAGATGAGAATTATGTCATCCTTAAAGACAGAAATTCTAACGAGATGAAAGTAAGATTTTCCGGTGAACTGGATGATAAATGGGGAGAGGCCGTTGCGAAGTTCAACAACAGTTTCCGTACATGGACATACATGAAGATCGGCAAACTGGAATTCTACATAAACGGGAATACTCTTGAAATCCTTGTAATACCATCGAGTTTTACTTATCAGGGTTTGGATTTTATACCGAATATACCTGCCGGGATGACATTCCTTTATGACTACGATTTGAAATATAATTTCAGGGTTACAAAGAATGATTATTTTCTTAGAATTAGTGACAGATTTATAGATGAATTGTCTTTATGCCAGAGAATGAAAGAGGCTGTTGATGATCCTATCGGATACATGAAAAAGAGAGAGCCTGAATATTTTCTGCGTAAACTTAACGAACTTGAAGAGGCCCAGGCCCTCACAGGGGATAATATTGATAAACTGATCAGGGCTCTTCTTTATTATCAGAATAGCAGTTTCCTGGGTTTTGGTAACACTCCGGTAAAAAGTCAGGTCATAAAAAGGATTATTGAACTTAAAACAAAAGATCCTAAGATTACAAAAGTCAATATTAAGACGCAGATGGATGTTGAAAAAATACAGGTTACTGAAAAAGAGATACAGCTGATTCTCGACGTATTTTATAACGAGTTTGAATAGAATGATCATAGCAAGTTTTAACTGCAACTCGGTGCGGGCAAGGATGCCCGTGCTGAAGAGATGGCTTGAAAAAAATTCACCGGATTTTCTCTGCCTTCAGGAAACTAAGGTTGTAGACAGCGATTTTCCTGTAGAAGAATTTCTCTCCTCCGGTTATAATGCTGTTTTTATGGGAGAAAAATCATATAACGGAGTCGCTATTCTTTCAAGGTTAAAGCCTGATGAAGTCTATTATGGCTTTGACGGTTACGGTAAAGATGAAGGGACAAGGCTTATTGCGGTTAAAACTGGCAAGATCAGCATAGTGAACACTTATATTCCCCAGGGGGTTGCCCCTGATTCAGAGAAGTTTCAATATAAACTTCAGTGGTTCTGGAGGCTCAGAGATTTTTTTGATTCAAGGTATAAGAAGGCCGATATACTGGTCTGGTGCGGTGATTTTAATGTTGCTCCTGAACCGATAGATGTGCACAATCCGAAGAGGCTTCTCGGAAGTGTTGGCTACCATCCTGATGAGCATAAAGCCCTTGCGGGTGTGAAAGAGTGGGGGTTCACTGATATTTTCAGAAAGCATATGCCGGATGGCGGTCAATATACATTTTGGGACTACCGGGTGAAGGATGGAGTTTCAAGAGGGCTCGGGTGGAGAGTGGACCATCTCTGGGGAACGTCAAAAACAGCGGAAAAATCTGTTAAATCGTGGATCGATGTTGAACCGAGGCTCTGGGATAAACCGTCAGATCATACACCAATACTTGCTGAATTCGTTTTTTAGAATAATGTTATATATAAAACAATTTCACCGCATCTTCTCTCCCTCCTTAATAACCGCGATAATACTGCTTATACCTTCGGGCCTGAAGCCGCAGATACAGGGACCTGTTGTTAAAGAAGTTCCTGAAATTGAATTTAACATTAGTGAATCATCTGAAAGATATAAAGTGAAAATTACGATGTATGGCAAAGAGCCTGTGGAGGGCGAAATTATACTTGGCGCTGGAGCTTCTATATATCCATCTGGTAATTCCGGTATTATATATCCCTTTCGCAACATAAGCCGTATAACAGTTAATATGTGGAATAAATCAAAAAAAGGCAGCGGATGCTGGATATTTTATCCTGAAGGGTATGAAATAATTCTGAAGGATAATTCGCGCGTATCTCACCGGGGGAATATTGCTTTTCTTAACAGGATCAGATTTGTAGAAGGTAAGAAAAAACAGTCATACATCTATACTTATTTTTATGATTACTATAAAAACGGGAAGTGGGTGAATACCGGAATTGCAGGGCTGGAGGGGAGGCCTTCAAATCCGGCATCCGGCTCTGTTTATATTATTGAAGTGATGAAATAAAATCAGTTACAGCGGAGTTGAACTCTTCGCTATCTTCAAAAAACGGGATATGGCCCTCTTTGTCAAAAATTACAAGTTTTGAGTTTTTAATTTTTCCATACATTTCTATTGTATCTGCGGCAGGGACCATCCTGTCATGGCTGTTCGCCAGAATCAGTACAGGAATATCGATGTCATGTAACAGTTCCGTATAGTCCATGCTCATGCATATTTTCAGGTCATCTGTGATAATTTTTCTCTCCGCGGAATCGATATTTTTTTTAGCGGCGATTATAAAAATGCCTGCCTTTTTATGAAAAATGGATGAAATCATTTTATTAAAGAAATTTTCAAAGTCCAGAAGCGATCGGTTGAACATCTCCGCCGTAACAGGAATCCTTGGCGCTGTAGATATTAGAATAAGAGCTTTGATTTTAGCGTGGTTGTTCTTATAGTGTTCAAGGCATATTCCTCCACCCATTGAGTGGCCTGCCAGTATGTAGCTTTCAATATTTTCTACTTTGATTATCTGTTCGATGCTGCGGCTATAAAACTCGGCTGAGACTTCACCCGGGTTATGAGAGCGTCCGTGTCCGGGAAGATCAACGGCTATAATCCTGAAATTATTTCCAAGGGACTTAAGCTGGTTGTGGAAGAATCTTGAATCACCCGCTATCCCATGTACAAAGACAATTGTCGGGCTGTTATCCACGCCGCTTATTCTATAAAAAACCTTTTTTCCCACAGATTCTATATAATTTAAACTTATTCCCATAAACCTGATCATACAAATTCCGGATTTATATAGCAATACTATTATTCATGCCTTATAAAGAAAATTTAAAAAATTTTTATTTTTTACATTAAAAAATATATATCCCGGAATTATTTTAGAAAAAAATTATGGTTAGCTCCTGATAGAAAAATTTAATCTGAATTTTAATTTATTTTTAGCATATGAGTAAAACTATTCCTATTCAATTTATTATTGACGGGTACTCCTTTAATTTTTAGAATAAATGTCGATTGATCTCCAATCATAGATATATTTATTATTGTAGATAAATCTACTATTGCGATAGAATGTGCATATTTAACATGAAGTAAAAATGTGGTGATTATTAAATATCATCCAAATAATTAAAAGATCGGGTTGGTCAGTGTATGGCAGTTGAAGATAATGGTTCCAGTAAAAATTTTGGATTTTTTTCAAGTCTGAAAATACGTTCAAAGCTTATATCAATTATATCCATAATAATTATTACATCTTTAGCGGTGATGATTTCGCTTGCTACTATTTTTTTTAAGAAGGATAATGAGGTGAGGGTTAAAGAGAGCAACTTCACCATATCCCAGGTAATTGCATCCAAGGCGGAGTCAGATTTTACTGCAATTGTCGAGAAACTTAATATCATGGCAACTACTATGCTGCAGGAGTTCAAAACAGGACAGCAGAAGAAACTCTTTACTGACCTTTTCTTCATGAATGACAGGGATTTTATATTTGTTGCAATAGCTTCTATGGGTAAAAACGGTTCCCTTGAGACAGGGAGGACAATATATAATGACAGGTTTTTTAAAGAAAATTCGATTGAAACTAATCTTCCTTTAATACTGAACGTTGAGAACCAGGATAAATACAAACGTTCTTTTAATCACGAGGCTGTAGTTCATAATGTTTCGGGGAGATTCGGCTCCCCTGTGATTGCGGTAACATTCCCGTTTCAGAAAGGAGCGGATGATAGAGTCAATTCAATTGTAATTGGATATATAAGGCTGAATAAAATTCTTAAATCTTTCACTAAAAGCGGTATAACCGACACATTCATGATTAATGGTGATGGTGATGTTATCGCCCACCCTGATACTAAGCTTGTTCTCGGACACGCCAATCTGATCAATCTTCCCATAGTTGACATGATGATGAAGAGTAAGCTCGATAACGGCCAGACAAGATATAAGAACGAGTCGGGGATATATTATCTCGGATCTTTTAAAAAGATCGGTTTCAGTGGTATAGGTGTTGTAAGCTCTGTATCTGAAGACCTTGCATTACAGGAAGTCTACAATATTCAAAGAAGAAATATTTATATTACAATCATTGTTCTTAACCTGGCAATTCTGATAGTCTATTTTTTCAGTAAGTCCCTTTCAAATCCGATAACAGCTCTCCTTGGTGCGACAAAAGAGATTGAGGGCGGGAACTTTCATGTTAAGATAAAGCCGTCAACTGGTGATGAGATCGGTATGCTTACTGAATCTTTCGTTGAGATGGGACGGGGACTTGAAGAACGTGAGAAGATGAAGGATGCCTTTGGTAAGTTCGTTAATAAAGAAATTGCGGAGCAGGTTCTCAGAGGGGAAATTAAGCTCGGAGGTGAGAGAAAAAAAGCAACAGTGTTTTTCTCTGATATAAGATCTTTTACGGCAATATCTGAAAAGCTTGAGCCGGAAGAGGTCGTGGAATTTTTAAACCAGTACATGACCAGAATGGTGAACTGTGTTAATAATACCAACGGTGTTGTTGATAAATATATCGGTGATGCTGTCATGGCTGTCTGGGGGGCGCCTGTCGCTCATGGCAATGACACGGAGAATGCTATAAACGGCGCTCTCATGATGAGAAAAGAATTGATTGAGTTCAATAAGGGGAGGGGCGGAGATAAAAAGCCGATTATTAAAATCGGTTGCGGTATCAATACAGGGCCTGTCCTTGCTGGACAGATTGGTTCAAATGAGAGGATGGAGTATACTGTTATCGGAGACACGGTAAACCTTGCCTCAAGGATTGAATCTCTTAATAAACCTTTCGGAACTGATATACTTGTATCAACAGATACATACCATGAGATCAAGAATATTTTCCGGTTCGAGCCGATGCAGAAGATCAAGGTTAAGGGAAAATCTGAACCACAGCAGATTTATGCTGTTCTGGGAAGGCTTGATGACCCCTCAAGCCCAAAGACTCTTGAAGAGATGCGAATGCTGGTTGGAATTGAAATGAAGGGCAAGAGTACAGAAGAAGTCAGTGAAGA
>CAZVFJ010000094.1:0-11653 GCA_964625825.1 uncultured Leptospirales bacterium | reverse complement strand
CCGGGGCATGTCCACCTCAATGAAATGGGGAGATATATCAAAGAACTGATTGAAGAAGAGGGATGTTTCGCTCCTGAATTTAATACTATAGCGATAGATGACGGAATAGCAATGGGACACGACGGGATGCTCTACTCACTCCCATCCAGAGAACTCATAGCTGATAGTGTTGAATATATGTGCAATGCTCATATGGTTGATGCAATAATATGTATACCTAACTGTGATAAAATCATTCCGGGAATGCTTATGGCCACTATGAGGCTTAATATACCCACAGTATTTGTTTCAGGTGGGCCTATGGAAGCCGGGGTATATGAAGGGAAAAAGTACGATTTAATAGACGCGATGGTAATGAGCGCGGATACATCTGTTCCTGACGATTTTATATCCGAACTGGAAAAATCAGCATGCCCTACCTGCGGTTCATGTTCAGGGATGTTCACAGCCAATTCAATGAACAGTCTCACAGAAGCCCTTGGGCTGGGTCTTCCCGGGAACGGCTCTGTTGTTGCGACCCATGCTACAAGGAAAAAAATGGCCGAAAAAGCTGCAAAACTTATTGTGAAAAATGCCTACGAATATTACGACAAAGGGAATAAATCCGTCCTTCCGCGTTCAATAGCGACACGTCAGGCTTTCCTCAACGCTATGTCACTCGATATTGCAATGGGCGGATCAACAAACACAGTTCTTCACCTCCTTGCAGTAGCCGATGCGGCAGAAGTTGATTTCACGATGAATGACATAGATATGCTATCAAGAAAAATTCCTAACCTCTGCAAAGTAGCCCCGAGTTCACAATATCACATGGAAGATGTAAACCGCGCGGGTGGAATAATGGCTATTTATGGAGAACTTGACAGGGCAGGATTAATCGACACCTCAACCAGAAGAGTCGATTCCCCGTCACTGAAAGAAACTCTTGAAAACTATGATATCATGAGGGCAAGCGCTCTCCCCGAAGCAAAAGAGATATACAGCAGTGCAGCTGGACGTAAAGGAAGAAACCTGAAATTCGCTTCTCAGGATACTCATTATAACGAACTTGATACAGACCGGAAATCAGGATGTATAAGAAATATTGAAAACTGCTACAACCGTGATGGTGGACTCGCTGTACTTTTCGGCAACATCGCCCAGAACGGATGTATCGTAAAAACTGCCGGAGTCGATTCTACACTTTTTAAATTCAGCGGCCCTGCGAAAGTTTTTAATTCCCAGGAACTTTCATGCGACGGGATTCTCGGCGGAGCAGTCAAATCTGGTGATGTTGTGGTTATCCGGTACGAAGGCCCCAAGGGCGGTCCCGGTATGCAGGAGATGCTCTATCCGACATCTTACATAAAATCTATGCATCTTGGCAAGGAATGTGCTCTTATTACTGACGGCCGTTTCTCCGGAGGCACAGCAGGCCTCTCGATTGGTCATGTTTCACCGGAAGCTGCTGCCGGAGGAAATATTGCATTAATAGAAAATGGAGATATAATAGAAATTAATATTCCCGAACGGAAAATGAACGTTCTTGTTTCTGATGATGAACTTAGTAAAAGACGTGTGGCAGAAGAAGCTAAAGGAAAAAATAGCTTTAAGCCTGCCGATCGGGAAAGAAAAATTCCAAGAGCGCTAAAAACTTACGCCCTTCTTGCTACATCAGCAGATAAGGGAGCCGTAAGAAAATTACCCGATGAAGAATAGATAATTTTCTGAAATAAATTTCATAAAAATTAATCAGAAATTATGAATAATTATAAAATGTTGCTACGGATATGCGGGATTGCAGTTCTGGTATTTCTTTTAAACCTCAATCCCGTTGCAACACTCTCGCTTTTCTCTTATGAAAAATCATCAGGCACAGAGGAAAGCGCTCTTCTTATTGATAATTTGTTTTGTCCGCCCAATTATACGCAAAATAAAAACTGCGGAAATACATTCATCATATACTCACTGTTCAACCGGAAATTTATATACTTTTCCTGGTTAGAAAAAAATGCACCAAAAACGAAAGATATACTTCTTAACAAATCTTACCACATTCAGTTAAAATATCCCCGATGGAGTAAAAGTACTTTCACCTGATTCTTCATTTCCTCATAAATCTTTTTAGTTAGAAAAATTTATAAATAATAATTCTATCCTGATTTCATGTTCTTTTAAACTGAAGTCATATTTAAAAAGTTGAAATGGGCGATTCTATTTAGATATACATTAGTTAATTTAATCATCGTACATTATGGGGAGTGATAATTCACATCTGCTTTTATATTTATACATAGGAGCAATTAGTACTACGAAATTGTCATTCGCGATGACATAGTTTCTTTGTTAAACTGAAGCTATTCCTTGTAATTAACTATACAAAAAATATCATACATTTCGCCTGCTCCGGATTAACAATAAAGACATTATATAAATGGAGAAATTATGAAACCTGTCAGTATAGCACTTTTTAGTATAGCATCTATAGCTTTAATTATTCTTTTCGGTGGCAAATACGTTGATTACGGAATCAGTAAAACAGCCTGGATATTGATAACATCTATATGTACCGGAATATTTATTGTTAAATATCTGGCCGATACATTTTTCACCGGAAATGATGAAAATAACAAATAGATGTAAAAATAAAAAAGCTCCGGTTTACGGAGCTTTTTTTTCAAGGCCACGGTTCCCAGTCGCCCCAGTTGTCATAATATTCTTTCAGCCCGGGCATTCGTTGAATATTATTTTCTATGTAAAGTTTTGTCATCTGAACAATTTCCTGCTCCCGGGAAATAGAAATATCACCAAGAAGAACTCTTGTCCGCAGAAAAATAAAATATGTATCAAGAACATCATGAATACAGTAATCATTAATCTCTGTTACTTTACCCTGAAGAAACATGTCATAGACTTCATCTCCCTTTGTTGACATCTTCCCCGGCTTCCCGAGAACTTTGGCAAAAAGATTTAATCCGCCATTCAGCCTGATTGCGTTATAATTTGAGATCCAGTCCTGGAGGTCTAGATGCTTAGTCCCGTAACGGTTTCTTCCCGCAGATTTATCACGAAAATGTTTTTTAACAGTATAACCATATCTGAAAGCCATAAGCTCAAGAAGCGGTATATCAAATCCCCGTCCGTTAAAAGTAACAAGTGCCGCATGACTATAAAGATTCTCCACGCCATGCCAGAAAAGCCTCACCATCTCAGTTGTTCTGAACTCAGGCCTGTCGAGGCTCACTATATCAACAAGAGTATAGTCTTCACGAACTTTTGCAATACAAATAGAAATGGGATACTGAAATGTTACAGGAATAAAATCTGAAGTGCCATTAGTATTCTCCAGTATTTCAGCCTGATATTTTCTAATGGCAGCTTCATCTTCTAATTCTTCTTTCGGGTATTTGACTTTTTTTATTAATTTCGGATCTGGAACTGATTCAACATCAAAAACAAGGTATTTTACTTCATCATATTTAGAACTCAACTATCTACTTCCCTTTAGCCTTTTCTTCCATTTTTAAAAGAAAATCCTTAATATAAGGATCTGTTTCTGTTGTTTTTGCTTTTTCCCATACAGGTATTGATTTTTTAGATCCAATTCTTACCGTTGAAAGGAGTGCCGCATATCTTACAGTAGCATTTTTATCAGTAAGCAGGATATTATTAATCGCTTCAACAGAATCTTCTTCTCCAATATATCCGAGAGCCATTACAGAATGTAATCTTACCATATCTCGTGAATCAGTAAGAAGCCCGACAAGTTTTGATACAGCTTGATTCTCTTTTTTCTCTCCAAGCCAGTCAGCAGCTTTCACTATGACCTGTTCATCCTTAGCGGCATCCAGATCTGAAAGATACTTATCGCTATCTGAAGCAAAAACGGCTGATGTAAAAAGTAATACTGCCAATACAGCTATGACTCTTTTATTCATATTAATCTCCAGGTTAAAATTACTCAGCATTGATTATATCATATTAAATGCCGAATGCTGTGTCAATACTTTTATCGCCAACTTCAGGCATACATAGATGTTAAAAAAAGCGTTATTTTTAGATTTAACACTACCGGATATCTCTAAACAGAACATTCATCATTATATAATATTTTACTATACTTTTCAATGCATTATGAGAGTCTTCCTTGCAGGATAATTGTTGCAATTATTATCCTGAATTTATAATTATAATTTTTTACGAAATCAAGTCGAAGTAAGACCATCTTATAAATGGGAATAGACCAGACTTCCGGGAAAATATTATGGAAAACAATGATGCTGAATTTATAATACGAAAATATAATGAAACTGATAAAATTCAGGTGATAAATCTCTGGGCAGAGTGCAAGCTCCTGTTTCCCGGGAATGATCCGGAAATTGATATCAGACTGAAGATATCATTCCAACCTGATCTTTTCCTTGTTGGTATAACAGATGGACGAATTGCCGCTACGGTCATGGCGGGATATGACGGCCATAGAGGATGGCTTAATTATCTCGGGGTTCTCCCGGAATTTCAGGGAAAAGGTTTCGGACGTAGGATTATACTTCACGCAATAGAACTTCTTAAATCTCTTGAATGCCCGAAGATAAATCTGCAGGTCAGGAACAATAATACCGGCGTAATCAAATTTTATAAAAAACTCGGATTTTCAGAGCATGATGTGTCATGCATGCAGTTAAGACTCTAATCTTAATCTACTCTCCAAAACAATAAAAAACGTAGTTAAATTCAAATACCCAAAAATTCATTTCACTGCTCAATAACCTTCCTTTATTAATAAAAAAAAGTTTACAATGACAAATTGATTTTTATATATGATTCAATCTGAAGTTTTACCTGAATAAATACAGATTTACTACATAAAATGCCGGTATGGGAAAGTTTAAATTAATCCGGGGAGGGGCATAATTCCTCTGCGCAAATTAATACTAATCTGGATCACTGTTGAATTATAACCTGCATTGGATCCGCCGTATATAAAGGAGGTACCATACATTTATTATTAACGGGTAAGACTTTATAATGGAATTTTCATAAAAGGTTAATTATTATATATCAGGAATTAAAAATAATGGAAGATTTTGAAAAAGAAGAATTTGAAAAATTGCTCGAAGAGTCCCTTAAGTCGCGTGATGATTTTGCTCCCGGAGACAAAATCGAAGGTACAATAGTACTTATAAGTAACGAAAATTCTTTCCTCAGTATATCAGGAAAGAGTGAAGCAGTGATAGACACAATAGAGCTTAAGGACAAAGAGGGAAATCTCACTTACAAAAAAGGTGACAAAATTACTGCTTATATTGTCTCGACACGAAGAGGTGAGATCAAGGTAACAATGAAACTCGGCTCAGGTGAAATAAATCCCGAGCTGCTTCTACTGGCATACCAGAATAGTATGGATATTGAAGGGACTGTCACCGGAGAAATTAAAGGTGGTTTTTCTGTAAATATTTCAGGCTTTAGATGTTTCTGCCCCTACTCCCAGATAGATATCAAAAGTAGTGAAGAGAAAGATAAATATTTAAACAAAAATTTCTCTTTCAGAATTATCGAGTACAAAGAAAACGGGAAAAATATTATTGTTTCAAGAAGAGTCATACTTGAAGAGACTCAAAAAGTCCGGGAAGACCAGCTCAAAGGTTCATTGAAGCCAGGGGATATTGCTGAAGGGAAAATCGCTTCAATCCATGACTTTGGGATATTTGTTGATTTAGGGGGAGTTGAAGCTCTTATACCACGATCTGAATTATCATGGAGCAGAAATACTGATACAAAAGAATTTATCGAAGGTACTCCAATCAGGGCTAAAGTACTTACAACCGACTGGGAAAACAATCGAATCACACTCAGCATCAAACAGATGACAGAAGAACCGTGGGAGTCGGTAGGCAGATTCAGCGAAGGAGATAGCCTGAACGGTAAAGTTGTGAATATCATTTCCCAGGGAGCTTTCATTGAACTTGCTGCCGGGATAGAGGGTTTTATCCATATCTCCAGAATGAGCAATACCCGGCAGGTACGGAAGCCTGAAGATGCAGTAAAAAAAGGTGAGACTGTAAATGTCAGGATTATATCTATCGATAAGGAGAGCAAAAGGATCAGCCTGGAGCTGGTTACCGGTGAAGCCGATCCCTGGAATCTTCCATCAGATGAAATTATCAAATCATCTCATACCGGAATTGTAGAAAACACAAAAAATAACGGAATTTCTGTCAGGTTGGAGAATGGGATGTTAGGATTTGCCCCCCGGGGTGAACTCCAGCAACGTTCTGATTTTGCGAAGCACTACCCTGCCGGTAAAGAAATAAAAGTTTCTGTTAAAGATATAGACCCGCAAAATAAAAAACTCATTCTCAGCGAAATAGGCGCGATAAAGAAGGAAGAGGAAGCAGACTACAAGGATTTTATAAACAGCTCCGGTAATAATTCAGGTTCAAGTCTCGGCAGTATCTTTAAGGATAAGTTTGACAATATCAAAAAACAAGTTAATACAAAATGATAAAACTAATTAACGGCTATGAAGTAGAATATACAGATGACTTTGACAGATTCTTTCAAAGCCTGCTAAGAGCCGTTATACAGGAGTCCAAAATCTCTGCCACAAGGAAAAGAGCCCTTCCGGATGAAATGAGATCTGAAAGGGAACTTTTCCTTCAGGAGATTATGGATAACTGCATCTATATAACACATCAGCTTTTTAATCTCTATAAGGATAATGAAAAATTCACTCAGTTTATAATTACAGGATTTATCTTTAATAGTGTAATACTGGCTCTACCCGATTTTGAGAATTCATCTGCGGCAAATCAGAAAAAAGGCAACGAAGAAGGAGGCATTCTCCATTGACCGGGAGACGAAAAGGTCATATATCCTTTTATTGTTTAGAGTAGAGACAGGAGATCGTCAATCCTGCTCTTATCTAAAGCGGATGCCATCTCTGCAAGCCTCCTGCTGCCCTCTTTCTTTTTTAATGTAAACTTGAACATGACAATATCCCTTTCAAAGTATTCCGGAAAATCTATCGTTACTCCATTTCCGGTGAGAGAAGTTATCAGATCATCCGCGGCTGATTTTTTAACTGCATATTTCGGGTATCGTATTTTAAATATGTAATTGTAAAGTTCTTTGTCATCCATTCTTCCAAGAACTTCAGAGTCTAACGGCTTCAGTTCTCCATCACGACGTGAAATATCAAACAGAAAATCAACGATCATTTTAAAGAGATTAAGTCTTATCTGAATTTTTTCGATCCACCTGTTCATCTCTGAAAGGAATTTATCATCCAGACGTGATAGATCCCTTATGATTTTATAACTGACATCCCTGATATCCAGATAATTTCTGAGTGGCTGTGGAAGCTGCAATATTCGTTCGACTAAGACCTGATCGGTTGAAATTTCCTGAGGAATTTTCAACATCCTTTTTGCATAGTCTGATAATGCTTTTCCTTCAACATTAAAATCATTACGAAGTATATTCATGGCTCTCAATCTGCCAACCGGCCCTGTTTCATTTCTAAAAACTTTTAATACTGAATTTTTAAAAAAAACATCTTTCGAGGGAGATTCAAGTATAAAACAATCAATACTTTCAATCCCTTCATCTGAAATTATCTTGATCCTGTTATGGCAGGTAAGAGGATAAAATAGTTTACCTCTTTTAACCAGGAAGGGTTTTTCCAGCATTCCTGAAGTCTTAATTGACGTAATCAGTTCAGCACCTGTAAAATTTCTACTTATTCTGAAATGATCATCATGCTCAATATCCTTTACTATTACTGTCTCTTCGCTATATCTTTCAAACATTTTGTTTTACTTTTTCTATACCAGTCCCTTTAGTAATCGCTGGACCTCTTCAGGATAAATAACATTTACTTTTTCAAGATTTCTTAAGATACCCTCAGCTGAAGATGTCAGTGGTGATGTTGTGATAAAAAAACCGCTTTTAGCTTTAGCATCATTTATTGCCTGAGCAAAATTTCGTAAGGGAATTTCACCAACACTTGTCCCTTTCCATCTTCTGACCCAAACAAGTGTTTTAGCTTTATTCTCCTTCTGTACCGCAAGAAAATCAACTCCATCTGATTCTCTATATGTTGTAAGAATTTCATCAATCACAAGGCCAAGTCTTTCGCACACTCTGTAAGCTATGCTTCTGAAATTCTCCGCATCAAGTTTATAAAAAGAATCGAAATTAAATTCTTTTTCGGCCGTTTCGCTCTGTTCAGATTCCCGTTTTTCTCTTACTACCGTACTTCGCCCTGCTGTTAACACCCACCCAATGTCAATACGCTCTTCACTCTTCAATCCACAGATATTCCATACAAAATTTTCCGGGAAAGCTCTCTCTCTCCACTCAAAGGCTTCAGAGACCACTGGTTTCGGCTCTTCATATTTCGTTGAGCGACTATCCATCTCTTTACGAAGCCTTGTCATCAAATCCTGTATATTTTTAAAATTTCTGTTAAGTTGATAAAGCCTGTTCCAGTATTCATAAGCCTGTTCGGGTTTATCATCCAGAAGTGATGCGAAGCCCAGGTCATAAAGAGTAAAATGCAGTTCTTCATCCCAGTTGTGTTCAGTGCAGAAATCCTTTAAATCTTCAAACTGTTTCACGGCAAGAAGAGCTTTATTTGCTTCTATATACAAAAATCCAAGAAGACGCCGGGCTATAAACAGCGCATTTTCATCAGATGAATCATCTGCAACATCTTTTATATAATTCATAGCTGACTTATAATCCCTTTTCTTGTAAAAAGCAAAAGAAAGAGCTATGCTTGTGATCTCTGAATCCTGTTCAATCGATAACGCGTTTTTAAAATAATCGACCGCTTCGGCAGTTCGCTGGTTCTGCAGTGCGGCTATTCCCGCTCCAAACAATATTTCATAATTATTTTTTTCCTGTTTTGCAAGGAGGTCAAGATGTTTGAACGCAACATCAAAATATTCCTGCCCCAGAGAGATAAATCCCACATGATAAAGAGCTTCTGAATCAGCAGGAAATTCCTTGAGCAGGTCATAGAACTTTTCAAATGCTTTTTCTATCTGACCGTTCTTTATATACATCCTCGCAAGAGTTCTATATATATCACCTCTTACGATATCAGTATTAAACCTGTTAATTTCCACAAGTCTTTCAAAATGTTTTGCTGCGAGTTCATCCTTCCCCTGCTTCAGATAGAGGTCGGCAATTCTTTTATGTGTACTGATATCGTACGGAGAATTATCAAGCACTTTCCGAAGTTCAACAATCGCTTCTTCAATCCGATCCTGCTGTAAAAGAATCTCAGCCCTGTTCGCAGGATTAAATTTTGGAGCTAAAAAATACATATAATACACAATGGCGCCGAGCATTATTATAGCAGTTATCAGAATTATAACAAGCATATCTCTCCCGGGAAAAAAAATATTTCATTATAAGATTAATCGGCAAAAAGAGCAGGTAAATCAATAATTCTTTATGGTATGGTTCAGTTAATTATGCAGGATTTGATGGCAGTGTGAATTTTACAGATGACGGCCAGCCATTGATTATATAACTATGCCCTGTTTTTTTCTTAACAATAAAATCATCACCCGGTATTAACTCGGTATTATGAGGAAGATTTATAACTATCTCGGGAGGTAGATATTTAGGGGAACCGCCGAAAGAAAGTCTCAGCTCATTATCCATCATATCCATATAAAAAGAAAGATTTCCGAATCTTGAAGGAGCATCCTCCACCTTGATTCTCCCCCCCGGTTTAAACCATGCCGACTCGGGGACAGGAAAGAGTTCAAGCCTTTCAGGATGGTCAATGAAGAGCCTGCTTCTCATAAGTGAAAATATCATAGAGTTTATTATCTTTGAATTGCCATCACCCCATGTGCCCCTTTTAACCAACGGATCGATATATTCAGGGATAACATAAAAATCATCAAACAGTTCCATGAATTTCACATAATACCTGTTAGATTCATGAGCTCCGATCGCTAAAAGTTGATTAAGAATAACAGCAGTTGAAAACATGTCTATCCCATAGTGGGGATGTATCACCGGAAATCCCGATGAAGATATAAGAGAACTGAGTATCGTCCTGTAATCTTCAGCTTTAATTGAATAGAGCGATTTTTCAGGAAGCCATAGTAATGCCCCCTTACCGGATAATAGCCCCCTCGCCGCACCTTCCTTTTGCAATGAATCAGAAATTAGTGAATGAAGGCGTATAGACTCATTTTTAAACTTGGCTTCATCACCGAAAATCCCCATACATCTTGCAAGATATGAGAGTCCTGATATAGCCGAAAAGATATAAATAATATCTGATAAACAATCCTGTGTTGCTATACTATTAATGTTTGTACTTTTTGTCATACCGGAAGCTGAATGGAGATTTACAGAGAACCTGTAAACATATTCACCCAGACTCTTTATAGATGGATAATATGCCTGTAAAAATTCTGTGTCCCTTTTATGGATAAAGATTTCATAGACTGACTTAATCAGGAAACTACCCTTTATCACATCTACAAATTCAGAATTCTTTTTGTTATATGTAAAACTATCCAGTTTAAATTGAAGAAAAGCTTCAGCTTTCTCAAGAGTGCCTGTACGGCAAAATGCATAAATAAAAAAATAAAGTCTTCTGAATGATTCAGGATCATCCGCAGAGATATCATCATAATTTATATTAAGAATTGAAAGCCTGGACTGTTTAAAAAGACCGGAAAAATTATTATCCGTTAACTCAATCTTTATCCCCTCTGAAAGCCTCATTTCAGAGAAAAACCCGAACTCCCGAAAAAGGGAGTTAAAATCAAAACGCCCGGATGGGAGCGACATTTCAGCGTCAAGGGACATTCTAAAGTTTACGGAGTTCTTACCTGTTTTAATCGGGAACTTAAGCCCCGCCGTTGCCATTCCATAGCTGCATTCAATTGTAGTTTCATCAGACAAATATGAATATTCTAAATCGCCAAGTAATCCTGAGCCGGTAACTGTTTCTAAAGGAGCTGTATCGAAGCTAATAACCCCTTTACCGTCAACAGAAATAATTCCATCACTGATATCGATTGCAACTGAATTCAACCCGCCTATGGATGTATTATTATATGGCCTTAATGCGGCAATAAGGAAGGAGTCACCTCTCGCTTTTTTAGCATTAATTTCAACCGAAATCAACACCTCATCTACACTGGTTTTGGCTCCTGCAATCTTCTCAGTCAGAACAACTCCATCAATATTCCAGGTAAAAACGACCTCTCCAGTTTTGATATTTCTTGAAGCCTGTACACATGATACATCATCCTGAGGCCTGTATAATTTACCATTATAGAGAATCCAGAACTCAAGAGACCAGCTTGCATTGGAAGGGCCGGAAATCATACCGGCCCTGTCAATCGACACTTCGCTTCTGGAAAGATAATTTGTAAAAACCTGCCATTCCCTGAAAGTAGTGTTCAGGAGTAAAGGATTTGAGTAAGAATGATTTTCATCCGAAGTATAATTTGAAACATTTTCCAGCCAGAGAGGCCATCGAAAACTGATAAATTTTTCAAACAGGATACGGTTGGATAATCCCAGAGAAAAATTACTTTTTATGTAATCCCTTTTGGAATTATCAACTATATCATCAATTCCTGCCGGTATTATATCAAAAAAGCCGTCCCGGCTTTTTTTGTTTTTTTCG
>CAZVFJ010000093.1:1481-11696 GCA_964625825.1 uncultured Leptospirales bacterium | reverse complement strand
AACGACAATGGGAAGAGATATCTTGAAAAGAACTGGTGATGTTTTAACAGCTGTTATGCTGATTTTTATTCTGTCCGTATCAGCATCAGCCGCTGAGATAAGCTCTGAGCTGACAAGAAACAGAATTCAGGCTGGTGAGAGTACTGTCCTGAAAGTAATGATCTCAGGGACTACTTCAAATATAAGGCCGCTTAAAGTACCCGCAATTCCCGGGTTGAATATATCCCTTTCGGGTACTTCAAGGAGCTTCCAGTTTATCAATGGAAAATCATGGTCGGGGCTGATTCTTAATTTTGCTGTTCAAGCCGAAACTAAGGGTGTATATAGGATACCTTCATTTATAATAGAAGCGGATGGCGAGCAGCTTAAAACCGGGGAATGTGTCCTTACCGTAACTGAAGCCAGGGATGGCGTATCTCCGGGTTCAGGAGAAGGCAGAGGCAATATAGAAATTTCGGCAACAGAAGTTTATTCCGGTGAGCCTCTGCTTATGAGATATTTTATAAATGGAAGCGCGGGAGATCTCCATGTTGAAGGAATTAATGAAGCTCCCGCTGCGAAGGGATTTTTGATTAAGCCAGTAAAGGAGGAGAACGGTTATTCCTCTGATACTGCTGAAGACAGGATGTATATAGCGTCATATTGCCTTGTTGCAACTGAGAGCGGGAAACATTCAATCGGTGGAGGCTCTGTCACTGCAATAGCAGACTCCGGGAGGGGCTTTTTCTCAAGGGTATTCAGAAGGGAGATCGGGTTTCCGAAAAAAACAGTTATAGTAAAGACACTCCCGTCTGCAGGACGGCCTGAAGGATTCAATGGCGATGTGGGAGAGTTTGTTATTGAAACGGGTGAACCAGTGGGGAATTTCAGGGCAGGGGAGGAGATAAGAATACCTGTCACTGTTAAAGGGAGAGGGAATATCCTGATGCTCTCGAAACCTTCAGTAGAAAGAACTGATGGGTTGAAGATACTTGTAGAAGAGAGTGAACCGAAGCTGTCGGCGGATCAAAGGACTCTCACCGGGGAAAAAGATTTTACTGGAAGGTGTCTACTTATTAGGAAAATTTTATCTCAACTATTTTAATCCATACAGAAAGGTTTATGAAAGAGCTGAAAGCTCACCGGTTTCTTTTACTGCCGGAACGTCATCTGTCACGAAGGACACTGCTGAAGAAACAATATCTGATGAAAAAGTTTCAGCATGGCCGAAATCGATTTTTATTATAGCAGTAATTATAATAGGAATGTGCGGCGTGGCTTTATATCTACAAACGGGAAGATACAGGATAGTAAAAAGAGCAGATAAAAGTGATAAGGGTCAGGGCAATGGGTCAGTGACTGAATCTGATAACAAAAGCAAGACAATCGTAGAAGAATTTGAAAGTTCTTTTGCAAAGCATGATATTAAGTTATTTGTACTTTATGCAGAGAGATTAGCCGCGGCTATAGATAAAAAAAATATGAATGAAACTCAAATCAATGAGTTAAGTAATATCAGGGAGAAAATTAATCTCTGCCGCTATGGTGGAGGTAAAATAACGGAAGTTGAAATGGATCAGATATACGGCGTGCTGAAGAAATTTTCAATATAATCAGCAGCCGTTTTTTTTCGATTCATCCCAGAGAGAGTCCATCTCTTCAAGCGTCATTGAACTGATCGATTTTCCCTGAGACTCAGATACGGATTCAATATACCTGAACCTTTTTATAAATTTATTCACTGTCCCACGCAGGGCATCCTCCGGATCGATCCCGCTGAACCTGAGAACATTTACTATGCTGAAGAGAATGTCTCCGGCCTCATCCTTCATCATTTCTTTGCTATTATTAGAAACAGCCTCCTTGAATTCATTCAGCTCTTCATCAATTTTTTTTACGGCATCATCGACTTTCTCCCAGTCAAAACCCACGTGGGAGACCTTCTCCTGGACACGGTATGCCATAGTCAGGGCGGGCAGGTGCCGCGGGATTCCTTCAAGGACTGATCTTCGCCCGGATTTTTCAGTTTTCTTGATCTTCTCCCATCTGTCTTTAACGCCTTTTGAGTCATTTATATTTTCATCGCCGAAAACGTGCGGATGCCTCCTGATGAGCTTGTCAACTATTCCCTGGGCAACATCATCTACTGTGAAGAGTGATTGTTCTGCGGCAATCTGCGCGTGAGCATAAACCTGGTATAGAAGATCTCCGAGCTCCTCGCGGAATTCATCTATATCAGCTTTATCTATGGCATCAATTACTTCATAAGCCTCTTCAATCAGGTACGGCTTGAGCGATATAAAGTTCTGTTCCCTGTCCCATGGGCATCCGTTTTCTGCGCGAAGTATGGCAGCAATTTCTTTAAGACGCAGGAGAGGATTTTTATCATCAGTATTCATTTTATTTTATTCCATAGTATTTTTTTTGCTCAGCAACAGTTGAAGAAGTATTACGACCGTAATGATGTCCTGGCCATATCTTTGTATGATCGGGAAGAGTAAGTATCTTATTCCTGATTGAGTCCGCAAGATCCTGGTCAGAACTGTCAGGCAGGTCTGTCCTACCCACGCCTTCAGTAAAAAGGGTATCTCCCGTGAATATATTATCGTTACCGTAAAGACAGATACACCCTGCGGAATGGCCGGGAGTATGTATTACCCGGAGCTGAGTATTGCCGAACTTAACTGAATCATTATTTTCCAGTAAAAGTATTTTTGCCGGGGGATTGGCTGATTCTTCAGAAAACGATGCGACATCGTTTTTATCAAATCCGCGTATATAGCGGAGGTCATTTTTATGAATAAGGAGTTTTGCTCCTGATCTTTTCATTACATGGTCATTCCCCGATGTATGGTCATAGTGGCCATGGGTATTAATCACATACTTTATCTTTGCATGATGCTTATCCACTTTTGAATAGATTGAATCAAAATCACCAGCCGGATCGATTAAAATCCCCTCTTTTGTAGATTCGTCAACGACAAGATAGCAGAATACTGCCATTCCTGTAACAAGAATCTGTTCAATTATCATAGAATAATCTACTCCTTTTGAATAATAATATCGAGTCCCTGATTAGAAGCGCCGTAAGTGCCCTTAATAAGAGGTACATTGCATATCCTGAAAAACTTATATCTCTCAAAAGGGTCGGTATCTGTTCCTTTAACGATATTTCTAAAGAGGGTTATCTGCTGCATGTGAACAGGTCCCATAGGAAAAACAGTAATGCCACCCGGTTTGATAAGATTAAGAACTGAATATGGAGAGTGAGTACAACCAGCATATATAATTGCAGCATCAAAAAATCCCGCGGTGTCATCAAGTTCAGAACAGTCCCCGGCCATGAATTTAATATTAAAATAGCCGTTGGTAATTAACTTTTTTTTCGCCTCAAGTGCCAGCTGCTCATGAAGGTCTATTGTCACAATTTTTTTTACCATAGTTGACAGTATCGCTGTGGAATAACCTGAACCTGTGCCTATTTCAAGAAGGTTCCAACCTTTTTTGGGAGCAAGGATATTTATCATTTCGGCAAGAATCGTTACTTCATCGCTATATTCACCAAAACCTATAGGTATAGGTTCAAAGCCGCTACATTTATCACGAAAAAAATTTTCAAAGAAGATTTCCCTCTCGACTGATTCAAAAGCTTTAAATACGGACGCACTGAGCTTAAGATCATGCAGCTTTTTATAAAAATCATTTATCTTTTTTGTCATATTAAAAAAGTCCTATTCAATTATCTGTATAAGATATGTCAGGAAATAATCGGATATAAGTATTACCATTGAAGAACGCACAACAGCCTGGATGGTGGAACGGCCGACTCCCGCGGCGCCACCGGTTGTGCTGAAACCGCTGTGGCATGAAATTACGGCAATCTCCGCTCCGAAAAAAAACGATTTGGAGAGTCCTGAAACAAAATCCGCCAGTATAATGTTCTGGAGAATATTTGCAAAGTATGAATCAGGTGTAATACCCAGCGAAAGGAACGCGATAAGTGCTCCGCCAATTACTCCGACAATGTCAGTAATGACAGTAAGGCATGGAGTCATTATCACGCATGCGAGAAATCTCGGAACAGAGAGGTATTGTACCGGCTCAGCGAAGAGAGTTCTTAAGGCGTCAATCTGCTCCGTAACCTTCATCGTCCCGATTTCAGCTGCAATTGATGAACCAACCCTTCCCGCGAGAAGTAACGCGGTAAGAACCGGGCAGAGCTCCCTGAACATCGCGATGGTCACCGCGCTTCCGATAAAAATGGAAGAACCGGACATCAGTGAGTCCATTGCCCGCCCTATCTGGAGGGCCATTACCATCCCTGTAAAGAAAAGAGTAATGGTCGTTACCGGCAGGGATTTATAACCGATATCCATCATTTGTAATATTATATTGTTCCAGTCAAATGGCGGACGAAAAGTCCATACAATTGTGTCTTTCAGTAGTATAAAGTGAGAGCCAAGGGACTCGAAAAAATCTGATAGAAAATTTCGGTTATCAGTCGTATTCATTTACCGGGCTCGCCTCTTCATAAGAATGAGTTAAATCAAGGTTCCCGAACTTGGTATATTTATCCCAGAACCGGAGGTCAATATCACCAACGGGGCCGCTTCTCTGTTTCGCGACAATAACTGTTGCGATTCCTTTCTTTTCGGATTCTTTTTTTACCCTGTCCTCCCTGTAGAGAAACATGACGACATCAGCGTCCTGCTCAATAGACCCTGATTCGCGAAGGTCGGATAGAGTAGGCCTCTGGTCAGCCCTTGATTCAACTGCCCTGGAAAGCTGGGATAAAGCTATAACAGGGATATCCAGTTCTCTTGCAAGTTGTTTGAGAAGCCTCGATATCTCCGCAATCTGAAGGTGTCTTTCAACACGTGAGAGACTTGTTATAAGCTGGAGGTAGTCAATAATTATAAGCCCCAGCGGAACTTTCTGCGCGAGCCTCCTTGCTTTTGCTCTTATTTCAAGTATACTGGATGAAGGAGAATCATCAATATAAATCGGTGATTTGCTGAGCTTTGATGATATAGTAAAGAGTTTTTTAAACTCCTCCTGATCAATATGGCCTGTACGTACTCTCTGAGAATCTATCATAGACTCAATGCAGAGCATCCTCATGCCAAGCTGTGTCGCCGGCATCTCAAGTGAAAAAAAGAGTACAGGCGACTTATGTTTAATTGCCACATGGTTCATTATATTCAGAGCAAACGCTGTTTTACCCATACCGGGGCGGGCCGCAACAATGAGAAGCTCCGACCCGTGAAACCCTGTGAGAGTCTCGTCGAGTTCGGTGAAGCCGCTCGGTATTCCGGTAACAATTTTTTTTGTTTTATACCATGAATCTATGTGGTTCATGGTATCATTTAGCACCTGCTCAATTTCCCTGTAATCGGAGGTTATCCTCTGCTCTGTGACCTTAAAAATATCTCTCTCAACTTCATCCATCAACTCTTCTGTGCTTAACACCCGGTTGAAGCATTTTTCTATTGAGAGTTCTGAAATTTCTATGAGCTTTCTCCGAAGGCTCATCTCCTTGATCCTTTTTGCGTAGACCTCTGCATTTACTGAAGTGGATGATGACTGGTATATTTCAGCAAGCGCGGTATTCCCACCGATCTTATCAAAGAGGCTCCGGTCGATGAGTCTCTGCCTGAGAGTAGTCAGATCTATCGGGAGAGCTTTTTTTTCGAGTTCTGTAATCGCTTCATAAATCAGTCTGTGCTTCTCAAGATAAAAATCCTCCGGCTGGAGGATTTCTGTTACTCTGAGCAGCGCTTCCCTGTTGAGAAGCGCTGATGCAATACAAGCTGATTCAGTATCAATGTCCTGAGGAGGAAGCCTGTCAGCGGTCATGAATTACCCCTTAACGACAGTAACCTTGACAGTTGTGTTTAAACCTTCATCAAGTTTAACCTGGACATTAAATTCCCCCTCCTGCTTGATCGGGTTTTCAAGGAGGATTTTTCTTTTATCCACTGTGAAACCCTTGTCAGCAAGTTGTTTTGCTATATCCATAGATGTAATGGAACCGAAGAGTTTTCCCTCTTCACCGACCTGGGCCGGGATAACAAGTTCAACACCTTTCATACTGTCGGCAAGTGTTTCGCTCGCTTTTTTTCTCTTCTCTTTTTTTATCCTGATGAGCTTTGTCTGGTGCTCCATTGCTTTCTTGCTTGATTCATTGGCAACAATAACCAGGTTTTTAGGAATCAGATAATTCCTTGCGTATCCTTCAGCGACTTCCTTGATATCTCCAGCATCACCAAGGTTTGCTATGTCTTTTTGAAGTATAACTTTCATTGTTTACTCCTTATTATTTCGTTGTTTATCAGGGGTTAGCTTTCTGAAATCTGCCCAGAGATCCAGAGTCCCTAATCCCAGTAGTAATATCGTTGTGAAAATTATAACCGGCGGCCCGAAGAAAATTAATGTTAAAAAAATAAACGGAAGGATTAGTGCCGGTATCCCTTTCCTTATCATAAAATGCTTGATAATCCCCAGTGCCTGAGCAACATACAGCGTTGAAGCAATCAAAGCAATGTTCAGCGCTGCTATACTGAAAGCGGGATATTTTGAACTGTCAAGCAGTATAAAACCGCCCCATCCCGCAATAAGTGCAAAAATAAAATAATCATTGACCCTTAAAAATTCAAGGGCATTTACCTGTGGCATTCGATTTTTCATCACATACTTTCTAAGTATTGCGAAACTTAATCCGCAAATTGCTACCCCGTAGAGGAAAGCAGAAAAGGGAATCATGTCCCTGGCAAATTGCACCCACTTATTGTCTTTAAGTATTGCAATTGATTCTGCTATTTCGCCCCTGATCTTTTCCCTGTTTTCCTCAGGAGTTTTATATTCATTAAAAACCCTGTCAATATCGCCGCTTCCCTGTTCCATCATGAAAACAATTTCGTCTCTTCCCTTTTCAATGATATCTGTGTTCCTGAAATTTTTAAGAACATAATATTCAGTTGTGAAAAGAGCGGAAAAAAGAAACGATGAGGCTATTAAAAAAAATCCGAAATCCTTTCCATCTTTGAAGCAGAGCCCCCCTATAGAACCGATTGCGGCAGGAATTATAAAAAGTGATAAAAGACCTGCCTGATTAACCGAGAATAAGGGAACAGCTGCCAGCGGTAAAAAAACTATCAAGCTGTACCATCCGACCCTGTAAAAAAGCCATGATGAAAAAACAGCCGCAGCTATACATGCTATAAATACAAGAATTCCCAAAATTATTTTTCAACAAACGGGATGAGAGCAATAATTCTTGCCCTTTTAACAGCCTGCGCAACTCCCCTCTGGTGTTTTGCACATGTACCCGTAACGCGTCTCGGGAGTATTTTACCTCTGTCGGTAATGAACTGCTCCATAAGCTTTACATCTTTGTAATCGATAACAGCGTTTTTATCGTGACAGAATCTGCATACTTTTCTTTTAAACCTTACATTTCTCTGAAAAACAGGTTTTTCAGAATCATCAGCTGAACCTGTGCCGTAGCTTTTTCTTTCATAAGGTGCGGCAGGAGCAGATGTTTCTGCCGCTTCAGCTTTAGGTTCAGCTGTTTCTTCAATATTCTTTATTTCGTCTGACATTATTTTCTCCTCTGATTGTTAAATTGGATATTAAAAAGGTATATCATCATCTGAGAACGGGTTCTCTTCAAAGTTCTGGCCTGTGTTTTTCCCATGCTCTGAAGGAGCGTTTGACTGACCTGGTGCCGGTTCGGCATGGTAGTCATCTTCCTGTCCTTTCCCTGATGACAGAAACTGAAAGTTTTCAACAACAACTTCCACTTTACTTTTTTTGTTGCCATCCTGATCGTCCCATCTTCTCTGCTGGAGTCTCCCTTCAACAGCGATCATTTTCCCTTTTTTACAGTATTCGGTTATAATTTCACCGAGTTTTGACCACGCTACGCAATCGAAATAGGATACCTGATCTTTTTTTTCTCCACCTGTGGAATATGATCTGTTATTTGCCAGAGAAAAGCTCGCAACAGCCATTCCTGCCGGAGTATATCTCAATTCCGGGTCACGTGTGAGTCTGCCTATCAGTATTATCCTGTTAAGGTCGCTTGCCATTGGCTACCTCCAGGTTATGCGGATTTTTTATCAGTTAGTACAACAAAAAGATATCTGAGGATGTCAGCATTCAGCCCGAATTCTTTTTGAATTTTGTCAATCGCAGCCGGATCTGAGTCTACCAGCATATACATGTAATATGCTTCTCTCTCTCTGTCGATTTCATAGGCGAGTTTTCTTTGACCCCAGTGGTCTTCTTTTGTGATGTTAACGCCATTTTTGACGAGAATCTCTTTAACTTTTTCTTTGAGAGATTCCACATCACGATTTCTTACGATAACTGTTAGTTCGTAATTATTCATCTTTTCCTCCTTCCTTTGGTATTTACTGCTGAAATACACAGGGTTTTCAGCAGAAAGGTTTTACAATTTTTAAAAACTGACTAAAAATTTCAATAAATATTTTAATTTATCAGAATTATTAATAAGCTCAATTTTTTAGTTATGAATATTTTAATAAGAATACACTATGAGAGAGTGAAAATTCTATTATTTTAGCTGTACTAATTTCTATTTATGTATTTTAATATAAAATAAGGAAAATTAAATGTCTCCTTCTCCTGCGTCAGCGGAATTAATAGAAGATTTTTTTACATCAAATAAATTAAGAAATAAATACTTATATTTTAAAATAATTAATTTACAGTTAAAAATATTTTATTGAATGTATTTCTATTTAATTCAGTATTGAAAAATCAGAAAAAAATATACGAATTAAGATTTTTCTTTTTTTATTAGTGAGGAGATTTTTTCACTCTTTTATTGAGTATTTTCGGAGATGTTTTAAAAATATTTATAGAATGGATATGATATAAATGGATGAGAAAGAATTTAGAGTAGACCAGGCCTTACGGGATATCGGAGATGTGCTCTATCTCTGCCTTAAATATGAACCCTGCGATCCTGAAAAACTCGATGCTGCAATATTAAAAATTGATACTATTATAAATAATGGAGATTATCTCCGTCAGTGTGAATACTATTTCAAAGCCTCAGGAAGCATCTATATTCTTTTTTATTTTTCGAATATTATTTATAACCTGAAGACCAAGAGTGATCTTGTGCTAACACAGGATGTCCTCAAGTGGCTTTCGGGGGTATGGAAAAGTTTTATCCAGAGAAACAGAAATTATCAGTTATTTATACAGCTTCATGATAGATTTAATGAAATTTTTCAAAGATATTTCCCCGGAGATTCAACATTTATTAACAGGCTTAGTAATGTTAATCTTGTTAGTGAACAGTTTGCCGGGAATACGGGGGAAGGGGATTCGGAGCTTGACAGGCTGGAAAAGTATTTTCAGGTATCCGAAGAAATTATTGGTGTAATGAAACCGACATTTTATTTTATTTTTGATTTTTTCAGGGAGATGAAGATCTTTACCGGGAAATCTTCAGATGATGAGGAGTTGATTGAGGAGGCAGGGCTGGCCGGATTCGGGCATGGAATTTATACATATAAAACTATTGTGGAATGCGCATGCAAGTCTGCTGCAATACTTGAGGCCGCATACCTTCTTCTGAAAAAGAAAAAGGCAGTCAGGCAATTCAGAATTTTTGACGGTAAGAAAAAATTTCTTACCACAGCTGAGATTTATGATATATATGCGGAGAAATTCAACCAGCTGAAAAAGGAACTGGGAGAATTGAAGTAGTTTTCAGGGAATCATAAAACAGACTTAAATTTCTCCCCCGTTTTTACACGGAGGAGATGCCCTGAGGGCGGAGAAAGTTTCTACTTATTCATCTTATTATAAGAATCATCCCTCCATCTTTTTGCCTCACTGTTGTTCGGATTCAGTTCAAGAACCTTGTTGTAACACTCGTATGATTTATCAAACCTGTTTGTGTACCAGTAACAGTTTGCGAGGCTGAACCATGCATTTTCATATGAGGGGTCATACTGCACTGCTTTTTCAAAAGATGCTATCGCATCGTCCCACTCTTTCTGCATGTAGTACGCGAGGCCAAGGTTATAATTGTTAATAGAATTAGTTGGATTATACTTTACCGCCAGCAGTGCATTACTTTCTGCAGACTTATAATCCTGAAGCGCGTAATATGATATGGCTGTTTCATTGTAAGCCCTGTCGTTATCCGGCTGCTTTTTTATAGCTTTCTTAAACTCGGTAATTGCGGCATTATAA
>CAZVFJ010000093.1:0-1471 GCA_964625825.1 uncultured Leptospirales bacterium | reverse complement strand
TTTTATTATAATATGTCTGTCCCAGTGTGACAATCGCGTCAATATAAGCAGGATTCTGTTTTATCGCGTTTTTAAAAGATGCCTCGGCTTTGTCCCATTTTGCAGGGTCGGAGTAGCCCTGCTGATAATATGCAAGCGCCAGTGTATAGTGATGCTGAGCAGTCGCAGGGTCTGCATCAACTGCCTTGATTGCGTAATACTCGCAATTGATGTAATCTTTTTTATCATAATAGATAAGTGCGATACCGTGAAGCGCCGGAGCATGTTTAGGATTTACTTTGAGAATCTCCAGGTATTCCTTAAGCGACTCATCTTTATTCCCGATTGTAGAATATGAGTGAGCAAGAGACCACCTCGCAATAATAAGTTCCGGGTTAATATTGAGGCACTCCTGAATGTATTTATAGGATTCAGTCCCTGGTTTACCCATCTCCTGGTAACCATAGTTTTTAAGCTGTGCCATAATCTGAAGGGTCTCGGCATCCTGTCTGTTTAATTTATACGCTTCATCAATAGATTTCTGTGCCATCTCGAAGTTGGAGTTGTTAAGATACGCCATACTGAGGGCTCTGTGTGTCTGGAACAGGTTGGCTCCGTACTCAACAGCCTTTTTGCCCTGTTCAATTGCCACTTTAAGATATGGTTCCCATTTTCCATTGGCGTATTTTATCTGGTATCCCCAGAGCGCGTTTACCTCAGAAAGTCCTGCCCATGCCAGGGCATATCTGGAGTCGTGTTTTAAGGCTTTTTCGTAATATTCAATTGCAACAGGGTAATTTTTTACGTCATACTGTATCTGTTCCATGCGGCCCTTTATGTAGTACTGGTATGCGGTATAGTTCCCTGTAGATTTAGTGTATTCTTCAATGCTGTTCTGCCTTTCAGACTTTTCAGGGCCTGAGATTTTATCCATGAGGTCCCGGGCGAGCCGTTCCTGGAGGTCAAATATATCATCAGGGTATTTTCCGTGAACATTTGCACCTTTAAGTATTTTCCCGCTGCTTACCTCCATGAATTTTGCAGAAAGTTGAATCTGTCCGCCAATCTTATTGAAGCATCCATATATTATATAGTCTCCATCGAGTTTATCTTTTGTAAGCTCACGGAGTTTTTCTATATCCCTGTCTTCATTAACGCCTATAGTTTGTTTGAATCCGGCGGTGTCAAGGAGGTGCCTCTTCACCCTGTCTGAATCGATTATAATGAAGTTGTTTACTGTGGATAAAGCTCCGGAAAGAGTTTCACTTATGCCGACAGTGAGTGTTTCAAGTTCAGGATTTTTCTCCTTGTTCAGCTTGTCAAAGGGGAGTACAACAATTTTATAACTTGCAGCAAAGAGGAGTGTCTGAAAAAGGAATATGCAACAAATTGCAAAAATAAGCCTTCTCATGAATTTCATGATTATCTCCAGTTTAATAAACTCTATGCGTAGGGTACTGTATACCGTTATTTTTTTCTACACTTTTTTAAT
>CAZVFJ010000092.1:10244-11745 GCA_964625825.1 uncultured Leptospirales bacterium | reverse complement strand
TACTTTCAGCTGTTCTTAATATTACTGAACAGCGGACTGTCGAGAAGGAACTGAAAATAAGCGAAGAGCGGTTTAGAAGACTGGCTGAGAACTCACCTGATGTAATCTACAGGATGAAACTTCCTGATGGTGTGTATGAATATATAAGCCCCTCATCTGAAACTGTACTGGGATATAGCCCTGAGGAAATTTACCAGTCACCAATGCATATATTGAAGATAATCCACCCCGACTGGATGGAATATTTCAGGGTTGAGTGGGAAAAGGTCCTTAAAGGCGAAGTCCCTCCTACGTATGAGTATAAAATAATTACTCCATCCGGAGATGAAAAGTGGCTGAATCAGCGTAATGTATTGATCCCGGGGGATAACGGAACACCGGTAGCTATTGAGGGTATTATTACAGATATTACTAAGAGAAGACTCGCTGAAAATGAACTTATGCTCAAGAACGCGATACTTGCGGCAGAGCAGGAGGTCTCACTGGATGGTATTCTTATTATTAATCCGAAAAAAGAGATTCTCCTTATGAATAGAAAATTCGCAGATATATGGCAATTACCTGAAGAACTTTTTTCAGAAGGCAATTATCAGGAGATGCTCAATTACGGATTAAGTCTCCTCTCTGATCCTGACGGGGCCATGAGAAAGATTATGTATCTGCATGAGTGTATTGACGAAAAGAGTAGTGTTGAAATAATTCTTAAAGATAGTAGGGTTATTGAAAGATATTCCGCCCCTGTTAAAGGAAGTTCCGGTGAATATCTGGGGAGAGTCTGGTATTTCAGAGATATAACTGAAAGGAAAAACTGGGAGTATAACCTTAAAAAGCTTAATGAAAAACTGGCTTCGGCCAACGAAGAACTTATGGCGACTAACGAGGAGTTCGAAGCATCGAATGAAGAATTATTTTCAACAAATAATGAACTTGAAAAAGCCCATAAGATGCTCCGTGAAAGTGAGAAGGAGTACAAATTGTTAATTGATAATCTCTCTGCGGGGATTATGGTTTATGACAGGGATGGTAATATAATTCTCTCTAATCCGAGTGCTTCAGCCATTCTTAATATTTCTTTAGAAGAATTAATCGGAAAGAATAGAACTGATCCCAACTGGGTTAGCACAAAAGAGAATGGAGAAATTCTATCCATTAATGAACTTCCCTTTAGCAGGATATGGTTAACCCGTGAACCCGTACATGGTTTAATGCTCAGGATTGATAATGAATACCGGAAAGTACACAAATGGCTTCTATGTGATGTTTACCCTGAGTTTGATTTTTCAGGCAATATTGTAAAAGTTATATCAACTTTTATAGATATAACAGATCGAAAAAAAATCGAAGAGGAAGTACAGAGGCTCAAGAATTACATGAGCAACATAATTGATGCTTTCCCTGACATGCTCGTCGGGCTTGGCCCTGATATGAAAATAACCCTGATAAACCGTAAGACAGAAAAGGTGTCCGGCGTAAAAGTGGAGGAAGCAATAGGCGCGCCGGT
>CAZVFJ010000092.1:1939-10196 GCA_964625825.1 uncultured Leptospirales bacterium | reverse complement strand
ATAGAAAACATGAGCAAAGGGATAAACGGAAGTCACTCTGCCGCGGTATCCGGTTACCTCATTGAGAAAAATGGTGAAAAGCGATATTATGATCTTCGGCTTTACCCGTTAATATCTGGTGATAATGAAGGATCTGTTGTTCGCATAGAAGATGTTACTGATATAAGGCGAATGGATGAACAGCTCCGACAGGCTCAGAAGATGGAGACAGTGGGGACTCTTGCCGGTGGTCTTGCCCATGATTTTAACAATGTACTGAGCGGGATAGTCGGGACTGTGAGCCTTATAAGGCATATAATGACTAAAGATAATATTATCAGCGATAAGTTTCTGAACTACGTTGATATAATTGACAGGTCAGGAAAGAGAGCCGCAGAAATGGTGAAGCAGCTTCTGACCCTGTCAAGGAAATATGAAGCGGCAATAAAACCCATTGATCTGAACACCTCGGTAAAGAATGTAATCCAGATATGCAGTAATACTTTCGATAAATCAGTTGAACTGATCGCTGAATATGCCGGGGAACCCGCGATGATTAATGGTGATCCTTCACAGGTGGAACAGGTTATTATCAACCTCTGCGTTAATGCCGCTCATGCTATGACAATAATGCGTTTGCCGGAGGAGAAGGAGGGAGGCGTACTTACTGTTTCGGTCAGGCATATCAGGGCGGACAGGTATTTCTGTTCGGCTCACCCGGAGGCGAGGACCGGATGGTACTGGATGGTCAGTCATAACGATACAGGCGTGGGTATGGATGAAGAGATACTGAGAAAGATTTTTGATCCGTTTTTCACTACAAAGGTCAGGGAACAGGGCACAGGTCTCGGGCTTGCCATGGTTTACAGCATTATTCACCACCATAAAGGATTTATTGATGTTTTTTCAGAAAAGGGTATCGGTTCTTCATTTAATCTTTATTTTCCTGCGAGTGAGGAGCCGGAAAGGTTAGAACCGGGTGGGAGTGAGCCTGCTGTTGTTAAGGGAAAGGGGTGTATCCTGGTAATTGATGATGAAGAGATTGTGAGATTAATGGCTGAAAGTATTCTCCATGAATGCGGCTATGAAGTTATACTGGCGGAAAGCGGTAGAGACGGTGTGGAGCTTTTCAGACGTTTATATAAAGATATAAATGCTGTACTGCTTGATATGGCTATGCCAGGGATGTCAGGAAAAGATGTATATATTGAACTGAAAAAGATCGATCAAAGGGTGAGGGTACTTCTTGCTTCGGGTTTCAGGCAGGATTACCGCGTCGATGAAGCGCTTAAACTTGGGATTAATGGTTTTATACATAAACCTTATTCTCTCAGCGAATTGTCAAAAAGCATAAAAGAAATTGTTCAGGCAATGTGACTTCAGATAATTGTTTATTTCTCTCATTTATATTATATTAAAAATAATTCAAATAAAGTCAAATTTTTTTGAGAGATATTTTTAATGGTTTAATTTATAAATGAACAGCCACGGGAAAAAAATACTTCTGGTTGAAGTAGATGATACTGATGCCGGACATTATACTTCAGTTCTTGAACATGGCGGTTTCTCAGTCATCAGGGCATCTTCAGGAAAAGAGGCTGTTGAACTTGCGGATCAGATAGAGCCTGTTGATTTGATCCTTGCAGAGATTGATCTTGGAGCCGGAATGGACGGCCCTGAGACTGTGTCACTGATTCAGCAGAAGCGTGAAATCCCGGCTATTTTTTTTTCTACTCATACAGAAGAGAATGTCATCAACAGAATTAGCGGAGCAGGATTATACGGATATGTTTTGAAAAGCAGTGGAGATGCTGTTCTGATGCTCTCAATCGCTATGGCTTTCAGGTTGTATGAGGCGCATTCCGCAATTAACACGCAGAAAGAGGAGCTTGAGGCCGCATATGAGGAGTTGCAGGCTGCGCTGGAAGAGGCTGAAGCTGGCAACCAGGAACTGATTGCGACCCAGAAAGATCTCGCTAATAGCGAGTCTGAGCTTAACAGTCTCTTCGATGCTCTCCTCGTTGGGGTAGGTATGATTGTAGACCGCAAATTCCGCAGGGTTAACAATTATCTATGCAACCTTTTAGGCTATGATGAAAATGAACTTGTGGGGAACTTCACAAAAATTATCTATGCGGATGATAATGAGTATGAGAGAGCCGGGCGTGAACTTTACGGCATGATGTTCAGGGTGGGGCACGGAATAACAAAAGCAGCTATCCGGCATAAGGACGGGACCATACTTGTTGGACTTATAAGTTTAACTCCGATCGACCCGGATAATATGGACGCCGGTATCTGTGCGACTATTAATGATATAACAGAACTTAATCTTGCTGAACAAGCTCTCCGTGAAAGTGAACTGAAGTTCAAGTCGGTTATGGAACAATCGACACTGCCGATGATCATTCTTGATACTGCTGGTACGTTGATCGATAAAAATGAGGCATGGAGTAAATTGCTCGGTTTTGACAGTGAGAATATGCCGGGACAATACAATATCCTCAACGATGAACAGATCGCACACTTGATAAAATATATCGGGAAAGCCTTTGCCGGTGAATCAGCGGATTTGCCGGAATACCCGTATCGTATAGTCATTTCAGAAGAAAACAGTACTGTCCTCTGGCTTACGGGTAGGGCCTATCCTTTAAAAGATGTTTCAGGGAATGTGAACAATGTAGTAATGATAATTGAAGATATAACTGAACGAAAACGTGTAGATGAGGCGCTTCGCCTGAGTGAGGAGAAGTTCAGGACAATTTATGAAACCATGAATGTCGGATTTTTCAGAACCGGTCTGGATGGTAGTATTATCGATGTCAATCCCGCATGCCTGAGGATGTTCGGCTTCAACACAGTTGATGAAGCCCGGGATTTCCTGAACAACCGTTCGGAGGGTATCTATGCAGATAAAAATGACTGGGAGAGAGTAAGAAAAAATATTACAAGCGGTAATGGGCATTTCGAATCGGTAGTACGCTTGAGTAAAGCTGACGGAGAGGAATTCAGGGGAAGCATTGACATGAGGATTATCCGCTCATCAGATGGTAGCCCGCTATATATTGAAGGAATTCTTGAGGATGTTACAGAACGTGAAAAAACACAGGCGATAATTATCCAGTCAGAAAAGATGATCACTGTTGCAGGCCTTGCGGCAGGTATGGCTCATGAGATCAACAATCCCCTCGGAATAATTATGCAGAATTCTGAAAATGCCCTTCATCGTATACTTGACGATCTTCCTGCAAACGTTGAAGCGGCACTTGCAGCGGGTACGGATTTTCAGAAAATTCGTGCGTATGTTACTGCGCGCAGAATTGATAAATATCTCATTGCAATAATTGATGCCGGTTCAAGGGCCGCAAAGATTGTATCCAATATGCTTAAATTCAGCAGAGGGACAGAATCGAAGTTTGATTATCTCAATATTAATACTATTATTGATAAGTCACTGGATCTCGCATCCAATGATTATGATTTGAAGAAAAATTATGATTTTAAAAATATACGTATAATAAAAGAATACGGGAATCTGCCTGATATACCCTGTGCGGAGACGCAGATAGAGCAGGTCCTCCTGAATCTTTTTAAAAATGCGGCACAGGCTATGTATGGTGATATTTCAATGCCAGCTTTGGAACGGTCAATCACAGTAAAGACTTCACAGCGGGGAGGTTTTGTGAAGATTGAAATCAGTGATAACGGGCCGGGGATGGACGAAGTTACAAAGAAGAGGGTGTTTGAGCCTTTTTTTTCCGCCGGGAAAACAGGGATAGGCACAGGCCTCGGGCTCTCTGTATCATATCATATAATAGTAACAGCCCATGGGGGGACTATCTCTGTTGAGTCGGTTCCCGGAGAAGGGACTAAATTTATTATTTTACTTCCGGTGGACAGGAGGGGGCATTAGATGCCGAAAAAGCTTGTATTAGTTGATGATGAGGAGTTAATCAGGATTTCGATTCAGGATTATTTTGAGGATCGCGGGTGGAGCGTAGCTGCGTTCAACTCGGCTGAAGAGGCTCTCGCATACCTTGTGAATGAAACGGCTGATTCTATTATTGTTGATATGAGGCTTCCCGGTATGACAGGTTTTGAATTTATTACGAGGGCAAATAAGGTAAGAAGTAACCTCAGATTTGTTATATATACAGGGTCAGACAATTTTTTTATTTCTGAAGATCTGCGCGCGCTTGGTATTGATGAAAATTGTATAGTTCATAAACCTGCGGAGAATCTGGGTGAACTTCTCAAAGCGGCAGAACAAAAATCGTAAAATGGTGAATAATTTATGGAGAGTAAAGGTAAATCGATCCTAATTGTTGATGATGAAATAGCCATAAGAGAATCTATAGCTGATTATCTTGAAGATAACGGATGTGTACCTGAAACTGCTGCTGACGGAACCGAAGCTATGGAGAAACTGCAGGTAAAAGAATATGACGCGGTAATACTCGACCTTAATATGCCGGGTATTGACGGGCTTGGCGTGATAGAGAAGAGTGTTCCACTCTATCCGGAGATGCCCCTTATTGTTCTCTCCGGTGTGGGAGTTCTCGATAAAGCTGTTGAAGCTATAAGAAAAGGTGCATGGGATTTTCTCTCCAAACCGATTGAGAGCTTTTCGGTCCTTTTCCTGATACTTGACAGAGTACTGGAGAGAGCAAGACTCATTAAGGAGAACAGGCTTTATAAGGAGCATCTTGAGGATGAGGTGAGAAAAAAAACTGAGCAGGTTCTTGAAATGAGCCATTCACTTATTATGACGCAGAAGGAGATTATATTCCGACTTGGTGATGTTGTTGAAACACGTTCTCACGAAACAGGGAACCATGTACTGAGGGTTTCAGAATATGCCTACATTCTCGGAAAACAATCAGGGCTGGATAATGAAGTAGCGGATGATATAAAGGTCGCATCACCAATGCATGATGTGGGGAAAATCGGAATTTCTGACCAGATCCTGAATAAGCCGGGTAAGCTTTCAGAGGATGAATTTTTACTGATGCAGGAGCATACAACAATAGGATACAATATATTCCATAATTCGGGGCTGCCGGTACTGCAACTTGCTGCGGAGATAGCTCTTAACCATCATGAAAGATGGAATGGCGAGGGTTACCCGAACCGGAAATCCCGAGAGGATATCCCTTTAAGCGCGAGGATTACAACAATTGTTGATGTTTTTGACGCGATAACTCACCCCAGGGTCTATAAAGAAGCATGGAGTATTGATAAGACTCTTGCCTATATGAATGAAAACTCAGGAATAATTTTTGATCCTTCCCTGCTGGCCCTATTTATGAAAAATGTTGATCAGTATATTGATATATATACAAGGTTGCCTTAATTGTTATTTATCGTTATAATTAATATATGAAAAACATTGAACTACTATCTGAAATTGCCCTGACTTTCATTAAGCTTGAAAGCTTTGATAAACAGATGGGTCATGTACTTGAGATAATAGGCAAAGGCCTGGACGTAAGCAGGGTCTACATCTTTGCTGATAATGAAAGCGGAACTGCCACAAGCGAGCTTTACGAGTGGTGTAATACTGGTATCAAATCCCTTAAAGATGAGTTGCAGAATATCCCATACGAAGGTGTACCATCATGGCAAGAAATTCTGTCCCGTGATGGAAAGATTTATTCTGAGAATATAAATGAACTTCCTCCCGATCTTGTGAAGCTTCTTGCACCGCTGGAGATAATATCATTCATGGTTTATCCTCTTACTATTGAACAGGAGTTGCGGGGCTTCGTCGGTTTTGATGAATCTAGAAAAAAACGGAGGTGGAGCGACCTTGAACTTGAAATGCTTAGAACGATATCAGGCATTATATCATCTTCAATGGAGAGGCACCTGCTGCAGGAGAGAATTATTTTATCAGAAAACAACTTCAGAACTTTTTTTAATACTATTGATGATCTTTTTACTATCTGGAGTACCGGCGGGGATATTGTTTATACCAATAATGCCGTTTCACGTAAGCTGGGTTTTTCACCGGAAGAGTTAAAAAAAATAAAGGTACTGGATGTTTACCCTGAAGATAAAAGAAGTGAGGCTTCTGAAATTATAACAGCTATGCTCAGGGGGGAGAGGGATTCCTGTCCGCTGGAAATTCAGGACAAAAACGGAAACAGGATTCCTGTTGAAACCCGTGTCTGGACAGGGAAGTGGGACGGTAAAGATTGCATTTTCGGTATATCAAAGGATCTCAGTAAAGAACAGGAGGCTCTCCAGAAGTTTAAAAAGCTTTTTGAAAACAACCCGTCTCTTATGACAATCAGCAATGTAGATGATAGAATAATTACGGATGTAAACTCATCCTTTTTAAAAAAGTTGGGATATGAGAGAAGAGAGGTAATTGGTAAAACAAATATTGAATTAAATCTTTTTGCCGATCTTGGGCAGAGGGAATCAGTCACAGAGCAATTAAAGAGGACCGGGCGTATCAGTGATATTGAAATCAGCGTCAGGTGTAAAGACGGCAGTATAATTAAAGGACTGTTATCCGGGGAAATTCTTGATAATTTTGGCGTGAAGAGCTTTTTCACTGTGATGGTTGATATAACCGAGCAGGTGGCATTAAGAATGGAAGTAGAGGAACAGCGGAAGAGGCTGGAAAATATTATTGAAGGGACTCATCTCGGGACATGGGAGTGGAATGTTAAAACAGGTGAAACTGTTTTCAATGAGAGATGGGCTGAAATGATCGGATATACTCTTTCAGAACTTGAACCTGTAAATATTAATACATGGCTGAATGTCGCTCATCCTGATGACTTGAAAAAATTAGAAGAAGAGCTTAACCGGCATTTTAAAGGAGAAACTGCATATTATGAATGCGAAAGCAGAATGAAACATAAAAACGGGAGCTGGATATGGATACTAGACAGGGGGAAGGTCATTGAGTGGGATGAAAAAGGGGAACCCGTAAGGATGTTCGGTACACATGCTGATATATCTGAACAGAAACAGGTGGAAATAGGACTCCGGGAAAGTCATGATGAACTTGAGCGTTTTTTTTCCGTAAACCTTGACCTTCTCTGTATTGCCGATACTGATGGGAATTTCATTAAAACCAATAATGCATGGGGAGATATCCTCGGTTATTCGACTCAGGAGCTTACACAGCGGAAGTTTCTTGAATTTATTCATCCGGATGATCTTGATGCTACATTTCAGACGATGTCAAAATTAGAGAAGCAGGAACAGGTTATTAATTTTGTAAACAGGTACAGGAGTAAAGACGGCTCGTATCATTATATTGAGTGGCGTTCACATCCATACGGGAAACTGGTCTACGCGGCAGCTCGTGATATAACTGAAAGAGTGGAATATGAAAAGAAAATAAAGGATATTTCTATACGCGATCCTCTCACTAATATATTTAACAGGAGGTATATGTTTGAAAGGCTTGAAGGGATTATTTCAGAATATTCCAGGGATGGCAAGGTGTTTTCGGTATCCATACTCGATATAGATTTCTTTAAAAAGATCAATGATGAATACGGCCATCTCGTCGGGGATTTTATTCTGAAGGAGTTCACCGGTCTTATAAGCAGAAACCTCCGCCCATATGATCTTTTCGGACGTTATGGAGGGGAGGAGTTTATTGTAGTCTCCCTGAATTCACTAAGGGAAAATACAAAAGCAGCAATTGAAAGGATTCTTTTTGCAGTACGGGAAAAGGTTTTTACATATAATGATATCAAAATAAAGTTTACCTTCAGTGCCGGAATTTCTGACAGCCTTGAATATGAGAGGAAAAAACTTTCATCAGAAATCATAATTGAAACCGCTGATGACAGGCTGTATAAGGCTAAGGAATCGGGGAGGAACAGAATTGTCGTGTCAGATATTGTATTAACAGATGAGTCACGATGAAGAGATAAGCAATTGTATACACCATGCGGGAATAATGATGTGGATGTTACAGGGAGTATTTCTGAAAATACTGATATATAAAGTATAAGATTAATGAATAGGATTAAGGAGTAGCAAATTTTATGGTGCAGTTAAATGAGTGATATTGTACCGGCATTAACTTTTCTTATTCAATCTGTAATAATAACAATCCCGGGACTAATTACTCCCGGTCCGGTTATGGCTGTTACTGTTGAACGTGGGATACGCTCTCCCCATGCAGGAGCTTTTGTTACTCTTGGCCATGGAGTTGTTGAGCTTCCGCTTGTTATTATGCTTTTCCTGGGGCTGGGAAGATTTACAAATGACCACCGTATACGCTCTATACTTGCAATGGCGGGAG
>CAZVFJ010000092.1:0-1929 GCA_964625825.1 uncultured Leptospirales bacterium | reverse complement strand
TATTTCGAACTCACCCGCGGGGGTATTCTCCTCAGCCTTTTCTGCGGGTATATTTATGACACTGGCCAACCCGTTTCTATTCTTATGGTGGGGGACTATAGGCAGCGCCCTGATTCTTAATAGTATCGAATTTGGAGTTACTGTGAGTATTTTTTTTTATGTTCTTCATCTTGCAATAAATTTTATTTGGCTTTACTTTATTTCCTGTTTAAGTTACGCGGGGCATTCAGTCCTGGGAAGACGCTACAGTTTAGTTGCAGCAGCGGTCTGTGGAGGGATTTTATTCATGTTCGGAGGATATTTTATTTTTACAGCTTTTAAGCTTCTAAGCCTTTGATATTTAAATTACTCGAGTTAATTATTAAATGCCGTAACTCTGTTTTTACCTCTGCTTTTGGACAGATACATCAATTCATCAGATTCTTTTAATAACTGGGCAAAATTATCAATATGCTGATTGGATGAACATACACCCATGCTTAATGTAACTTTGACTTCAGATTTAGTTGTGGTTATTATTATGCTTTCTTCAGCGATGCCCCGTATTTTTTCAGCTACGTATTCAGCCCCATCGAGCCCGGTTCCGGGAAGAAGTATCATAAATTCATCACCCCCGAACCTGCCGGGTATATCTCCTTTCCTTAGATTTTTCTTTATGATTGAAGATAAATGTTTTATAGTTATATCACCGGAATTATGTCCGTATGAGTCATTTATTGATTTAAAGTTATCTATATCAATCATTATTACAGAGAAATCTATTCCGTATCTTTTCGCGTTTTCAAATTCACGAGAACCAGCCTCCATGAGAAATCTTCTGTTATATAAACCTGTGAGGTGATCAGTGTTGGCAAGTTCAGCATTTATCAGGGCGTCTTTCACCGCATACCTTAAGGAAAGATGTGTATCGATTCTGGCAAATAGCTCGGTTCTGTCCAATGGTTTTATCAGGTAATCATTGGCTCCTACATCAAAAGCGGTTACTAAATCGGCGGACTGATTTTTGGCCGTAAGAAATATTATGGGCAGTTCATATGTTGTAAATTTTTTTCTGAGGTCACGACAGACATCATATCCGGACATTCTCGGCATCATTATATCAAGAAGAATAAGATCATAATCTCCTGTTTCGGCCATCTTAATTGCGTCAACACCGTTTAAGGCATAATCAGCTTTATACTTTTTAATAGTAAGCAGATTGAGTAATACCTGAATATTTACAGGTTCATCATCAACTACCAGTATCTTTATATTGTTTCGGTTTCCTTCGGTATCAGGAATAATTTCAGGTTTGCTGTTCTCTATATTCATGACAGCCGGGCTTTCTATTATTACGGTGTTATATGTTGCGGAAGAGTTCCTTTCCTTGATAAGCGGAAGAGTGAAACTGAAACATGAACCTTTGCCGGGTTCTGATTCAACGTTTATTGAACCGCCATGAAGCTCAATAAGATTTTTAGTAATCGGAAGACCCAATCCTGTGCCTCCGTATTCTCTTGAAATTGAACCGTCAGACTGCTCAAATGAGCGGAATATGGCTTCAAGCCTTCCGCTTGCGATTCCAATTCCGGTATCTTCGACTCTTATCTCGATGAAATCTCTTTTAAACAGGGATGAAACTTTTACATAACCCCGACTGGTAAATTTCACGGCGTTACCGATGAGGTTATACATTATCTGCTGAAGCCGGTTTTCATCTCCTTCCACTAATGGTGCGTCCTCGGGAATTTCATTAATAAGCTCAATGTTTTTACCAGGCATTGAGGTTTTAATAACTGTTATTACTATTGAAACAAGCTGTCTGATATCGATATTTTTTTTCTGAAGCGCAATGTCATTATTCTTAAGTTTTGAAAAATCAAGAATATCATTTATCAGGCTGTATAACCTTCTACCGCTTGAAACGATTAACCTGAGATTCTGAACTGT
>CAZVFJ010000091.1:7273-11792 GCA_964625825.1 uncultured Leptospirales bacterium | reverse complement strand
CCCCGGTAATACCGCGCATAGAGATAAAGTATATGAAAGAGTCAGCTTCTTTAGCAGTTTCAACAATAGACTCATTACTGCTCTCGGGTGTCATAAAGCTGATAAGTTTAACCTTATTATCAAGACCGAGTGAACGAATGAATCCCTTTTCACATGACGGAACATCCGGAAGTATGAGGCCTGTTATGCCATAATTTATACAGAAAGAGTTTAACTCCGGCATATCCATGTTGTATATAAGATTAGAGTATGTCATGATGTATATGTCTTTTCCAGCATTAATGAGACGTCTGATCTCTTTTATGCTTTCAGAAATTTCAGTGAATCCGCAATTGCGGTCTATCATCACCTGAGCCGCGTCGGCAATTGTCTCTCCATCCGCAATGGGATCACTGAAGGGAATACCAACCTCAAGAAAATCGAAATGGTTCAATCCCTCTACAGCTGACTTTATAAATGTTTCCCTGTCGGGATAGTTACCCATTAGATAGAATCCGTTATATTTTTTCATAGTCCAAGCTCCTCTTCAATAATTGGCATATCCTTATCTCCGCGCCCTGAGAGATTAAGAAGCACCCTCTTACCGGCAAAACGATCTTTATTTGCCATAAGGTAACCGAGCGCATGGCTGCTTTCTAGAGCAGGGATAATTCCCTCTGTAAGGCTCAGTTCCCTGAATGCAGTAAGGGCTTCGCGGTCTGAGCATGTAACATACTCCGCGATTCCCGCTTCGTGAAAATAGCTGTGTTCCGCTCCGACTGCCGGATAGTCAAGCCCGGCTGATACCGAATGTACGGGCATTACATTCCCCTCTTTTGTCTGCAGAAGGTATGTATGGTTGCCATGAATAATCCCCGGCCTCCCGTAGTTCAATTTTGCGCTGTGATCGCCATCTTTTGATGAACGCCCTCCAGCTTCAACTCCCAGGAGCTTAACTCCCGGGATCCCTTTATAGTGAGCAAAGATTCCAGCAGCGTTACTCCCGCCGCCCACGCATGCCACAACATAGTCCGGATTTGTCCCCTCCGCGTCCAGGAACTGGTTTACCGCCTCCCTGCTGATTACTGACTGAAAATCCCGTACCATCATGGGGAAGGGATGAGCCCCCACAACAGAACCTATAAGATAATGTGTGTCACGGCATGTCTTTACCCAGTCCCTCATCGCGGCATTAATCGCATCTTTCAGAATTTTACTTCCCGAATCGACAGGAGTTACCTTCGCTCCCAGGAGTTTCATTCTCTTCACGTTAGGCGATTGTCTCTCGGTATCGACCCTCCCCATGAAAACCTCACACTCAAGGCCAAGGAGCGCAGCACAGGTAGCTGTCGCGACACCATGCTGGCCCGCACCGGTCTCAGCGATAACACGGGTTTTACCCATGTATTTTGTGAGAAGCGCCTGTCCAAGCGCGTTGTTAAGCTTGTGCGATCCCGTATGCACAAGGTCCTCACGTTTCAGGTATATAGATGCACCGAATTTTTCAGAAAGCCTTGCCGCGTAGTAGAGCGGTGTCGGCCTCCCCGCGTAATCGGATAAAAGTTTCGCAAGTTTCTTCTGCTCCGCTTCATCTTTTATGAAACTTTTATATGCATCCTCAACTTCATTTAATGTTTTAATGAGAGTTTCGGCAACGAACCTTCCACCGAATCTCCCGAAGTATCCTTTATTATCAGGCAATGCTGTCATTTTCTACCTCCTCAATTTTCTCTAGTATTTCCCTGATCTTCTCCACGGATTTAATTCCCGGAGCTGTTTCTATTCCGGAGGATATATCTACTCCGAACGGTTTTATATTTTTAATCAGTGGCTGGATGTTGGAGGAGTTGATCCCGCCTGCCACAATCATCCTGTCTCTGAACCTGTAATCCTTAAGTATTTCGCTGCTGAAATTTTTTCCTGTACCGCCTGTGCTGTCTGTGTCAAATGTATCAAAGAGTATAATGCCGTTTTCCGGTGGAAGAGGGAGATCGTATCCCCCATACTCCGGCTTAATTCTGAAGCATGAAATGACCGGAAGAAACCCCTGAAGCGCGGACGCGGTTTCGCAGGTATACACCTGAAGCATATCGAGCCCGGTATAGTCTGCGATACTTTTTATTGTGTACTCGTCATCATCGACAAATACACCGGTCGTTGCAATCCCGCTCCCTTTGATGATTGAACAAAGTTCTTTTGCTATTGAAGGTTTCACATATCTCTTTGAAGCTTTATAAAAAATAAATCCGGCTGAGGATATTTTAAACCCGGATATTTTTTCTATATCTTCATGGCGCGTAAATCCGCATAGTTTAACAAACATTTTTAAGCTCCCTTATTATCACATCAGGCTCCTTATGAGTCATCAGGGCTGCCCCAACTAGAAAATTTTTCACGCCCCCCTCTCTCATTAAGAACTCAACATCTTTTCTTTTGTTTATCCCGCTTGCGCTTATTGATGTCACACCTTCAGGGAGAATTTTCAGGGTTTCAATCCCACGGATAAAATCGATCTCCAGAGTTTCAAGATCCCTCATGTTCACCATTATAAAATCAGGCTTGATACTGCCGAGTTTATCCAGTTCTTCTTTATGGCAAATTTCAACAAGAGGCTCAACACCTCTCTCCTTTGCTGCAATGTAAAGGTCCTCGAGCTGCTTTTTTTCAAGGGCTTTTGCTATAAGGAGTATCATATCCGCTCCGCAGGCATATGCCGCTTCAACCTGCTCTCCGAAAAAAACAAAATCCTTGCACAAAACAGGAACTGAAACCTCTTCGGCAGCAATTTTCATCATATCATATGAACCCCCGAAGAACTCCTTCTCCGCAAGAATACTCACCGCAGACGCGCCACCGAGGAGATACCGGTGAAGCCTCTCGCTATCCGGAAGGCCCCCCTTCATAACTCCATGCGAGGGTGAACTGTGCTTTAACTCAGCGATAATATTTATCCCTTCACCGATAGCATCTTTCATCTTGTAAACCGGACGTTCTCTACTAAGGGTTAAGGAAAGTCTCTTCATCTCCTGAAGCTCCCCCCTTTTTATTTTTTTGATGACATTTAAATCGAATCTTTTCATCAGTTGCTTTCCCTTAGTTCCATAACTTTTATTCTTACTGTGCCGTCTGTAACGGCTTCAAGGCATCTCTCATACGATTCATCAATATTATTTGTGCTGTTATGCGCATACATTGCGACCGAGGCGTTCATTGAAATCAGTTTGGCAAGAGGAGTTATCTTCCCGCTGCTTATAGTATCCATAAATATATTTGCATTATCTTCAGCAGTAAGCTCCCGCGGGATGGCGGCTGCCTCTTCCGGAGAAATAAATTCAGCTGGATTGATCTTAAAAGATTTCATTTCTTCCGCTTCGATTTCATAAATTATTGTTGGAGCGTAAGGTGAAACCTCATCCATACTGTCAACAGATGAATATATCAAAGCCCTTTCAAAAGAAAGCGAGCGGGCTGTTTCAGCATATAAAGGGAGGAGCTCAGGGCTGAAGAATCCAATTGCCTGTTTCCTTGTCCCCGCCGGATTAGTAAGCGGACCGAGGTAATTAAAAATTGTTCTTGTACCGAGCTGTTTCCTTACCGGGGCCGCAAATTTCATAGCCGGGTGATAATTCGGTGCAGCCAGAAAAACAAAGTTATGCTTCCTGAAATACTCCACCGCCTCTATCCCTGTGAGATTTACCGGAACTCCGAGCTTTTCATAAAAGTCCGTTGACCCGCTTTTGCTGCTCATAGACCTGTTTCCATGTTTTGCCACTGGTATGCCAAGAGCTGAAATTATAATTCCCACAGATGAGGAAATATTGAAAGAATGAGAATTATCTCCCCCCGTACCGCATGTGTCAAAAATTTCCTCATCCCCGAGGTCAATTTTTGTGCTGAACCTTCTCATGGAGCGGGCGGCCCCACTTATCTCTTCAGAAGTCTCCCCTCTCATCTTCATGGCGATGAGTATTCCGCTCAATTCTACTTCTGAAATATTTCCCGAAAAGAGGTGCATAAAAAGTGATTCACTCTCCTCTGTCGAAAGCCTCTCTCCATTAAAAACTGATAAAATTGATCTGTTTATAATCGCACTGTTATTGTTACTTTCTTTTATTGATGTAATACTGTTCATTGATCCGGTTGTCATAGTTTCCTCCATTAAAAAACCGCGGTTTTGATTTTCCGCGGTTTTGATATAAATTAAAAACCGCAGGGGGGGTACCCGCCTGCGGTTGCTTTTCAATATAAATACAGGCGGACAGTTATTTCTGACACCACCACCAGTTGAGTCTTACAGCTGTATATTTTTCTGAATTAAAATTATCATTCATCATGTTTCTACATATAGAAACATGATGAGAATCTGTCAATACAATTAATAAAAAAAATAATAAATTTCAGATTTTTTTGTTATTTTGCCGGAAGTGAAAACTCTGCTATTCCCGCCACTGAAAGCGTCGGGAATGTATAATAGTTTTTTATAATAAACTAAATTTTCAGAGACTAAAATTCATCCTCACTTCTGCTTGATGTAAGAAGC
>CAZVFJ010000091.1:0-7263 GCA_964625825.1 uncultured Leptospirales bacterium | reverse complement strand
CTCTTCGATCCTGTCTCCGAGTTTAACCGCCAGCCTGTTCGAAACAAGACCTGGAGTGCATTTATATTTTCTTCTCCCCCCGATAGTCAATGTCATATCATCACCAACCTTTGTTTCAGGAAGCTTTACAACATCACCGGGCCTTAATTCTAGAACCTCCTGAACAGAGATATGCACGTTTCCGATTTCAGCAATAACAGGGAGTGTTACATTCTCCAGCCTGCTCTGGATTATACCCAGATTTTCATCTGTTATACCCTTTCTTATACTTGAATACATATACTGGGCAGAAAGTTTGGAAATTATAGGCTCAATGGAGATATATGGGATACAGAGGTTAGTCATACCCTCAACTTCTCCAACCTTTGTTTCAAGAGTTATAAGAACCACCATGTCATTTGGAGGTACAATCTGGGCGAACTGCGGGTTTGTTTCAATATTACCGAGCCTGGGGCGAAGGTCTATAACGTTTGACCATGCCTCACGGAGGTTACCGAGAATCCTTACAATAATACCTTCCATTACAGAAAGCTCTATATCTGTAAGTTCCCTGCTTATCTTGGTAGCCTCACCAAGGCCACCGAAGAGTTTATCAATAATTGTAAAAGTAATCGACGGGTCTATTTCAAGAACAGCAGACCCTTTAAGAGGATCCATGTTTATTACAGCGAGTGTTGTCGGATTCGGGATAGATCGGATAAATTCTTCGTATGTAAGCTGGTCAACCGACGCGACGTGAACTCCCACAAGCGCCCTGAGCTGCGCGGAGAGGGCAGTAGTTGTAAGACGGGCAAAGGTCTCATGCATCATCTGGAGGGTACGGATATGGTCCTTGGAGAACTTGTCAGGTCTCCTGAAGTCATATATCTTTACCTTTTTCTGCTCCTTCACCGCCGTATAATCCGACGTGTCCACCTCCCCGGTGGAAATTGCGGTCAACAGGGCATCTATCTCATCCTGTGATAATATCTCTGTCATTTTCTAACATCCCTTATAACTAAAGCTTCAAGACCCGCTACAAGCCATATATAATCAGTATCAGCATTTTTTTCAAGCCGGTAAACATACCTGAAACGTGCAGGTTTTATAAGGCCGCTCCTTTTTGCCTCAACAGAAACATAAGATACAAGGCCGGAACTCTCTATCTCCTCACTTGTAATCCTGTATTCAGCAAGTGGATCATCTCTCCTGTTAATCAGGTAACGTATAAACTCTTTTTCAATATTTTTTTTATCTATATCATCTGAAATATCATATCTTCGGGAAAAATCAGGATATGAGTGTATAAATTTGTCAATATCGAGATATTTTATTGCTTTTTCAACACTTCCCTCTCTCTCCGCGTGGATCAGAAGAAGAACTACTTCAGAAGGAGTAAGTCTTACTGAATTCGGATCCTTCGGCTGGAAAGCCTCGTATGCTTTATCTCCTGTTACTTTGAAATTAATCTCATTACTGCTTACAACAACCTGATTTTCATCATCTTTGTCACCAATATAAGGAAAAAAATGAAGTTTAAGACGATATTTTTTATCAGGAAAAATATTATATATTCTCCTGAGATTCTGACTATGAGTAAAAGTTTCGCCGGGGCCAAGTTTAATTTCCCTTTTAATCATCCAGGATAGAGTCTCCGTTTTACTCTTTTCTCCTATTATATAAGGGACAACAAGTTCCGCGTTTTTACCATTCATATCATACACCACAGGTTTAAATGTGGTATAATCAGACGTATCCCCCCTTGCCCTATCGAAAATATCCACTCTGTCCGGGGCATCATATATATAGAAGAGGGCAGGAGCATCTGTTATATTTTTTATACTGATATTCAGAATTATTTCATCGTTGTTGAAATATTTTAGTTTATCTGTATGCAAAAGCACCCTGAAAGCATGAGTATCTTTGCTGAAAAGGTTATTCCAGCTGAAGACAAAAAGAAATATTATGATGAATATAGTATATTTTTTCATTTCAGACCGTAAATCTCAGGATTGTATTTCCGTTCTTCAATATTATCGACATAATGCAAAATTTATTACATAAAAAAAGCTCTCTCACTTCTACAGGTAAATTTCAATAAAATCAGCCGGTATATCTGAAAAACAAATACATGAATTTTTTAGTTAAATAAATTTAATGAAGGGATATATTTTAAGCAGCATTGAATAATTTGACAGTAAAAAATATATTTCATGATTAATTATCACTATATATAAAAAGGTTTTATGATGACTTTTATTGACATTGTGATTATATTATTTTTATATCCAAAAAAATTATGAATAAAAAAATTTATTATGCAATGGCCCAGAGTGATGAACCGGAGCCTGAAGATGCCGCAAATTTTATAATAAAAAAATGCCTTCAACAGCTTAACGGGAGAAAACCGGCAGCTGGAATTATATACATGGCAATAACCGTAGATCATCAGAGAATACTTGATATAATCTACAGCACATTCAATGACATTAAGCTTATAGGATGCACTACTGATGGTGAATTTTCATCTGAAACAGGGTATATACAGGATTCGGTTCTTCTTATGCTTTTCAGCAGTGACGAAATTGAATTTGCCACAGGTGAGATCGATTTAAAAAAATTTGATACAGAACTCATAAAAAAAGAAATTAAAACTTCGCTGGATAATTTAAATAAAAAACCGCGTGTCGGGATTCTCTTTACTGACGGTATTGCGATCAACAGCGAAGATTCATTGAAAATTATGAATACAGTATTTAATGGCAGTGTTCCATTTTTCGGAGGAGCGGCTGCTGATCAATGGCGCTTTACAGGATCTAAACAATTCCATAACAATACTGTTCTCGATGGTAAAGCCGTCTATTTATTAATCTGCGGGGATTTAAACTATTCCTTTGCTCTTGGGACAGGGTGGACTCCTGTAGGCAGCTATGGTATTGTTAACAAATCCGAGAGAAATATAATAAAAGAAATTAATCATATGAGAGCCATCGATTTTTACAGGGAATTACTCGGGCAGAATGCAAATCCGTCAATTGAAATGCCTATGGCAATCTATGATGAGAATAATACATTTATGTATCTTAGGACAACTTTTGGAAATATTATTGAAGACGACGGATCAATAGTATTTCTTGGTGATATTAAAGAAAACTATAAAGTGAGACTCACACTGGTAGACCGCCCATCTATCATTGAAAGTGTTTCAGCAGCAATGGATAATGCTGTCAAAAAATTTCCCGGCAGAAGAAAACCTTCCATTGCAATATGTTTTTCATGCACTGCAAGGCGGGCTCTTCTGGGACTCAAAACTGGTGAAGAATGCCGAATAGTAAAATCAAAACTCGGCAAGGATGCTATAGTCTTCGGTTTTTATTCTTACGGGGAGTTCTCTCCGTTGGATACTTCAACTGGATCTATATTTCACAACGAGTCTTTTGTATGCCTGCTCCTTGAATAATACTGACGGATAAATTCAGATGCCCTCTACAGATGAAGAAAAAAATAGAATTAATGAGCTTGAAAAGAAGATCCGGCTGCTTGAAAGAAAATTGAGCCAGGCCAATTTGTCACAGTTCCTTATAGAAGAGGCAAATGAAAGGAACCAGAATATATATAAACATCTGCTGACGCAAGTAACAAGGCAAAAAGAAGAGCTGGAAACAGCGAGAAATATCCTAAGTGAGAAAACAATACAGCTGGAAGCCGCAAATCTGCAACTGAAAATCGCCAAAGAAAATGCTGAACAGTCCACCAGATTTAAAAGTGAATTCCTCGCAAACATGTCGCATGAGGTCAGGACTCCAATGAATGCTGTAATCGGTTATATATCCCTTCTTGAAAAAACAGATCTCAATAATGCTCAGGGGGAATATGTTGATGAGATAAAAAACGCTTCGGAGCTTTTATTGTTTCTTGCTAATGATATACTCGACCTCTCAAAGATTGAAGCAGGCAAGATGAAATTTGAGTATAAAAATTTTGAACTCAAACAGGTTATAAGGGAGAGTGTTTCTCTTAACATTCCAAAAGCGGAAGAAAAAAAAATCTACCTTAAAATTAGTTATGATGAATCGATCCCGGAAATATTAAGCGGTGATCCAATGAGGTTAAAGCAGGTGTTCAATAATCTCATCAGCAATGCCATTAAATTTACCGATAAAGGTGGAGTTACAATAGAAGCCACTTATACCGGCCAGGCAGATAACCGTGAGCAAATTTTAATCTCAGTTACTGATACAGGTTCCGGGATAAAGGAGGATGAAAAGAATATTCTTTTTGAGCCATTTGTTCAATCAAGACTGAATGATTACGAGGTCACAGGCGGGACCGGTCTGGGATTGACAATATGCAAAAAAATCATTACTCAGATGGGGAGTGATATATCTGTTGATAGTGAATTCGGCCGAGGTTCAAAATTCTATTTTACCCTGTTCCTTGAAAGAGGAAAAACAAGGGAACAGGAATCCCAAAAACTCGAAGAAGTCCAAAAAGAAATCACATTTGACAGTAACCTTTCAATACTTGTTGCTGAAGACAATAAAATCAGCATGAAACTGTTTCTTAAATTCCTGGAAAAACTCGGATTAAAAGCTGATATTGCTTATAATGGAAATGAAGTTGTAGAGAAAAGCAGGGAAAAAGCCTATTCCCTTATTTTTATTGATAACACTATGCCCTCAAAAACAGGCTATGAGGCCGTTAAAGAGATCAGAGAGTCCGGGAAAAGCCGGAATGCAATAATTATAGGAATTTCAGGAAACGCTTTTAAAGAAGAAATGGAAAAATTATACGGTTGCGGGATGAATGATTTTATAACAAAACCGATAATGCTTGATAAACTCCGGGAAAAAATCAGCAAATACTTTTGAAATCATCAATAACTGGCGCACCTAAAAAAAAGGCTCACCCTTTGCAGGATGAGCCTTTTCACTATTCATTTCAATTTAAATTATTTTTCCATTGCGTCGTAAACATACTCTGCAATATCAAATGTTGTAAGGTTAGCTATATCAAGTTCTGTAGCACCGTCAGAAAGCATTGTGAGACAGAACGGACATGCGGTACAAATTTTGGTTGCTCCGCTTGCCTGAGCATCTTTTGTCCTGAACTGGTTAATCCTTGAACCGAGATGTTCTTCAATAAACATCCTTGCTCCACCAGCTCCGCAGCAGAAGCTTGTTCTGTGATTTCTGCTCATCTCAACAAAATTTGTTCCGGGGATAGCTTTTATAATATCCCTTGGCTGGGCATATATCTCGTTGTATCTTCCGAGGAAGCATGAATCGTGATATGTGATTGTTTCGTTGAGAGCTTCTTTAAGCTTGATTTTACCACTTTTAATAAGTTCATCAAGAACTTCAGTGTGGTGGAAAACTTCAATGTTATACTCAAGAGGATTTCCATCAGAGCCTAGGCCAACTTTTGAAAAACTTACATACTCTTTCTTGAGCATATTATATCCGTGAGGACATGTTGTAATTATCTTCTTAATGCCATAAGCTTTAAAAGTCTCAAGGTTCTGAGTTGCGAGTGAATGGAAGAGATATTCATTACCACCCCTCATCGCAGCATCACCACAGCAAGCTTCTTCAGCGCCGAGTATACCGACTTTAATGCCGGCTTTCTGCAATATTTTAATAAGTGTTATAGCAACCTTCTGGCTTCTCTTATCAAAAGATGCAGCGCAGCCTACAAAGTATACATAGTCAACTTCAGCATCTTCAGCGAGAGTTTTTACTCCGAGATCAGCAGGCAGCCAATCTCCCCTTGACCCAAAGCCGAAACCGTACGGATTGAAGTTTGTCTCCATGTTTGAGAAGGTTGTCTGAAGCTCGGGAGCCATATCGCCTTCCATGAGGACCTTGTATCTTCTCATGTCGATCATTTTGGGGACGTGCTCAATGTTAACCGGACAGTTTTCCATACATGCGCCGCAGTTTGTACATGACCAGAATTCATCAGGCTGAACTGATCCTGAACTATCTGTCCCGTCGCCGATAAGCGGAGTTGTTTCAACAGCAGTTTTATCTTCAGCAACTCTGAGTTTCGGGATACGCTCATCCATATTTGCTTTAACATCATTTATCATCTTCTTCGGAGAGAGAGGCTTCTCTGTAAGGTAAGCCGGACAGTTATCCTGGCACCTTCCGCATCGTGTACACGCGTCATTGTCCATAAGTTGTTTCCATGTGTACTCTTCAACTTTGCTTACACCGAAACTTTCAGCTGTTTCAAATTCAGCAGGGCTGATTACAGGAACAAGATACTTTGTTTTAGCACTTTCGTTGTTAAGATTTCCATAATAGATATTCAGGAAAGAAATCAGAATGTGCCCGAGTTTATCAGTCGCAATTAGCCCTATAAAGCTAAATGCTGCCAGCATATGTATCCACCAGTTGATATAGTGAGATACCTGGAGCCCGCTGTCGCTTACAAGTGAGAACGGCATTGCAAGAGCATATCCGAATGGTGAAGCCACTTTTTCAAATACAGGGAAACCTGTGAGAGCGATCCTCATAGCTTCGTTAAAGAAACCTGTTAAAATGATTATTGTTATCAGAGCAAGAGCGAATGTATCGATCTTCTTGGTGTCGAGCCTTGTGGGCTTGACAATATACCTTCTGTAAATAGCCATTAAAAGACCTATAAGAACAACAACTCCAAAGACATCACCAAAGAAAGACCAGATGATATAAAAATCACCATGGATAAAATGATAATGGAAGAAGAGTCCTGTGAAGTCTTCCTGTACAACAATGATCATTGTAACAACAAATAAAACCACAAATCCGAAAAAGATACTTCCGTGCATTATGCCCGCGAATTTCTCTCTCAGAACCTTTGCCTGCAGAAATGCGTACTTGATAACAGCTATAATCCTTTTTTCAGGAAAATCTGTTCTAAGTTCACTCCTGCCCTGTCTCCAAATCTGTACCTTTTTAACTATGGTATAAATGAGGTAGAAAACAGCGGCAAACATGAAAATGTAAACCCCCCATCTCATGAAACCGTGAGGGCCACCGACGTTGAAATAAAATTCACGTGTAACGTCAGCAGTTGGTATACCAAAAGAACTGGCAATACTCATCTGGTCATCCTCCTAAATTAAACGCTTCTATAAATTTGTTATAGTGGTTGCTGTAACATGAGCAGGATCAGGTTATCCGGCATTGTCCTGCATTTCTGTGCAATATATATATTTATGTCTATTTTCAGTTACTATATTATAGAAAAATTGTCAACACAAATTCTGGAACACCAAAATGACTTTAATTCAATATA
>CAZVFJ010000090.1:6376-11887 GCA_964625825.1 uncultured Leptospirales bacterium | reverse complement strand
ACAAGCTGGTTGTAGTTGAATGACGCCATCTGTATTACTGCTTCGGCAACCTCCTTCTGCGGGGAGTCTCCGGCAGACTCCAAAAGTTTCGCCATATCATCCATGGAATAACGTTGAAGAGCGATACGTTCCTGATAATACTTTTTCTGATATATCTCAATTTTCGCATGGATCACTTCTATGACTCTTCCGGCAAAGATAAACCCCATGTCGCGATCTTTTATATACTTGTGAATTTCAGCAGCAAGGACACTCCTCATTTTGTCAAGTTCGAGCCTGTATCTTTTCTCAATGCGTACGAGAAGCCTGGCCCTGACCTTCTCCACCTCCTCCCTGCCGGAATCCCTGATAATATTCTCCAGGAGAGAAACAGTAGCCATCCCTCCCCCTTTCTCCATGGCTGCATCAAGCTTCTTCTGTAAAGAACGCGCCTCTGCTTCCATTTCAGCTTTGTATTCAGGATACATCCTCTCGAACATAAGACGACAATCAAGGCGGAGCGCACGAACAAGCCCCATCTTTATATCGCCAACAGTTTCAAGGAGGAGCCTGTTGTTTGTCTGTTTAAAAAATACGTCTATAATCCTGATAGCAATTTCCCTGTACCCAATCTCCTTCAGATGAGGGACGGGATAGATTGCACGGGATATCCCGAAGGAGTTATAGATTGCCCTCCTCTGCGATTTCCCGTCTGAGGGGAGATAGACATAGTCGATATTTGGACCATTAACAATTCGCTCTTCGATGCCTCCGCCGGCGCAGGATGAAATAAATGTTGAGATAAACCGCCCTGCAAGCTCATTAACCTGCCCGCACCCATGGAGTGAGTTCCCCGCCATATTCTCAATATCAAGCAGGTAAAGCATACCGTCATTAAATATCCTGTCAGTAACCTCCACCTTCCGGCCGGAAGGATACTCGGCTCTGAAAGTATTTCCGCTCATAAAGAAGTCAATCTCCTTTAATGCGGCGTAAGCATTCACACTCGCGTTTTTATTATGCATAACTCTTCTTGATGCGGAAGGGAGTTCAATTATACCATATATCTCCGGTTCGGCCCAGTAGCCCTTAAAAATATCTTTAATCATTGCCGTAAGGTCAAGGAGCATGCCACTCCCGGTACCATCCGCAATTGAAGCAGTGATAAAGATAGAGATCCGCGCCCCGCGGCTGGTGTGAGTGAGTGTCCCGCTGCCCTCCCCATCGTCTACATCCGTTAACGGAAGACCTTCTGGATCATCGGGGAGTTCTGAAAGCCTGTCCCGTTCTTTTATAAGCGATTCACAAATTTTATTTTCGTTGTAAAAAAAGGCGAGCCTCCCAAGCGGCCTTGTATAGTCGGCACCCTCCCCGTGGAGTATGGATATGTTATAAACATCCGGATCGGGGAGCCAGCTGAAACATGGATCATTTTTCTGTTTATCGCGGAGAAACTCCGGTGTGATATCAGCCGGAAGCGGGCATGAGAGATAGAGCATCCTTCTCTCCTCCCCTGAAAACTGTTCAGAGGGGAACCTGTAATTTCCACCATTACCCTCGATATTCGTTTCTAAATCAGCGGTATCTATGCCGACCCACCTTATGTACCTGTGAGCCCCAACAGGAATATTCTCTCCAATCCTCTCTCTGGCGGAGAGAACACTCTTTATCCCCGAATCGCCAAGACCTATAACTATCGATTTACGGATAGCCGGGTTGTCATAGTTTATTACACTATGCAGCGATTTATTCAACTCGTCTCTGCTCATTTATTAACCTGCCATGAATGGATCTGTAAGAGAGAACAGGTAATCCTTTTTAAATTCATATATCTCCGGTTTAATCTGCTGAAACTATATATAAAGCGAATAAATAAATCCGTCTGTTGACCCGAAATAAACTCTCCCGTCATGGACAAGAGGCTTACCATAAATATTACCACCGGCCTTAAATCTAAAAACCGGCTTCCCGCTCCCTGAATCAAGGGCATACAAAAAATTATCCTCTGAACCGAAATAAACACGCCCCTCATGAACAAGCGCTTCTGTCCGGATCTTTCCTCCTGCCCTGAACTCCCAGACTTTTTTCCCCGATGAATCAAACGAATAAAATAAACCGTCATCCGCGCCGAAAAATAGAAATTCTTCTCCTCCTATATCCCCCGGGACAATTGTTGAGACCACCGGCGCCTTTACGATAAAATTCCATTTATACGCGCCGTTATCTCTCCCGACGCAGAAGACAAATCCATCAATTGTCCCCGCCACGACATGTCTGTTTTTTTCAGATACAAATGGTTTTGATCTGCATATACCGCCCAGTTCATATTCCCATAATTTTTTCAGCTTACTGCCGCCGCAATCGAATCCATAAAGCTTTTTATCCTCGCTCCCTATAAAAAGCATCCCCGATTGCACAACCGGGGTGGACACAGTACCATTTAATGAAAGTTCCCAGAGTGCCTCTCCAAACTTTCTGCCGGGAGCATTGAATGCGTCAAATGCGTATATTCCGTCAAGGGGCGTTATGAGCAGCTCCCTCCCTGTTGCAACAGGTTCAGTAAAAATTTTCTTTTTTGTCCTCTTCTGCCAGATTATCCTTCCGCTCAAAAGTTCAGGCTCACACTGCTCACATTTAAGCCCTGTATCAACAGCATAAGCAGCTCCCTCCCGCGCAACACAGTAGATAATTCCGTCATTATATACAGGCCGAGAATAAAGTGAGCCCCGCAGTATAATCTTACCTGAGACTTTTAATCCGTCACCGGATGGTTCGAAAAAGAAGACCTCTCCCTTGAGGTTCGTTGCCGCAAAAACAACTCGCCCGCTTTTAAGTTCAATCCTGGCAAATCCTGAATGAATAGGGCCGCCTGTCTGGAGCCTGCCGCACTCCTTACCTGAGTTACCGGATGATGCAGGAGAGATAAACTCAACCAGATCACTTCCGGGCATATCATCTCCGATTTTGATGATCTTTAAGAAAGATTCATCCATGGCAAGCGAAGTTTTCGGATCGAATCCATTCAAGGGCTTAACATAGGGGTTAGTAGCCATTATCCTCACCGGTTAAAATTTATTATCATTATCGGAAAGCAGCTTCAAAATATACAAAACTGCAAATCTAATCTGATATTAAAAAGTACACAGGTCAAGAAATCTTTTAATTTACCCGGTGGCGTGTCCCCGAAGGGGCCGGCTAATAAGCTTAAACTCCCGGCTGCACTGCGAGTCTATACTCTGAGTTTAATCGAAGTGTAACACTTCTTTCCCTTACGCGAAGTGCCATTGAAAATGCCGTTTTAAAATTTTTTTCATCCTTTTTAATAAAAAAATACGCAGCCGCCAGCGGTAAACGGGGGGTGCGGCTGCGTATCTTTCAGCAAAAAAAACGACCAACTGCTTTACTCAGGCCTTTTTTATGGCTGAAAAATCTGCAATAATAAACCCTTAACCGTATTTAAAAATTTTCAGCTTCCATAGCTAAAATATTACAGCTAAGAGATGTTGCGAATGAATAAAATATACACAAAACACAATAAATGTCAAGTTAACATTATCGATTTTTTACACTCTTTTACACAAAACATTTTAACTGGATAAATTGCTCAGTAATAGTCCGTGAACATATATTTTAATAAAAAACAAAATAATCTCATGTCACTCTTAGGAAGTTTAAAGCGTTTAACTTATTGAAAGAACTTTATAAAGCGAGGTGAAATTTATGAAAAACCTATTATGTATGATAACAGCCATTATCTTCTCAGCGATAATAGCCGTTAATGCCCAGGAACCGTTAGAATTAACAACCGGGGAGAAGATAAAACTTACAGAACAGGATAAGACAAAGGACAAAGATCAGATTAAATTGAAAGATCAGGATAAAATTCAGCTCAGGGATAAAGAACAGGTTAAGCTCAAAGAGCAGGATAAGACTCAACTCAGGGATAAAGATCAAATTAAACTCAAAGAGCGGGATAAAATTCAGCTCAGGGATAAAGATCAAATTAAGCTCAAAGAGCAGGATAAAATTAAAGAGGAGAACAAAGTAACCTCCAATGAAGGTAATAAGGCAAAAAATGCTCTGAAGAAAAACAGTAATGAAAAAAAAATTAAAGAACTAAAAAAAGAAAAAAAAGAGCTGAAAAAAGAGACAAGAGCTCAAAAAAAAGAGATGCGGGAAAATAAACTGATTCTTCAGAATATGAACAAAGGGAGCAGAAAGGGAAATTGATAAAAGTTATTGCACCTGTTTTACTCTTTGTAATGATCACACAGGGAATAGCACAGAACGATATTAATGGATCAGCAGGATTTAAAATAATAGACTCAAAAGATGAGAATATATCTCAGCACTATTACAAACCTTTCACTGAACTCGGCTGGTCGGGTGATTCATTTAATATATCAGCATCTTATTACAGATGGATATCATACTCTGTAACTGACGGGCTCCTCAATACAAAAGATATTGATATAAATCAGACAGGTGCAGAATTATCCCTTTACTCAGGGGATATATTCATACTTTCAGGAGGTTATGAATACTTTGCAGGAGACTCATCTTATTCTGCCCATAAATTTACTGGTGAGTTCATAGTCGATTTTCAGACATTTGAAATATCAATTGATTCATCTCTGAAAAATGCGGAGTACGAGTTTAACGGCACGATAAAAAAATCTTTTTTAACTGCCGGAGGCGAAATCAGTTTTGATATTAATGAAAAATTTTCATGGGACCTGGGGTACCAGCATGAATCCACTGATTATAAAACATACGGTTATACATATACAAAAAACAGTATCAGGGCCGGAATTTTTACCATGCCTTTAAAAAAATTCTTTTTCTTGACCGGAGTGACCGGGAGTGAAGATTCAGATAGAATTAATTCATTGGCTTTTGATGCGGGTCTCTCTCTTAAATTATTCGATCATCTGAAACTCTCCACAGGATATATGCTAACAGCTGACTTTATTACTTCAGAAAGTGTATCGACCTTCGGCGGAGGAAGAAGAACTTCAAGAAAATCATCTGCCTCTACAGAAATTTCACACACATGGAATCTATCAGTTTCAACATATTTCTAATCTTAAAGGAGTATCACCTGTTGCTCCTCCCCCTTCTCTCCATACGCTGTTCTTTCTTTATTTCATTCATTTCATTACGAATCTCACGGTCAGATTTAATCCTTTCAACTCTTCCGGCTTCATCAGAACTCCTGACATTTTCTTTTAAATTATCAGTCTTTTTATTATCATTCTGTTCCGATTCTCTACCGGAACTGGCCTGTACTTCCGGTTTACCTTTAATGTTATTCAGAGATTTATACCCATGCCATATACCTGGCCGGGCTTCATTCATCAAAGCCCGGATTTCATCATCAACAGGTTCAACTATACCCGGGTGTTCCGAAGACCACATCCTGCCTGCCGGAATAGTAAGTTTCAATTCTAAGCCGGATACAAGGACTTTCCCTTCAGAAACAGCAACGGTAAGTTTATCTCCAGATAACCTCAGCATAAACTCAGTCCCCGT
>CAZVFJ010000090.1:5261-6366 GCA_964625825.1 uncultured Leptospirales bacterium | reverse complement strand
ACCATGTAATTTCCGCAATCGAATCTGTAAATAAGCTCCCCCGAAGATCTGGATATAACCAGCCCTCCGATCAGCCTGAAATTGAGACCGGAACTCCTGGAGTTGCCTGTGACCTCCAGAGATGAACTTTCTCCTATATAAAGAAGATATTCGTCCGAAGATAACGTTGCAGTCGCGCTATCACCTGTTTTCAGAAAGGACCCGGAAATTATTGCCATATTATCAAAGGCTGGCGCATTATCAATTAGAACTCCCTCTGTGGCAGCTAAAACAGTCAGAGGGAAACTCTCCTCTACATAAATTCTATTTAAGACAACAAAAAAAACCGCCATAACAACAGCTGCCGTTAAAGCAAATCCCGGGATAATCCACTTCCGGCGAGGTTTTTCTGAAAATTTTTCCTCCACAACTTCATTATGAATTCTGTACCATTCAGCGACAACAGCCTCTTTCACACATAAATCGGGTGCGGGGCCACTCTCCTGCTTATCAACAATATAAGAAAAAATTTCAAGTTCACTTCTGCACTTTTCACATGAACCGGCGTGTTCCCTGGCTTTTTCAACATCTCTTTCACCAGCCATTCCGGAAACAATATCATCTATATCCTGTCCTGTAAGATGCTTACTCATATTGAAATATCCTCATTATTATAACGATTCATCGAACTCATCTGTGCCATTATGGATACAAAGTCCTCTTCTCCTGAGATTTTCGCGAATATTATAAATCACACTCTTAACTTTTCTCTTTAGTGTTCTCTCCGATATCTTCATTATTCCGGAGATTTCTTTATATGTCAGTCCGTTCCTCCTGAAAAGAATAATACTCTTCTCAGGCTCAGCCAGATCCATAATCATTGAATCCATAATCTCCTTCATATATATAACAATATCATCCTCCCCCGCATGCTTATCAGGCAAAATTGATAAATCAACAGACTCCATGTGCAGATGGGAACTTCTCCTCACCTCGTCGATACACACACTCCTTGCTATTGTATATAGCAGAGCACGGAGATTCAGACTGTTCACATCCGCTTTCAGTGAATACCTCAGTAACCGTACAAATACATCCTGCAGCAGATCTTCAGCCGTATCACGAT
>CAZVFJ010000090.1:0-5161 GCA_964625825.1 uncultured Leptospirales bacterium | reverse complement strand
TAAAAAACCGCATATTTATTAAATATGCGGTTCGTGATCCCAATTTATATCAGTTAAAGGATTATTTATAAAAAAACTTCAAAAGATCAATCTCATGAAAAAAGTATTTTACTCAGTTTTAAACTGCCCCACCTCTTTGGTCAGTTCATGAGATCTGCTATTTAGTTCACCGGACAGAACACTTATTTTATCCGAATTTTCAGCAGTAACCTGTGCATAATTATTAACTGAGTTCAGGGCCTTCGTAAGCTCATCAATCGTCATCTGCTGCTCTACAGATGAATCCCGGATATCCTTTGAAATACTGCTGAATTTTTCGATATCAGATTCAATCTTCCGGTTTTTGTCAGAAAGTCTCTCTGTAAATTCAAAAGTATTCTCAATCACCCCTGACGTTTCAGATATACTACCCCTGATTACATCCAGAATCGATGCTGTTTCTTTTATATTATCAAGCTCCCCGCTTATTCTGCGTGACTGTTCGGAGATATTCTTTTTTATATCTCCCGCAAGGAAAGATGTCTGGTCTGCCAGCTTATTAACCTCATCAGCTACAACGGCAAATCCTTTACCGTGATCCCCGGCTCTTGCAGCTTCAATTGAAGCATTAAGTGCAAGAAGATTAATCTTGTCAGCTATATCAGTTATCATATTAACCATTGAGTCTATATTATCCACAAACTTCGCTATATCTTTCATCGTTTCAACAGTGCGGGACATTGAATCTCTCCCTTCATCCGCTTTTCCAAGAGTTATGTTTATGCTGTTCATAATATCCGATGTTCTTCTCTTCAACTGTAATGTATCAGCGGCAATATCAAGTACCACGTCTTTCATCCGCGTGAACTCCTCCTGCTGTTCCTTGATCCTTTCAACATTCATATCAAACGCTGACGACATTTCCTCATACGCACTGCTCGCCTCTTCAATGATTGCGGAAAGATTTCTCGCGGTATCAGCCATTTCGGATGAAGTTTTATCGAGCCCGTTACCGGTCTGCTCAAGCTGATAAGAGTTGTCCGAAATTGTATGGACCATTCTTTTCAGGTTTTCCTTCATTTTATAAACAGACTTATTAATATTTGAAAGTTCATCAATAACAACCAGTTTGTTCGATTGCGCCACGAGGTTGCCTTTTGTAATCTCTTTAAGAATAGAATTTATATTTTTGATTTTTATAATTATACTTCTGGAGAGGATTATTGAAACATATATGGCAAGTATAAAACCGACAATCGTTATACAGACAATTCTGCTGTATACTTCGGTCTTATCAATATTCAGTTTTGAACTGACGTGGAGAATATATCCGAGTATTGACAGGAAGGGGACAAGCATAATAATAATAGTTGAAGGAATAAGCTTCTGTACAATTTTTATGCTGAAGAACCTTCCTACTTCAATCCATGAAGGGAAAACTCCCTGGTTATAAATATTCTGAAGATATAGTTCTGACTGGATAAAACAGAGTACAACACTTATAGGGCCGCTGATAAATGTAAGAATCCACATGTTCGCGATCTGAATATTATTCACGTCGGAGAAAGACATTGTTAAAATAATCATAAGCGACATGCCTCCCGTCCATCTGCACATGGTACCAATGCTGTGATAAAAAGGTATTTTTCTGAAACGGGTAAAAGCCTTATCATACTCTTCGCGTGAAAACTCTACTCCCCTGACAAGCTTATGGAAATACCTGACAACGGGTTTGAGCATAAAATGGTTGCTTATGACAGTTGCGATAGTCGCAAGAACAGAGGCAAATATCGCACTATAAAAAAAGATAATAAGTTGTTCCTGAGTAAACTCAAGGTTTGAATATCCATAAAGAATCATAAGTGGAATCAGAAGATAAAAGCTGATTGAGTCAGTTTTCAGGAAAAAAAGAACTGTAAAATTTCTAATATCTCTGGAATACGTTTTTGCAAGTACGTTCATGTTTTTTCATCCTCATGATTTTTTAAAACCGGGAAAGAAGTTCCATCGGAACAACTCTATTATTTATATTTAATTAATCGTATTAAGTATACGATTTTAATAATCTTTTAATAATAATCAACTGCTTTTTATGCTAATTATTTTATAATAACTATTATTTTTAAAAAAATATCCCTCCGGCCTCTACAATAGACTTTTCCGAACCCCACCTCCTTAAAAACAGTAAATTTAACCCTTCATTCCTCTGCCGGCTTATCTATAACCAGCGGATCAAATTCCCCTCCTGTTTCACCCCCGGTTATGCGGTAGATATCTTTATCGACTTTTTTAAACTCCTTTGCCGCAGTATTGTAGCTATTCACTGTTGTAGCAAGATTTTTACCCACCCTCTCCATGAATTCCTCATAGTTATAAAGGTGCCGATGAAGCTCCTTTATTCTGTTGAGTATAACCTTAATGTTCTCCTCAACCTTCTGCTGTTTAAGGCCCTGGAGCACAGTCTCAAGGTACGCGTAAAACGATGTTGGTGATACTATTATTACATGCTTACCGAAAGCGTACTCCACAAGGTCCTGTGTGCCGATGTTGACTGCTCCCACATTATAAACCAGAAGGTTATAATAAACACCCTCTGCCGGTATAAACATAAAAGCAAAATCCGTTGTATTTTCTGATGGTTTAATGTACTTTGAGGTTTCATCAATTCTGTTTTTAAGATCGGACCTGAAATCTTTCTCTATTTGCATACGGAGTTCCGGGTCACTCTCCTGCATGAGCCTGTTATATTTTTCAAGTGAAAACTTCGCATCTATAGGAATTATCTTATCCCTGTAGAATATTGCTGCATCAACAATCTCCCCATCCCTGAACCTGTACTGCATTTTGTACTGCCCGGGCTGAAGCACATTCCCGAGAAGCGTTTCAAGAAAATATTCGCCAAGAATCCCTCTCTGTTTGGGATTCTTCAGTATATTCTCCAGGCTCTGCATCTGTTTCGAAAAATCCAGCACCTGTCTGTTGGTTTCATCTATCTTAGTAAGCCTTTCTGTCACATCTTTTATTATAACCGCCGACTGCCTGAACTGGCTCTGCATATTCTGTACGTTCTCCTGCTGGCTTTTGTTCAAAAATCCTGTAATAGAATCGAGCCTCTGCTGCATCTCAATTCTGTTTCTGTGTCCCGATTCAGCCAGCTCCTGCTTCATGGAACTGATAAGCCCGAGAATCATCTCATTATTAGCTGACGCACCTTCTATTTTCTTCATCTTCTGATAAGTCATTATTGAAAAAACAATAAGCGGAATTATCAGCACAGTAACTACTGCCACAATTAAACCGATAATAGAACTAGCCATTGATACCTCATAAAAATGTTAATAAATATTAAAAACCACCGGCTGAAAAACTAACGCGATAATAAATACTAAATATATGTTACCCATTTTATCAGAAAAGTCAATATTTTAAAAAAATTAATTCTTAATTCAATCACCAAATACAATAATACTCTGTTAATGCTTTTGACTCTTCTTATAATTTCGATTGCAAAAGAGTTCTTTATCAAATAATAAAATGATTGTAACATTCCCCTTTTATCTCATATTGATTTTATGGTAAAAGTTCAAATCAACATAGTTGCTGTTGTGGGGCCTACAGCATGCGGAAAAACCAGGCTTGCTGTTAAACTTGCCGAGAGATATAATGGAGAAATTATATCCGGAGATTCGAGACAGGTATACAGAGGCATGGACATAGGCACAGGTAAAGATCTTGATGAATACAAAACCGGCTCAGGTAAAATACCATACCATCTTATAGATATTGCCGATCCATCCGAAGACTACAATCTCTACAGGTATATAAATGATTTTGACTCATCCTGTAAAGAGATTATTGCCAGGAACAAACTCCCTATTCTTTGCGGAGGTTCCGGACTTTACATTGAAGCGGCGTTGAGAGGCTACGAACTCCCGGATATACCTGCTGATCCCGAAACGCGTATCGAACTTGAAGAAACACCAAAGGATAAACTTATTACAATTTTATCGCAAGAAGCGCCGGATTTATATACCCGTACCGATACTTCAAGTACCAGAAGAATTATAAGAAGCATAGAGATCGCCAGGTACCTGAAAAAAAATAATTTAAACTCAATCCCTCAACGGACATCTCAATACTACCCTTTGATAATCGGAGTTTTATTCCCCAGAGATGAAATTGTTAAAAGGATAGATTACAGGCTCGAAAAAAGGCTCAGTGAGGGGATGGTTGAGGAGGTAGAATCTCTCATCAGAAATGGTGTACCCATGGAGAGGTTCCTAAAACTCGGACTCGAATACCGCTATTGCGCCTTATACCTGAATCATGAAATTACCTTTGACCAAATGAAAGAAAAACTTAAAACAGAGATCCACAGGTTCGCAAAACGCCAGATGACATGGTTCCGCGGGATGGAGAAACGCGGCCTGTCTATCAACTGGATCAACGGGGATGACATAAATGCCGCTTCTGATATTATAGTTAAAATTTATGCCGGATTGATTTAATAACCGCGTCAGATGTGAAGAACTTAAAGATTAAAATATGTCCTGTATCAATCCGGTCGGCTGTTTTGGATACAGGCTCTGTGTTAAAACATGCCATTCCTGAGCTATAAAACTGAATATCAAAACAGCTACACCGGAAATACCCAAAATTCCGCGGAGGTGAATATAAAAATTGATAAAATGAGACCTGAATCGCAGGAATAAATTCCTCCGGATAAAAATAACTTTCTTGTATAAACAGAACGGGCTCATATAAAGAATCCATCCCAATATAAGGAAAATTTTATGTTTGCTATACAAAAAATTTTTAATTATGTTATATTTCCACCGTCCCTCTTTATCCTATTTCTATTTGCCGCTCTTATACTTATAAGAAAACATAGGGGGAAAGCTGTTTTATTAATAATAGCAGACATACTGCTTATATATACTCTCTCCATTGAACCAGTAAAAGATCTCATTCTCTCGCCACTCGAAAATTATGCAGGGCCGATAACAGAGGAGACAGCAAAAGGTGCGGACCTCATTGTCATTCTCGGCGGGGGGACTATTGAAAACTCGCCCGAAGAGGGACAAAACGGAAGCCTCACCGGTGACTCATTCAAACGAGCCCTCTATGGGTTATATCTTGCACGTCAATACCATCTCCCCATACTTTATTCAGGGGGAAAACT
>CAZVFJ010000089.1:8855-12116 GCA_964625825.1 uncultured Leptospirales bacterium | reverse complement strand
TGGTCAGGTTCTCTTACACGCAGTTCGTACACATATAATGATGCCGCGGCCGAGACTATAAACGACCTGGTTAGAACAATTAGATATAAGCCTGTCGGACCGTAACCGCAGACTTATATCCTGTTATTTTTTTATGCCGCAAACATATCTACGGATTTAATCTGAGCAATGGGTATCTTCTGGCTGTTATCGTAATTATCAATTGTTATTATCATATCATCAATTATCTGTCTGTTTTTGTAGAGTTCAACTTCTGACCCGTCATTAAGAACTACAATTATATCGAGCCCCTTGATATCAAGATACTTCTCCAGCAACATGCGGAATTTTTTACTAGTCATTGTATTCTCCTGAGATTTTTTATCTTTATTATAGTGAAGTTATGTCACATCTCTTCTATCGGCATTTATAGAATTTACATAATAATTTTTTAATAAGCAGGAGAATAAATTTTGAAAATTTTCAGATGCAGGGTGATATGTATCAAACAAACCGGATGAAAATCATTTTTATGATTCTATAATCTAATTTACTAAGGTTTACTCCAATTCTGGATTTCAATATAATTCCCTTCAGGGTCAGAAGCATATACTACCGTGAGTGTCCCGAGTTCCTTATAATCGGTGACCACGATTTCTCCAAGCCGGGAGCCCCCATTTTTGAGCAGATCGTTCAGAACTTCTTCAATGGAATCCACCAGAAAAGCGATGTGGCCGAACCCCTGTCTGTTTATCCCATCCGGAGTTTCCCTGAAATTTGATGGAGTATAGCTGAATATTTCAAGCGTCGGCCCGTCATCGTAGCCCGGAAGACGGAGGTGTACGCCATCAATCCCGGCCCCATTAAGAGCGGTAAGCCTGTCTACCCATGCTCCCGATAGATGCCTTTCGGGAGGTACAGGTGTGCATTTAAAAACTGTAATATAGAATTCAGACAGACGTTTCCAGTCGCGTGCTATTATATTTGTATGAACATATTTCATAAAAAATCTTCCGTGTTTTTTCACAAAATACTATTTCTTTTTTCTCTTTCTCTCTTTTTCGGATACTTTATTATCATTAGCTTTTTGTACAAGGGCCTGTTTTTTGCCTTTTCCGCTGTTGAAGCTTTTAAGAATTACTTCTGCGTCCTCAAATGATACCGTGAGAAAAGAGAAACTGTCCAGTATCTTAACATCATTGATCCTGCCCGCAGGGATATTGCTTTCATTGTTAATCATCTTTACAAGCTTTCGCGGCATCATCCCATCCTTCTTACCTAGAGAAACAAAGAGTCTTGTTGTCCCTTTCCTGTCCACGGAGACATCTCTTATTTCATGATAACGTGTTTCGTCAAGTTCCTTCTCGAAGGAGAGTTTTATTATTGCAGCGAGAATTACTTCCGGATTATTATCTTCAAGTATATTCCTGGCGACTTTAAGGTATTCCAGGTGTTCGCCTTCTTCAATTATATGAGTAAGTTCAGACTGTATCCTCGATTTTTTTATATTTACAACGTCTGAAACACGCGGGAGTTTTTCTTTGCGGATTGTTGTTTTAGCTAATTTCTGGATGAACATGAGTTTTCTATATTCAGATGGACTTATAAATGTAATGGCAATCCCCTTTTTCCCGGCGCGGCCAGTTCTTCCGATTCGGTGTACATATGCCTCAGGTTCCTGCGGGAGAGAGTAGTTTATTACATGGGAAAGGTTCACCACGTCAATACCTCTCGCCGCAACATCTGTGGCTACAAGGATATTACTCCTCTTTTTCTTGAATTTTTCAAGGGTCCTCTCCCTCTGGTATTGTGAAAGGTCACCATGAATCCCTTCAGCATCATATCCCCTGTCTATAAGACGGTTTGCAAGTTCATCAACAGCAACCTTTGTGCGGCAGAAGATCAGGCCATAGAAGTCAGCTTCAATATCAATTATCCTGCACAACGCTTCGAACCTGTCTGAATCATTGACTTCAAAATAAATCTGATCAGTAAGATCCGCTGTGAGCTGAATATTTTTTGTTTGTATGAGTTTATATTCCTTCATATGCTTTTTGGCAATACCTATGATACTGTTTGGCATTGTCGCAGAGAAGAGTAATGTGCGTCTCTCCGGGTTTGTCGCTTTAAGAATTGATTCCACCTCGTCGATAAATCCCATGTTCAGCATTTCGTCCGCTTCATCAAGGACCGCGTATTTTACTGTAGAGAGTGAGATACTTTTTCTTTTTATATGGTCAAGAATTCTTCCGGGTGTACCAACGACTATATCAACACCATTTTGAAGTCTTCTTATCTGGTCTATTATTGACTGCCCGCCGTATACCGGGATTATCTGGAGTTTCTTTTTTCCTTTAAAGGAGTTCAACTCCTCGGAAACTTGAATTGCAAGTTCTCTTGTAGGTACGAGTATAAGAGTGTGAATGTTTTTTGTACCCTTTTCAATCTGTTCGATTATAGGTACACCAAAAGCGGCGGTTTTCCCTGTCCCTGTCTGTGCCTGTCCTACTATATCGATATTTTCATTGAGGAGTATAGGTATAATTTTTGACTGTATTTCAGTAGGTTCCTCAAATCCTTTTTTCTGAAGTTCTTTTAATATTGACTCTGATAAACCGAGTTCTTTAAATTTTTCTAGATTCATTAATCCTTCCTGTATATTTATGTGACAATGGAAATATATAGCCTTTAAAATACAATATATTTTTAAAAATAGACATTTTAATAGCGTTAGGTTTAAATAATAATACTCTTTATGTTAATAAGAAACCAGTAAAAATATGGAAACTATACAGGACATCCCATTTCACCGGTGAGGGTAGTCCCACCGGTTTTATTATAGATTAAAAGAAATTAAGATGTGAGCTGATGAAATAGGTAATCATTGCTATAGTAGCAGCGCATGGTATTGTAATAATCCAGGCCCATACAATTTTACCTGCAACACCCCATTTTACTGCCGAAAGACCTTTGAGGGAACCCACTCCTACTATAGAGCCTGTAACTGTATGTGTTGTGCTTACAGGAATACCAAAGAAGGAAGCTATGTATAGTGCGGAGGCCGCTCCTGATTCTGCGCAAAATCCATCAACAGGGCGTAATTTTGTTATTTTATTCCCCATAGTCTTTACTATCCGCCATCCACCTGATAAAGTTCCAAGAGATAGGGCTAACTGGCATGAGATTATAACCCAGAAAGGGACATGAAATGTATCACCCAGAAGTCCCTGGCTGTATAGAAGCCCGGCGATGATTCCCATGGTTTTTTGTGCGTCGTTTCCT
>CAZVFJ010000089.1:0-8845 GCA_964625825.1 uncultured Leptospirales bacterium | reverse complement strand
CGCCGCTGAAGAGAAAAGCTGTCCCTTTCTGAAAAATGTATCTACATGCCGGGGAGTTTTGTTTTGAAAAATTCTGTAGATAATCACACCTACTGTTGAACCGAGTAAAAGACCGAGAGTAGGCGAGACAATTATAAAAACTAGAATTTTTATAATTCCTGATGATATTATAGCATCTGAACCTGATTTCATTATGGCAGAACCGACAAGTCCACCCATGAGTGCATGAGAGGAACTCGTGGGGAGGCCGAACCACCATGTGATAAGGTTCCATAAACATGCCCCGATCAATGTCGCAAAAATTATAGTTGAATCAATTACACCCGGATAAACCAACCCTTTGCCAATAGTTCCGGCTACATGAGTTCCAAAAATGAGAAAAGCAACAAAGCTGAAGGACGCCGCCCATAAAACAGCGACATTTGGTGAAAGTACTCTCGTTGATACCACTGTTGAAATACAATTCGCAGCGTCATGAAAACCGTTCAGAAAATCAAAGAACAGGGCGAGTAGTATTAATAGTATTATACTGGTTGTCAAATTTTTCCCTCCATAATTCTGAAAAAGGTCAACCCTGTTTAACTGTAATTGAATAAATCGTTTTTCCTACATGATCGCATATATCAATCGTGTTTTCAGCAGTTTCATATATTTCTTTCCATTTGATGATATGTATCGGATCAGTATTTTTTTCAAAAAGTTCAGTAATTGATGTATCTCTAAGCAGGTCTCCGAGATTTTCAAGTCTGTTTACTTCACTGCAGTATGTCTGTACGCGTGTTGCGTTTTTTGTATTATCAAGATACTTGATTGCAGCTGAGAGTGATGATGTAGACTGCTCGATGAGTACAGCGAATTGTTTAAGGTGAGCATCCGGCTTTGTAAGTTTGTAAAGTCCCATCCTTTTTGTTATTGCATCAATCGAATCCAACACATTGTCAATATTATTTGACAGGAGATATATATCCTCTCTGTCAAATGGAGTGATGAAAGTTTTATTTAACACTACAGAAATTTCTCTGCTTATTATATCACCCTCATGTTCAATCCGATGCATTTCTGCAACTGTATCTTCGTTAAAATTACCGGTTGTAACCAGTTCATTAAAATATTTAGCAGCTCTATGCATATTGTCTGCCTGCTCATTAAAGAGCTTGAAGAATTTCATTTCTTTATGTATAAGCATTCATTTACTCCTTCTTTGAATGTTCTTTTATTTAAAATTGCATTGTTTTCAGTTTCTATGATACTTTTGAGGACTCTTTTTGCTGAATAAAAAAGAGGTTAAAAATAACCTCTTTCAGTAATAATTCTAATTTTTATTTTTGACAACCCTGTAAATAATATAGAAAAGAAATATTATAAAAATAATAAGTGCTGCTGTTGATATATCCCTGTAATATTTTTTTAGTAACTCCTGCTGTGTATAAAGAAAATATCCCAGGACAACAAGGGTGCTGTTCCATATTGCTGAACCTATTGCTGTATAGAATATAAAATCCTTCAGGTTCATTTGAGCTATGCCCGCGGGTATTGATATAAGGTGTCTCACACCCGGAACAAGTCTTCCGATAAATGTGGAACTTTTACCATATTTTATAAAAAAGTTTTCAGATTTTTCCATTGAATGACGGTTTATAAAAAGCATGTGGGCAAATTTTGTATCTACAAGTGAGTAGATTATTTTACGTCCAAGAATCTTGGCCAGGAAGTAGTTTATAAGCGCTCCCAGTATACATCCTAATGTCGAGAAAAGAATTACAATAAGTACATTCATTTCACCCTGAGCAGCTTTCCAGGCCGCAGGAGGAACAATAAGTTCAGAGGGGACAGGAATAAAGGTGCTTTCAAGTGTCATCAGAAAAAGAATCATGGGATAATTTATATTATCCATGTAAAGATTTATCAGATATTTAATAAACTCCACTGATTAACGGCCCTCCGCCTTTAATTCTTTTCCGCGGATAGTTTCAATATCGAGTGAATAATTGCAAGGAATTTTAAATAATATAAAGATTTTGTAAAGATGATTCCGGAGATGGTTACGTAGTATCTAAAATTTTTTTAGAGTCTAAAAAAAGGCCCTCCTCACGGAGAGCCCTTTGTATCTTTAACTGATTGATATTCTGCTTTATTACAGAGAGAAATATACTATTACTCCGGCAAATACAACAGAAACCATAGTCATAAGTTTAATAAGAATGTTAAGAGCAGGACCAGCTGTATCTTTGAAAGGGTCACCCACTGTGTCGCCTGTTACAGCAGCTTTGTGAGCATCAGCTTTTTTACCGCCGAAGTTACCTTTTTCAATATGCTTTTTAGCATTGTCCCATGCACCACCAGCATTGTTGAGCATAACTGCAAGTGCAAAACCTGTTGTTAAACCACCAACCAGGAGACCCATAACACCGGCAACACCGATTGTAAGGCCGGTTATTATCGGAATGATGATTGCCATTAGAGAAGGAAGAATCATCTCTCTCTGTGCGCCTGCTGTGGATATTGATACGCAGCTTGCGTAATCAGGCTTGCCTGTTCCTTCCATAATTCCGGGTATTTCTTTGAACTGACGTCTTACTTCGTCAACCATACGTCCTGCTGCACGTCCAACAGCTTTCATTGACATAGCGCAGAAAACGAATGCTACAGCGCCGCCGAGGAAGAGGCCGCATATGATTTTCGGGTTCATCAGAGTGAGGTCATAAGCTGCTGTAAAGTCAGCAATTTTTGCTGTTGAGATATTAACAGCAGTAATTCCTTTAGCCTGAAAGGCCGCGATTTTGTCAGCGTCAAGGATACCTTTTGTGAACATGTGATCGCCAATCTGGATCATTTTGTCCGGCATTGTCTCGGCATATCTGCTGAGCCATATTCTGATCTCTTCAATGTATGAGGAGAGAAGTGCCATAGCTGTAAGACCGGCTGAACCGATAGCAAAACCTTTACCTGTAGCAGCAGTTGTGTTTCCGAGCATATCGAGAGCGTCTGTACGTTCACGAACAATCGGGTCAAGCTTGGACATCTCAGCGTTTCCGCCTGCGTTGTCAGCTATTGGACCATAAGCGTCTGTTGCAAGTGTGATTCCGAGAGTTGAAAGCATACCAACAGCAGCGAAACCTATACCATAAAGGCCCTGTGCCATATCTGTAAATCCGCCTGAGAATCCGTATGCGCAGAGGATACCAGCCATAATTGTAAGTACAGGTATACCAACTGAATACATACCAACACCAAGACCTTCGATGATAACAGTTGCGTGTCCCATCTGTGCCTGGGCAGAAATACCTTTTGTAGGTTTATATTCGTCTGATGTATAGTATTCTGTTGCCTGGCCGATGATAAGACCTGCAATAAGACCTGAAACAACAGCTCCGAATATACCCCATGTTATGAAGTTAATGTTTGCCATATAAGCAAGTGTTGCAAGGATAAGAGCTGAACTTGTCCATACACCTGTGTTAAGAGAGAAAAGAAGATTTTTCATTGTAGCACTTTCTTTTGTGCGTACAACAAATATACCAACGATAGAGAAGAAAATACCGAGACCTGCAATAACCATAGGAGCAAGAATCGCGCGGAGCCCGCCGAATTCTGCAGCGCCCCATTCACTCCATGGAAGAGCAGCACCGAGAGCTGCTGTAGCAAGGATAGAACCGCAATATGATTCATAAAGGTCTGCCCCCATACCAGCAACGTCACCTACGTTATCACCAACGTTGTCAGCGATTGTGGCAGGGTTTCTGGGATCGTCTTCAGGGATACCTGCTTCAACTTTACCAACAAGGTCAGCTCCAACGTCTGCTGCTTTTGTATAGATACCGCCACCTACACGAGCAAAGAGAGCCTGTGTGGAAGCACCCATACCGAAAGTAATCATGGTTGTTGTTATTTCCACATATTTGTGGTGGTTGTCGAGACCAGGGACAACGATATCAAGACCAAGGAATTTTACTCCGGTAGCCATGTGTTCGGCTGTATAGACAAGCTTGTCAAGAATAACATACCAGAGTGATATGTCAAGAAGGCCAAAACCTACTACTACAAGGCCCATAACTGCACCTGAACGGAAAGCAACTTTTAATCCCCTGTTAAGAGATTCTGAAGCGCCCTGGGCTGTTCTTGAAGAAGCGTTTGTAGCAGTCTTCATTCCGAGGTATCCGCAAAGTCCTGAGAAGAAACCACCTGTGAGGAAAGCAACAGGAACAAAGGGATTCTGTATCCCTTTAAATGCCAGCAGTGTCAGGATAACAAACAGTATTGCAAAAACTATACCTACAACTTTGTACTGGCGATAGAGATACGCGTAAGCGCCTTCTCTTACGTGACCTGCGATTTCAACCATTGTTGCATTACCAGGATTGGCCTTCATCATTGACTTGTAAAAGACGAAAGCAAAAACCAGAGCAACGCATGCACCGATAGGTGCAATGTAGAACAACATCTCACTCATTGTTCATAACTCCTTAGATTTTTTGAATAAAGAGCATCCTCTTTATTGCTATAGTTTTACGTAATTTTAACTGATCGTTCCAGATTGATTCAAATCATAACAGAAACTGATACAGTATTACACCTGTAAGATATCCCTGTTAATAAAACCTGGTACTTCAGATAATGAGCTAACTTAACTTCTGATTATATTCTGTTTATAAACTCCGAATTAAATGCTTTATGGCATTCATAATCACTTTTTAATATAATCTTTACTAAGAGATTTTTTGCAGGTAATTTTCGACTGGCTGTTTCTGTAGTCATTTATTCCTGCTCTATTCCAATTAAATAATATCTGTTTTTTAACATACTAAAAAAGAATTTATACCTGTGATGTCAATAAAAAAATTTAGTGGCTTTCAGAAAAAGCTCTTTTGAAGAGTTGATTCTGCCGTAGTGGAGGGATATGTAAATAGAGTGTTACTGTTTTATCGGGATTACTATGAATGACATAGGGGAGAAAAAGTTTTAGTTTACCGTTCTTTACGATAAATAGTTATCCGGAAATCAGCTGTTGTAGCTAATGGTTCGGATATTTTTTCAAAGGATATAATTCTTTCAGGTTTTGTCCTCCAGAAGTAGGGAGTCATTCTGAGGAGGTCTGTTTTTATCTTCTGATCGTATATGGAGAATTTATATTTCAGATTCTCTATATTCGTCATTGATAAACCCTCTATATAGGGCGGTCCGTCATCGTGAAGTGTGATTGTATCGTAAAGGAACCTTTTTAATTCGAGAAGATGCTCCGGGCCCGGGGTGGCGGAGATCACTATCCCGTCTTCTTTTAATATCCTGCTAAATTCATCAGCATCGTGCGGAGCGAATACATTGATTATTATATCAACTGATTCATCATGTAGCGGGATTGTATGGACGCCGGCAACTCCCCACTGAATATTTTTGTTTCTCTTCGCCGCGAGTTTTATCCCCTCTTTTGATATATCTATCCCGCTGATTTTTGCGCGTGAACTTATTATTAAATTTGCGGTTAAACAATCGGTATAGTATCCTTCGCCGCATCCGGCATCAAGAATGGTTATATCCCTCTGCAGTAATTCAATATAATCTGCAACCTGGTGGGTGAGGCTCTGTGCAAGGGCGCTGTAAAAGCCGGAGTTCAGAAATGCCCGGCGTGAAAGAAGCATTTCACGTGAATCCCCGGGCTCGCTGCTCCCTTTCTGGTTGGCAAGGAGAAGGTTCACGTACCCTTCCCGGGCTATGTCGTATGAGTGGCTGTTTTCACATCGGAGTGACTTCTCCTGATAATGAAGGCCGCAGTGACAGACAGGGCACCGGAACAGGCTTTTTTTCGTCATTATTTTTTAAGGTAGTGACAGCCCACGGAGCTGGTGTTGCGGAGCGCAGCTGATACTATCAATATAGAGCTGACCACCGCATTGCGGAGCTCTATGATATCCTTATGTAAAGCGGCGCTTTTATAGAAACGCATGATCCTGTGAGAGTAGTATTCAAGGTCGGCTTCAGCGCGTCTGAGCCCCTTTTCAGTGCGGATGATTCCGGCGTAGTTCCACATAGTGAGCTGGATCGCCTTCATGTCCTGGTCTATGAGAAGGGGGTCAAACTCTTCTGTGTATTCAGGCTTTTCCCAGTCGGGTATACTGTTGAGCCTTCCCCTGTTAATCCTGTATTTTTTTGCTGCTATATCCTCTGCCGCGGATTTACCCCAGAGTGCCCCCTCCAGCAGTGATGTCGAAGCGAGCCTGTTAGCGCCGTGAAGCCCGGTACATGCTACTTCGCCGACAGCGTAGAGATTTTTGATGGAAGTTCTTCCTTTGAGATCGCTTTTTATACCCCCGCAGAAGTAGTGCGCGGCAGGAACAATCGGGATAGGCTCTTTAGTAATATCGATTCCTCCCTGCAGGCATGTTGAGTATATTTTTGAGAACCTTTTTTCAAGTGGAACACTCCCCTCGTAGTAGTTCGCTATATCAAGGAACATATACTCTTTGCCGTCCTTTGACATCCTGTCATAAATTCCCCGTGCAACAACGTCGCGGGGAGCAAGATGCCCCATCTCTGAATAATCGTACATGAATTCGTGGCCTGAGTGATCTTTAAGCCTCGCCCCTTCGCCCCGTAATGATTCTGAGATCAAAAAGCGTTTTATATCCTTGTGGAAGAGTGCGGTGGGGTGGAACTGGACGAACTCGGCATTTATAATGTCCGCCCCGGCACGGTATGCCATGCTCATCCCGTCACCTGTTGCTGATACCGGGTTTGTCGTGTGATAGAAAAGGTTCCCTACGCCGCCGGTGGCAAGGATAACATTATCAGCAAAAAATGTTTCAGCCTCTCCCTCTTTATTATTTAACGCGTAAATTCCCATTACTTCACGTTCTTTGTAGAGCTCCTGCGTGTTGCGGGAGTGGTGATTGTTTGTTATAAGGTCAACAGCCGTGTAGTCCACGAAGAATTTGACTCCTATCTTCTTCGCGTATTCAATAAGGGACTCTTCTATCTTGTCACCTGTATGGTCCTCGTAGTGAACTATTCGCCTGACGCTGTGAGCCGCTTCTTCGGTGTAGTCGATCTCTCCGTTTTCAGATGTATTGAACTCGATACCGGCAACATCAACAAGAAAATCGAAAACAAGGCGCGGGCCGTATGTAGCGAAATAATTAACGGCGTCAGTCCTGTTATATGAACATCCCGCCTGAAGTATATCATCGCGAAGCAGTGTAGGGGAGTCACCGTCCTTTGCGGCAATTATCCCCCCCTGCGCGTAGAAAGTGTTTGATTCACCGATCCTGCTATTTTTTGTCATGACTATGACATCATAACCTGCCTGCTTCAGATATATGGCGCAGGTAAGCCCCGCAATCCCTGATCCTACAATAACAGCATCGTAATAATGTCTCATAACTCCCTTCTGTGCTTTCAGAAATATAAGAAATGGCTTCTTATTTTACTAAAAGAAATTCTCTCTTCATATAAAGTCAAATGTTTTTCCCGGGAATGTCCGGTTCTATGGGTTATATAACAATTTAATAAAATTGTTAAGAGTTTCCGGTGAATGTATCACCGGGGGATAGCAGGGTGATAATAATGGTTTTCCATGTCCGGAAGGGAAAATATTAAAAAATCCTCTCTTAATCTGAAAATAAAAAGAGCATAATTTTGATAATTTCCACTTTAGTTACTATTATAGTATCACGTGAAATCAGGTATTGAATGGAAGAAAATAGAATGAGTGATGAAATAAACCTGATAAAGGAAATTAAAGGGGCTGAAAAGAGGGCGGAGGAGATGCTTGAATCAGCCCGCAGGGATGGCGAGTCTCTCATTGAAAATCTGAAAAGCGAATATATGGAAAGAATATCCGCAATGGAAAGGGAATCCGGCGCCGGGATGGCTGCCGCGTCAGACCGTGCGCACGTTGACGCGGCGGATGAGACTATCCGTATGAAAGAAGGGACTAAAAGTGAGATTGAGAGAATAAAGTCAAATGCTGAAAAAAGAATCAATACGGCAGCTGAACTCCTTATAAATAAAATTCTGGAGTAGGTTAGCAATGGCAGTAAGCTCTATGATAAAGGTGGTTATCGCGGGGAGTTCAGCAGAACTCGACATCTTTATGCGTGAGCTGCAGCATGCTGAGATCTTTCATGTCACATCGTTCATCAGGAAGGGGGAGGAGCCTGGAGAGAGTGAAAGGAGGGGGGAGAAATTACGTTTCAGCAGTTCAGACTACAGGGATCTCCTTGAGGCAAAGCTGTTCCTCGAAAGGTTTAGAAAGAAGGTCAGCTTCTGGGAAAAGTTCTTCTCTCCTCCCCGTATTGTAAAAAGAGAACGGTTCTACTCGGCTGTGAATTCATTCGACAGCAGGGGGTTGATTCTTAATGCCGGCGGGCTCAGGAGAAAAATCGACTCACTTAATGAAGAGCGGAAAAGATTAACTGAAATAAATTCAATACTTGAACCATGGAAGGAGATATTCACACCCATTGGAGAAACCGGGGAGTCTCTCCATGCCTTTACTGTTGCGGGGATAACATCAACAGATGATATTTATTTAATAGAAGAAACTCCCGGTATTGATATTCATATAATTAAGAAAGGTGCAAAGGAGAGCGCTGTTATCCTCGCGTGTCATAAATCTGACAGGGATAAACTGAGCGATCTGACGCAGAGGGTCTCTTTTGAAAAAGGTGACCTGTCAATGGTGAAGAACTCTCCGGGTGAAACATATAAAGAGAACATCAGGAGGCTCCGCGAGATCGACTATGCACTGGGTGCAGTTAATTCTGAAGGGGAGAAGATCCTTGCTGAAAATGAAGATCTCCTCCTTGCACTTGAGTATCTTGAAAATATGGAGATGGCTGAAAGCGCGTTC
>CAZVFJ010000088.1:0-12116 GCA_964625825.1 uncultured Leptospirales bacterium | reverse complement strand
TTATTATTCAGTATTTATTCCTTAATTTATTTTAAGTAAAAAGACCCTGTTATTCCCCTATATGGTGGCGGGAATATAGAACATCTTACCTTTACTCTAAAATATATTTTTAAATGTTATTATTGTTTAATAATAATTTTTCGTAATTCAATTGGTAAATAATTTGACTATGAAGGTATCTAACGTAAATTTTATCTTCTTAACAAAAAAAGGCTGGTTAAAGTTATGAAAACAAAAATACTGATTATTCTATCAACAATACTGATTTTTGCCCTTAACTCCTGCGATGGGAAACCTGTTGCCTCTTTTAATAAAACTTCACACGATTTCGGCAATGTACCCGCAAGTACGACTGTTTCATACACTTTTCTTTTATCAAACAAAGGTAATTCCCCACTTGTAATTGAAAGGATAAAAGCCGGTTGAGGCTGCACAGGTACTCTCTTATCGGAGAGTGAGATCCCTGCCGGTGGCAGCGGAAAACTTGAAGTAGAACTGAATACAGATGAACGGGAAGGCGAATTAATCAAAACAATAAGCGTCTTTACGAATGACCCTGAGCATGGGATTATCAGGCTTACAATAAAGGCATTTGTAATAAAATAAGCTCGTATTTCTATGGGAAAGTATTATCTATGTATATAATAAATATTTTTACCGGCTTCTCAGTTAGAAATCCCGGTTAAGCCTTCCCGGAACGCAGGTACTTCCCGTTTTCCGAGGAAGAAAATTGTGGAAAATAACTGAATCTTTCGTTAATAATTTTTAAACCAGACTTTAATTGCCTTAAATATAACTGAATATAATGATATGACTAAATTCAATAACCTGAAAACTGCTCCGGGACTCCCCAGCCCATTAGGGGCTAACATTATAAATAATGGCGTCCAGTTCTCTATTTTTACCAGAAATGCATCAGGTGTAAGGCTCCTTCTTTTCGATACGCCTGATGCTGATTCAGACTATACCGAAATACAGCTTGACCCCTATCTTCATAAAACAGGTGATGTGTGGCATATATGGATTGCAGGACTCAGCGAGGGGCAGGTGTACGGCTACAGAATATCTGGCGACTATGACCCGGAATGCGGGCACAGGTTCAATGATAACAAACTACTGCTCGACCCCTATGCCCGTGCTGTTACCGGTAACTTCCAGTGGGACCTTTCCAGGGCGAGAGGTGTAATACTCGGCTCCGAGGATGAAATAAACTCCTTTTCCATGATTGACAGCACTCCCCATGTCCCGAGAAGTATTGTTCTTAACGGACGTAATGAACTTGTAAAGAATCCAATCCGAATACCTGAAAATGATCTGGTTATTTATGAACTTCATGTCAAAGGATTCACGGCCCATAAATCATCCGGAGTATCAGCTCCCGGAACATTTAAAGGGCTTACAGAGAAGATCCCGTACCTGAAAGAACTCGGGATAAACGCTGTGGAACTCCTCCCCATTCAGGAATTTGATGAATACGAAAATATAAACATAAACCCGATAACAGGGGAAAAATTAAAAAACTACTGGGGCTACAGCACAATTGCATTTTTTGCACCAAAGGGAAACTACTCATCAGCAGGGTCTTTAGGGGAACAGGTAAGAGAGTTCAGGGAGATGGTCAGGGAATTTAATGAAGCCGGGATTGAAGTCTTTCTGGATGTGGTTTTCAACCATACTCATGAAGGTGACCACAGGGGGCCAACACTTTCATTCAGGGGAATAGACAACTCAATATATTATATTCTTGATGATGATAAAAAATATTATAAAAACTTTTCGGGATGCGGGAACACGGTAAACTGCAACCACCCGCTTGTCAGGCAGTTTATTCTTGAATGCCTCAGGTACTGGTTCATAGAAATGGACGTCGATGGATTCAGGTTCGACCTTGCTTCAATCCTGGGTAGAGACCAGAAAGGTGAGATGTTAAATAATCCCCCTTTGATAGAATGGATCGAGGAGGACCCCATACTCCGGAATGTAAAAATTATAGCTGAAGCATGGGATGCGGGAGGGGCATATCAGGTAGGAAAATTTCCCGGAAGATGGGCAGAATGGAATGGAAGATACAGGGATGATGTAAGGAGGTTCTGGCTGGGAGAGAACGGATATAAGGGGCTCTTTGCCACAAGGCTTACAGGGAGTGCGGATCTCTACAATACAACCTCTCCCTGCAGAAGCATAAACTTTATTACCTGCCACGACGGGTTCACCCTGAATGATATGGTCAGTTTTAACTCAAAGCATAACATCGAAAACGGTGAGAATAACAGGGACGGTGAAAATCATAACTTCAGCTGCAACTGGGGGATTGAAGGTTTAAATGCTCCGGTCGAGATTGAAAAGCTAAGGATAAAAATGATTAAAAACTTCACCGCAACATTATTCCTCTCTCTGGGGATCCCCATGATTCTTGCTGGTGATGAATTCAGAAGGACGCAGAGAGGTAATAATAACTCATACTGCCAGGATAACGACATTTCATGGATAAACTGGAACCTTGTTGAAAAAAACAACGAAATATTTGAATTCACCAGGATGATGATAGAATTCAGAAAAAAACATCCGATCCTGAGGTCGATGAGATTTTATTCAGGGGAGAAAAAAAAGGGTTACACCTCAGAGGATATCTTATGGCTTACTCATGAAAATAAAGAACCTGACTGGAATGATGATGAGCTCTCTATCGCACTACTTATCAACGGAGCTTACGCGGAGGAGCTCTTTCTTATTCCTGATGTGGACTTTTACATGATGTTTAATCCATCTGACATAGAAAAAACATTTTTAATCCCCGATTCACCCTCCGGAAATGTCTGGAAGATATCCATTAATACATCTGGCCGGAATGGAGAGGATATATTCCCATATGGCGAAGAGCCTTATGTAAAAAATAAAGAGTTATCAGTTGAAGCACACTCTCTAATTGTACTCACTACCTGAATGGATAAAAAACGGGAACCGTAACTATTACAATTCCCATATTTTCCGGATTTTAACTAATGGAGTAATATATTTTGCTTAAAAAAGCTAAATATATTACGATTCTACTTTATTCCGGCTTTCTGATTAAGTTCAACTATAAGTTTGTCAATCATGCTGTCATCCATTCCGTGAGCCTTCATCCCCTGCTCTATCGTTTCAGTAACGCTTAATCTGCATCCTATGCAGTGAAGTCCATAGCTCCCGAGTACCGGAGTAGCTTCCGGATAAGCCCTGAGAAGTTCGCCGAAGGTCATGTCTTTGTTTATTTTCTGTGTCATAATACAAACCTCTGAAAATATAAAATTTCTTAAAATTAATACTAAAAAAATCTAACTTTTACTCTATATAAAATAAACACACATTTATAATGAGTTCATTTTATCTTTACAAAAAAAATATCTGGTGAAAAGTGTCTATTATTATTTTTGTAAAAATATTTAATATCTTATAGAAATTACGGGTAATATTTATCGCTTTATACCGAAAATATGATAACCGGATAAATTTAATCTGAATATATGAGTATAATTCTTGTAATAGCGCTTGTTATAATTCTGCTCCTCCTGGCATGGGCCCTTTTCGGCTCAAGGGATGAACGTACGGCTCTGCCTGAAAAAATATCCGCCGGGGATAAGGACGAACCGGAAAAAGTTCTAAGAAGAAGAGCATCTGACAGGGCTATTGAAAGAGAGTTTCCAGAGAAGGAATCTCCCGGGATGCCTTCTAAACAAATATCCCCTGGAATTCAGGAACCATCAGAGCAGATTCAGTTACCCTTTTCAGCAAATGAAATAATACCTGACAGCTCCAGATATAGACTCTACAAAAGAACACTTATAAACTCCGAAGTTTATGCACGTAAAGGTGATATTGAAACATCCATCTCACTATTCAGGGGTGTGCGTGACCGTATACTCGATAACAGCGTAAGAGAAAAGATAGATGGCAATATTGAGTATCTTAACCACTTTCAGCATAGACGTGAAGAAGATATAAAGAAAAAGATCGAGTCAAGTATTTCGGAACAACAGCCGCAGCCAGGCGAATTACGAGTCAAAATTGACGGCCCGATACCATCAACCATAAATATTGGCATCCCTGATAAGAGTATTGATTCTGAAGAGATTATCAGCAAGATATCAGACCAGATTACAAAAGAGCTCGGCACAATAAAAAATGAAGTAGAAAGGCTGAAATCGAAACCGGAGGAGAAATTCGACCTTGATGACTATGCCGAATTTGCCAGTCTCCAGCATGAACTGAAGGTTCTCAAAGAAAAATTTTCCGACATAACTGATGACAGGGAGAAGGCTCTCCAGGAATTAAGCAGGCTCCGTGAACTGAAAGAACAGCAGATTGCAAGAGATGAAGAGAGGGGCCAGAATGACCTTCTAAACCAGATCAGGACAGAGATGGAGAAGCTCAACAAGCTCAAGGAATCCCTGGACAGTCTGCATAGCCGATTCGACGACATGTCAAATATCAGAATTCCTGAGACTAAACGTGAACCATTAATGGTAGAAGCACGCTACGAAGCCTCTATACCTTTGCACTTCGATCCTAAACCTGTAATTGAAATACTTGAAAAGCTCAACCAGCAGAAAGCCGAACAGCGGGAAGAAGAAGCTCTTAATGAAGAGTCAGCCCGTGAGCCCGAAAACATTGACGAACCTCTGCCGGAGGAGCTTCTTACCGTAGAAGAAATTGAACAGCTGGAGGAAGCTGAATCACAGGAAGAACCAGAAAGTTTAGAAGAGGAGATATCAACCTCAGAAGAATTGCCGGATGAAAATGAACTCTTCCCCGAACCGGAACTATTTCCTGAACCTGAGATCTTCCCGGAATCTGATCTTACAGAAGAACATGAAGCTGCTGAAGAACTTCCTGAACTGACAGACCGTGAAGCAGAAGAACTTATTGATGAATATCAGCGTCATGAAGAAGAATTAATTGAACCTGAAATTTATGAGGAGATCCCGGAAGAGGTTGTAGCAGATGAAGAAAGCATTGAGAATATAGAACCCGAACCCGAAACAGCTGAACTTGAACTCCCCGCAGCAGAGGCTACCGAAGAGGAAGAGATACTTCCCGAACCTCCAACTGCCGAAATAGCCGGGGCCGAAGAGACTCCCGCGCAGGAACCGGAACCTGTTGAAGAAGAAATAGAGGAAGTACAGGAGGAGCCCTTTTCTTATGACGAAATTCTAAAAAGTGAAAAAGAGAAAGAGATCGAAAAGCATATAGATGCTGACGAAGATGCGAATGCCTTTGATCTCCTGAGCGAATACGGAAAGCCTAAAGATGAGAGCACCCTGTCTGATGAAGATATATTTGAGAAAATACTGAAAGATGACAGGAAGAAGGTAGACGATTCACAGTTTGAAATCCTGGGAGACCGGCATGGCGAAGAACCGGAGTACACTTTTGATGACTCACGTCTGGATGAGAAAAAAAAATCTGACCTTGATTTCTATAAAAAATTCATAAAACCGGACAGGATAAAGAAAAGAGAGCTTCCTATACTCAGGGTAAGCTACGATTTCAAGAAACTCCCTGACGAATTCAGCCTCTCAAGGGAAAAAAACATCCTTGAATACTCCTTTTATAAATATAAACCTATGCTTCAAAAAGCTGATGATTTTATAAAGCACAGGCAGGTAAGGGATGCTATTAACTACTATAAGGTAGTTGCCGATCAGAACATACCTGTTGAATTCAGGGTCATGATTAAAAAAAATATACGGGATTTAACCGAATACCTCGAAAAATACCTCAGCACAGAGTAAAAATTCTCTGTAACAAATTTTTCTATATTTTCCACATAATTATGGTTGATTCAATTTTTTGGTTGAACAATATACACAGGGATCATTAAAAGGCTAATGCTGTATTATAATATCGTTATTTTCTTTGCAGTTTACTCTTTTACAGGATGGATAATTGAGGTAATATACCGCTCATCAAATAGCGGAAAATTTACCAATCCTGGCTTTCTTTACGGCCCTTTTGTGCCAATATATGGTATAGGTGGAATATTTATTTCACTCATCTATAATTACATATATCCCTACCCTGTTCCTCTCCAGTTTATTATATATACAATAATTCTCACAGTTATCGAGTATATAACAGGGGAGATTTTCGAACGTTTTTTCCAGCTGAAATTATGGGACTACTCCGACAACAAATTCAATCTAAACGGAAAGATCAGTCTCCTTTTCTCAACAGCATGGGGACTGCTCGCGCTGATTGTAGTAAGTTATATTCACCCTTTTATATCACGCCCGATAAATAATATCGGTAAAGAGAACTCGATTATACTCACCAGCCTGTTTATTGTATATTTCATTACTGACGCAGGTTACTCAACACTCTCATTGAAGAGGTTTAGAAGAGATATAATATATCTATATGAAAAATACTCATCCCTTACAAATACTGAAGTACAACGAATTATCAGTTCATTCAGAAGGATTCTTGAAGCATTCCCGGATCTTAATGATTATTTGAATTCAAAACTTAATATAAGACTAAAAAACAAGGCTAACGAAATGATGAACAGACTCACAGAAAATATCGAAATAATTATGAACGACAGGAGGCCTGCCGAGCAGGAGTACAACGTCATTGTTGCAGATATACTTAACAATGAGGAGTTTCTTAAACTTCGCAAATTTTTCCACCACAATTCTTCAATCTATGAACACGCAAGGATCGTGTCATATATATCATACAGGCTGTGTAAATACCTTAATCTGGATTATACCTCCGCCGCGAGAGGAGGGCTCCTCCACGATTTCTTCCTGTATGACTGGAGAGATCACGATGAACCGGATCTTGCTAAAAATAAATATCATGGCATGGCCCATCCACGGATAGCGTTAAACAACGCCATGAAGAATTTCACACTCAATGATCTGGAAAAAGACATTATCTTAAAACATATGTGGCCACTTACCCTGATTCCCCCAAGATACCAGGAGTCATTTATAGTCACATTTACAGATAAGTACGTGGCATCAAAGGAGTTTATCGACGAATTTCGCCGGAGAAAATTCAAATTCAGAAAAAGCCGATCTCTGAACTGACTTTTTTTACACCTCTATGCTTGACAAAATAATTAGAGGCCGGATATATATTATTTTTAGTATAAACCTTTCCTCTAAAATAAATCAGGATGCATATAATGAAAAAAATCGGTTTCGATAATGAACTTTATCTGAATGAGCAGAGTGAAGCTATACTCGGTCGGATTAAAAATTCAAACTTCTCAAAATTATACCTCGAATTTGGAGGTAAAATCCTCTTCGATTACCATGCAGCAAGAGTCCTTCCCGGGTTTGACCCCAATGTGAAAATGAGGCTTCTTGAACGCATGAAAGACTCAGTGGAAGTCATAATGTGTATATGCGCCATAGATATAGAGAGGAAAAAGATCAGGGCTGACTTCGGAATCACCTATGATACAGATGCCATGAAAACCATAGATGACTTCTCTGAATGTGGAATAAAAGTACGTGCTGTTGTAATTACAAGATATGACAGTCAGCCGGGAGCCCAGTCATTTCTGAATAAACTTGAACGACGTGGAGTAAAAGTTTACACTCACAAATTCACAAAAGGCTATCCAACAGATGTTGATCTGATTGTAAGTGAAGAGGGTTATGGCGCTAACCAGTATATTGAAACAGAAAAACCTATTGTGGTAATAACAGGCCCGGGCCCGGGAAGCGGGAAGCTCGCTACATGCTTATCTCAGCTTTATCATGAGCACAGGAGAGGAGTAAAGGCTGCCTACGCAAAATTTGAGACTTTCCCTATATGGAATCTCAGCCTCAAGCATCCAGTCAATGTTGCTTATGAAGCTGCCACTGCGGAGCTCAAGGATGTAAACATGATCGACCATTTTCACCTTGATGCCTACAATGAAAAATCTGTAAACTATAACCGGGACATAGAGGCCTTCCCCCTTTTACAGAGAATTATTGAAAAAATTACAGAGGCCCCATCATTTTACAAATCTCCGACTGATATGGGTGTAAATCGTGCGGGATTTGCCATCACAGATGATGATGCAGTAAAAATTGCATCAAACCAGGAAATAATCCGCAGATATTTCCGCTATTCATGCGAATACGCCATGGGCCTCTGTGACAGGGACACAGTTCAGCGTGTTGAACTTATCATGAAAGATCTGGGGCTGGCCGAGACAGACAGAGTTGTCGTAACACCTGCGCGCCAGGCTGCTGTTACAGCAAAAGACAAGGGAAAAGGCAATAAAGGGATATTTAGTGGAGCTGCCATTGAACTTCATGATGGAAAAATTGTAACAGGGTACAACTCCCCTCTTCTACACGCAACATCGAGTGTTGTTCTTAATGCCGCGAAAACGCTTGCAGGAATTCCGGCAAATATAGATCTTCTTCCGTCATATATACTTACATCTCTTATGAGTTTCAAAAAAGAGATTCTTCAGGGAGCTCCGGTAAGTCTGGACCTTGAGGAAACGCTAATAGCCCTTGCGATAAGCGCAACGGCAAATCCGGGAGCCGAGGCTGCAATGCGCAAACTAAAGGAGCTTGCAGGGTGCGAGGTTCATCTCACACATATGCCTACTCCGGGAGACTCAGCAGGATTAAGAAAACTCGGGCTTAATACAACTAGTGACCCCGACTTTGCTTCAAAAGCTCTCTTCATCGGATAATCCTTATAAAATAAATCCCCGCAGCAAGCTGCGGGGACAATATATTCACTTCACGATTTAAGGAAAAAATTTCTGAATTAATTTCAGTACATATTTTTAATTACATCTGAATAATTTTTTGCAATCGCTTTTCTTTTGATTTTCATCGTTGGAGTGATTTCACCTTTTTCAATTGAGAACGGTTCTGCCATCAAAGTAAACTTCTGGATCTGCTCAAAATGCGCCAGACCTTTTGATTTCTCATCAATTCTCCCTTTATAGAATTCAATAATCTCAGGTTTTTTTATCAGGTCTTCAAGAGAATCATATTTAATCCCTTTGTCTTTTGCATATTCTTCAAGCGAGGGGAATGACGGGACTATCAGAGCTGTAAGATATTTCTGTTTATCTCCGATAATTACTGTCTGTTCAACATAAAAATCCTGTCCTATTTTTGACTCAATTCCCTGTGGAGCAACATTTTTACCATTGGCAGTAACAATTATATCTTTCTTACGGTCGGTAATTTTAAGGAAACCATCCTCATCTATTAAACCGATGTCGCCAGTCATGAAATAACCGTCTTTTGTCATTACTTCTTTTGTTGCTGCGGGATTTCCCCAATAGCCTTTCATTACGTTGTCACCCTTTATCAAAATTTCTCCATCCTCGGCGATTTTGATATCATTTCCGGCGATAGGTTTACCTACAGTACCGAATTTAAATGCTGAAGGTATATTAAAGGAACCGCATGGAGCTGTTTCAGTAAGGCCGTAACCCTGTGCAATGAAAATATTTGCTGCAAAGAAAAACTCTTCTATCTCTTTTCCAAGAGGCGCTCCACCGGCAGAGAAGAAATTCAGTTTTCCTCCAAGGAGATTTCTGATATTAGACAGTACAAGTTTAAAAGCTATGGCATGTTTCACTTTAAGAATTGGAGAAATGCCTTTACCTTCTATTTCCGCGTATCTGTATTTCTTTCCTGTTTCAACACCCCATGCAAAAATTTTCTTTTTTAAAGGTGAAGATTTTTCAATGTTTGCATATATAGCTGCATACATTTTTTCATAAAGTCTTGGAACTCCAACCATATAGGTCGGTTTTACTTCCTGGAAATATTCCACGATTTTATTTGTATCACTGCAGAAATAATCTGTTCCGCCTTTTGAATGAACCCAGTACATTGAACATTTACCGTAAACATGGCTTAACGGAAGGAATACAAGCTCAATATCATTCTCTCCCATAGGAAACCCGAGGTTTAGCGCATCAAATTCAACAAAGAAACTTTTATGAGCCAGCAATGCCCCTTTAGGATCACCTGTTGTTCCTGATGTATATATTACGGTTGAGATGTCATCAGGATTTGCAGCTTTAAGACGTTTTTGGAGTATATCGTTTTTCTTTGATTTTTTCCCCATTTCATAAAGAGCATCGATATACATCACATTTTTGTTTTCTTCAATTTTTACTGCTTTATCGAAAACAATTACAGTTTTAAGAGTTTTATTGCCTTTAAAAAATTTCATTACACTGTCATACTGATACTGGCTATCAACAAATATTACTTTGATCTTGGCATCATTAACTATAAATTCAGCCTGTTCTGGTGTATTAGTTGCATATATTGCGACAGTAGCTCCCTTGATACTCATTATCCCGTAATCACAAATAGTCCATTCAAGTCTGTTCCCTGAAAAAATCGCTACAAGTTCATTTTCTTCAACGCCTAGTTCCAGCAGCCCTTTCGCAACGTTATCAATCCTCTCTCCGAAGGTTTTCCATGAAATTCCAATCCACTCTTCACCTTCCTTGTAATAGAGAGCATTTTTTTTATCAGAGTATTTAGAAACCTGCTCATGAATCATCAAAGCTAAATTCTTAACTACCATTAACTTCCTCCTGGTTTTATATAAAATAATATTGGTGCAAAATTAATTTTTAACATTTGTATAAATTAAATGATTTTACCAGAATATATTAAAAATCAGATTTTTATATTTTTATAATTTATATTTATTTTACTCCGGATATAACTTTTTATAAAAACTGCATACTATCAAAAGGTACAGTTTAATTTCCATATGGTAAAGTTTAAAGTCCGGATATATCTATTCCAGTTATTCTTAAAAAAAATTACAAAGCTCTGTTCCTGTTGAATCAGATCTATTAAACTGGCATTTGCCCGCTGCAAAACTCTTAACTACAATCCGGGCGCAATCTTTATAATCAATATCAAAAAAAATATTTGAAAAATAATTCGTTTATTATATAAAATATTTTTTATTAAAAATTTTCACTAATACTTCCTAAATATATTTTTTAGTATAAAATCAAGAACTATTACTCCTGCCGCCGAAGGCGGCGGGAGTAATAGTTCTTTTTTACCATAAACAACTTAAGGAATAAATACTAAAAAATTTTCTGGATAATTTTTAATGGATACAATTTAACAAAGTAGACTCGCTTGTCAATAGAGATTTTGGCTTGTAATAAATTTGAGTTCAAACAGCTAAAATGTCTCTTTATGAAAGCTTCTTTACTCCTGTTTAAATTATAAATAATTAATATTTTAAGCACTGTATATTATAACATTTTCTAAACAATTACTCTTTTACAATGTTTATTTTTAAATTTTTCTATCGCTTTTATAAAAAAGGAACATTCAATTTTTTTATTTATTTTATCACATAATCACGAGTCAGAAATATGAGAATAAATCTTAGTTTAATTCATGATAGGCTTTATAATTTTATCAAATATATAAAAAAAAGAAAAAATACATATCTTGTCTAAAATAAATTAAAAAAAATTATTTACATAAAAAAACTGTTTCTGTATAATAAAACGTCTGGACGGAATTTTTTTGAACAAATTATAAATACTTACCACACTATAGGAAGGAGGAAGTGATGGGAAAATTCAACTATGACAAAGAGGTACTTGCCAATCTCAGGCTTGATGAAAAAGATCTGCCTCGTCTCGATCGTCTAATCGATTATGAATCGGCAAGAGAAGCACATGAAAAGAAAAGCCATGCAGCTATTGACAAACGTATTTCACTCAAAGAAGCAATTTCTGAATATGTTAAGGATGGAGACATATTAACTGATAGCGGTTTCAGTTATGTTCGAACACCGATAATCGCATTTTTAGAGATATTGCGCCAGGGGATCAAGGGGATGACAAATATTGGATCGCCTGCGACGAATCAAAGTTACCTTATTCCTTTCGGAGCTGTTACTCATACTCACTGGTCTTATTGCGGAGCAGAAATGAGGGGAACCGACAGAAACATGTCGAGACTTATCAAAGAAGGGAAATCAAAAGTAGTATCTGAATGGAGTCACGGCTCTATGGCTCTCGGATTTAAAGCTGCGCAGCTTGGTCTGCCAGGTGTTTATTCAAAGCAACTTCTTGGTTCAGATATTGTAAAATACAATCCATA
>CAZVFJ010000087.1:0-12230 GCA_964625825.1 uncultured Leptospirales bacterium | reverse complement strand
AAAAAATAAAAGTCCGCCGATAATGCTTGACCTGTATTATAAATTTCAAAGAATCAATTCATGAAATATTTTGCACTGACAGATCCGGGATTGCAAAACATTGCTCTTGAAAAGTTGAAACTTCTCGATATTGAACCCATACCGGTCCCCATTACGGCACTTGTTGAAAAGCCGATAGCAGGCCATCCGGACATTCAGGTTTTTCTTCATTCAGGAAGAGCTTTTGTCCATCCTGACATAAATAAAAATTTTCTTATAAAACTGGAAAATTACTGTGAAGTAAAAATCTGTTCAACAGGGCTTGCATCATCCTATCCGGGGGATATCGCGTATAATGTTGCAGCAGCTGGAAATTACGCGTTTCATAAAAAATATTCAACAGCCCCTGAAATTGCAGAATACTTTTCAGAATCCGGAATTATTCTTACAGAGGTTAAACAGGGATATACAAAATGCTCAACACTCATAGTCGATGATAACAGTATAATTACAGCCGATCATTCTATACATAATTCAGCATGCAGGTGCGGATTCGATTCCCTCTTAATTTCTCCCGGCTATATAGAACTCCCGGGATATAAATACGGTTTTATAGGCGGAGCCTCCGGAAGGTTTATGGATATGATACTTTTCACAGGAAGGATTGACCAGCATCCAGATGCGGAAAAAATATATTCTTTTATTGAATCAAAGGGGCTCAGTGTATATTCTCTTTCGGACGGGCCAGTGTACGACGCTGGCTCTATCATGATATCATCCTACTGATGAGGGGAGTTTTTCATCTCCTCTGCTATATTCCGGTTTTTACATCCAAAACTTTCAACAGAGAGAAGGCCAAGGCCTAAGCCCCTCCCCCTTCCTATACCTTTATAAAGCGCCGCTGAAAATTTATTTTCATTATAAATTTTTAACACCCCTTCATATATGACCGAAGATAATTTTTTCCTCTTTTTATGGGATATTATAAAGCCATCATCGCTGCACTGACAATCGATCAGTTTAAAACCATTAGAAGTACATTCTGTCTCAAGCCACTTTTTCCGCGCTTCATCAGTATCGATGTCAAATTCTTTAAAAAATATTCTAACAGAGGGATTTGCTTTCATGAAAAATTTATAGATCATACCCTCTCTAACAGGAATTTTATATTCATGACTATCTATGCCGAAAAAATATCCCGAGGGCTTACCTGCTTTTTCAATATCCGGTTTGGATTGTGATATAACAAGAACGGGTTGAATCAATCCGGTCTGGTTAAGCGGCACATTTTCAATTCTGTAGAGGGGCCTTGAATCTCCGGTTAAAACTTTCAATGTGTTATAAAAAAATTCAGGCGAATGGAGATCATATCTGACCTCTGGAATTTTTACATCAATCATAACTTTACTTATAAACATAAAATACCTTTCCAGTGTATACTTATTAATATAGAATATCTTTTTCATCAACAAGTATTTGACAGTAATTGATATTTTACAGGGAATGGTTGATGATTATAGAAATATTTAATATAAAGGTAACAAATCGGATGGAATGTAACAGATGCGGTGCCTGCTGTATTGCGCCTTCTATTTCAACAATAATTCCAGGAACAGGCAAAGGGAAACCGGCAGGCGTCAGATGCAGTCACCTTTCACCGGATATGAAATGTCTGATTTATAATGACCGGCCGAAGGTTTGCAAAGAATTCACGCCAACTGCCGGACTCTGCGGCAATTCCCTTGAAGAAGCCTACAGCAACCTTATTGCACTTGAAAAGGAGACCTGCTGATATTATTTTTTTAAATAATATCATGTAAAATAATATTTTTCATTTAAAAAATTTTACGGAATATTTATGACTCTGCCATTTGAAACGCATGCGGGGGATCTCTGATTGAAGATAAAAATTAAGATTTTCAGTCACTACGCTTCTTCAAAACAACATATTGATACATCAGTTCAATTGTATAATGCTATAAAATTTATGTTTAAAATTATTTCTGTTAAAAAATCCTTGATTTAAAACCTGTTTCTGAGAATTAACAATAAACTTAACTGTAGAGGAACTAAATGATACCAAGATATTCAAGAAAAGAGATGTCAGATATCTGGGAGCTTGAAAGCAAGTTCAGGATATGGCTCGATATAGAGATTGCTGTTTGTGAAGTTTACGCTGAGCGTGGAATTGTCCCGGCCGAAGATCTTAAAATTATCAAGGAAAAAGCTGATTTCTCCGTGGATAGAATCCTTGAAATTGAAAATGAAGTGCACCATGACGTTATTGCTTTCACAACAGCAGTTGCGGAAAATGTGGGCCCATCGAGCAGGTATATCCACTACGGGCTGACATCAAGCGATGTTGTTGATACGGCAATGTCATTACAGATGAAGAAAGCGGGCGAAATTCTCCTCAAAGATCTGGATCTGGTTATTGATGTCCTGAAAGATAATGCACTTAAGTATAAAGATATTCATTGTATGGGCCGTTCACACGGGGTTCATGCCGAACCGACAACTTTCGGTGTAAAAATGGCCCTTTACTACGAGTCTTTTAAAAGAAGCAGAGAGAGACTTTCCCGCGCTATAGACAATATTTCCTTCGGTAAACTTTCCGGGGCAGTCGGTACATTCAGCAATATTTCGCCTGACATTGAGCAGGAAGTCTGCCTCAGGCTTGGGCTTAAGCCTGATCCGGTTTCAACACAGGTTATTCAGAGAGACAGGCACGCAGAATTTATGGCAGCCCTTGCAATTACAGCAGGTACACTTGACCAGCTCTCCACGGAGATACGCCACCTACAGAGAACCGAAGTTCGCGAAATTGAAGAGCCTTTTCAGAAGGGGCAGAAAGGATCATCGGCCATGCCCCATAAGCGAAACCCGATCCTCTCCGAACGTGTTACCGGCCTGTCAAGAGTAATCAAAGCCAACATGAATGTCGCTCTTGAAAATATCACACTCTGGCATGAAAGAGATATTTCTCATTCATCTGCTGAGAGGGTAATATTCCCTGACTCAACAATCGCACTCGATTACCTTTTAAACAAAATGATTTTCATTCTGAAGAATCTGCATCTTTACCCTGAAAATATGCAGGCAAATATAGATAGAACCGGAGGGCTCTTCTACTCGCAGTCACTCCTCCTCCTCCTGATAGAGAAAGGCTTTTCACGCGAAGATGCCTATAAAATTGTTCAGGACATGGCTATGAGAGTTTGGGCGCGCGAAGGTTCGCTTAAGGAACTTGCACTTAAATCTACTGAGTTAATGGAGAAGGTAACTGCTCAGGAACTTGACTCACTCTTTGACATTAACAGGTACTATAAAAATATAGATGCTATATATAGAAAAGCAGGCCTTATTTAAAAGCAAAATGAAAACTTTTTATATAGAAACCTTCGGATGCCAGATGAATAAAGGCGACTCCGAACTTATAAAACTCTCCATGTCAAAAAACGGATTTACCGAGGCTGATACCGAAGAAAATGCCGATATTTGCATATTTAATACATGTTCAGTAAGAGAACACGCGGAGAAAAGAGCTCTGGCCCGTGTCAATATTGCGCGGAATAGAAAAACAGGAAAACAGAGACTTATTGTTGTAGCAGGATGCATGGCCCAAAGGATCGGCGAAGAGCTTGTACTTAAAGGTAACGCCGATATTGTTGCAGGGCCTTACCAGTCACCGGAACTTGGCGGGATAATCAAGGCGAATATATCTACTCGTAAAAAGGGGATATTTCTTTCACAGGCAGAGGATGATTTTTCTGAACGGATAAACTTTGAACTTGTAAAAAACAGGGATATATTCCCATGGCACAAATGGGTTACCATCACTCACGGATGTGAAAATTTTTGTGCGTACTGTATTGTTCCCTATGTACGGGGAAAACTTATCTCCTTCCCCTCTGAAAGAATTCTAAATTTCATTAAAGAACTTGCAGAAGAGGGAGTTATTGAGATCACTCTCCTCGGGCAGAACGTCAACCAGTACGGACAGGATTGTGGTGAAATACCATTCTATAAACTCCTTGAAAAAACCGCATCAGTAAAGGGATTAAAAAAGATAAACTTCCTCACATCTCATCCTATGGATTTTAATTCCGGCATAGTTGATGTCATAAGGGATAACGGAAATATTTCACGCAGCATCCATCTCCCGATTCAGAGCGGATCAGACACTATACTTAAAGCCATGAACAGAAAATATACCATTTCTGACTACTATAGAATAATTGAAACTATTGATAAAGAACTGAATGATTACGCTATTTCAACAGATATTATTGTGGGCTTTCCCGGAGAGACCGGAGATAATTTCCGCGATACGCTGAATGCTGTAACAGAAATCCGATACGATGAAGCATTTATGTACGCATATTCACCTCGCGCAGGAACTCCGGCTCATGCCATAAAGGAACTGCTGACACGGAGTGAAAAAATAGAAAGGCTTAATGAATTAATTGCCCTTCAGAGAAAAATTTCTCTTGAAAAACTGAAATCAAGAATTAACAAAAAAGAACTTGTTATTGCCGAAAAAGTGAGCAGAAAATCAGAAAATGAAGTATCTGGAAAAACCTTTCTCAATCACCCGGTTGTATTTACAGGGAGCATCGATGATATCGGTAAAGAGTCAAACGTTGAAATTATTGCAGTCAATGGTTCCACACTTGTCGGCAAAAAGATTTCCTGAATTATTTCTAATTATACTGCTTCTGGTTTTCCCCGTTTCTCTCAATGCGTCAGAGACTGGTGAATTTAAAATCCTAATTGAGAAGTTCAACAGAGGGGATGAAGATCCCTTTGAAAAAAATGCTTTCTCCTTTCTGAAAAAATATCCCGGGAGCGAATATATACCTGAAGTACGGATGATGCTCGCCGAAATTGAAAGCGACACTGAACTAGCCGCCGAGCGTTACAGGTCAGTGGTCAGATATTATCCTTCATACAAAAAACGCGGACTTGCACTGTATAAACTCTGCCAGATACTCGATCTCAAATCTAAATGGAAAGAACTGAAGGAGGAATCCTATCAGGGAATTAAATTATTCAGCAGCAGCTCATATGGCATTGAATTTCGGTTCATGCATATTACATCTCTCATAATGCTTGAAGATTACGGAAAAGCAAAGAGTGAAGCACTTGAAATAACTGAAAAATCACATGACTATAATACGCTTTCCAGGGCAATTTTTCTCCTGTCAGAAATTGACCGGAAAACGACTGGTAATTCACGTTCATATATATACAGTCTCAGAGAACTTGCTGTCGGTTTCAATAAATCTGAACTTCACCCCTCTACTCTATACAGGCTTGCTCAGTTTTATGATGAAAAAAAGGACCAGGACAGGGCATATTCAGCTTATACGGATATAGTTAAACTCTTCCCCGAATCACCTGAAGCTGACATGGCAATTTTGCGAATTGATAAACTGAAAACGCTGAATCCTAAAACAGTCGAATATATCCCCGATTCAGAGTTGATAAACAACGCTGAAATGCTCGATATATCACCGGAATATACAGTGCAGGAAACAAAAGAGGACATATTCTTTTCCATATCAGTAGGACCTTTCACACGGGAGGATGATGCGGATAGAATGAGCCGGCTCCTTAAGAACTATCCGGCTAGAAGGAATATCAAAGCAAGGTCAGGATATTTTTTATATATAGGTAAATTTTCCGACACAGACAGGGCGCTACAGACCAGGATAAGGCTTGCAGAGGAGTACGGAATTAACGGAAATATTGTAAGGTTCTCCGAGCAGGGAAACAGAAGTTATATTTACGGGGATTGACAGATGGATGAAAAGCTTACACCGGCTATGAAGCAATACAGCGACATCAAAAGGAAACATGCTGATGATATACTATTTTTCAGGATGGGTGACTTTTATGAAATGTTTTTTGATGACGCAAAAATTGCATCGAAGATACTCGATATAGCACTTACTTCACGGCAGAACGACGTGCCCATGTGCGGCCTTCCCTATCATGCCGCTGAAAGTTATATCGCGCGATTAATTAAGGCAGGTAAAAGAGTCGCTGTATGCGAGCAGCTTGAAACTGTTCCATCCTCCGGGACAATAGTAAAACGTGACGTTGTAAGGATTGTTACACCAGGCACAGTTATTGAGCAGAACCTTATCGCTACTGATGATAATAACTATCTATGCTCGGTCTATCTGTCAAAAGGAGAGATGGGGATTGCATTCGTTGATATATCAACCGGCGATTTCAGCTACATGACATCATTAAAGAACCAGGAGCTCTTCAGGGGGGAACTGGCGAAATTCTCTCCCAGGGAGGTGCTTTTCTTCGCAGAATCTCATGAATCAGATTCTGTTTTTCTTGAATTCATTAAAAACAGAAATATACCTGTCAATTCACTCAACGAGTGGATATACGAAAAAGATTATATGAACGACGTGATATGCCAGACCCTTCAGATACACTCCCTTAAAGGCCTCGGCATAGAGACTGATACAGAAATAATTACAGTAGGTTCTGTCCTTCATTATCTCCGTGAGACACATAAAACAGTATTCAGCCATCTTAAAAATCCGATGAAACTCGCATCAAGAGTTACAATGCTTCTTGATGAAGCAACTGTTTCAAACCTTGAACTTATCCAGAACCAGCAGGATGGCTCAAAAAACAGGACACTCTTCTCTGTGCTGAACCACACGAAGACCCCGATGGGAAGAAGAACGCTCGAACGCAACCTCCTTCAGCCGCTTATAGAGAAGCCTGCCATAGAGGAAAGACTTAACCTGGTCGATTTTTTCTATCAGAGGGCTGAACTTACTGAGGAAATCAATTCCAGCCTTAAAACAATTCTCGACATGGAGAGGCTTATCTCAAGATTCTCCATCGGAAAAATTCAGCCTCGCAATTTTATAGCTTTAAAACAGTCTCTGGAGGGAGCCGGAAGGATACAGAAAATCCTTGCGGAATGGGGAATAAATTTCCCTGACATAGACAGTCTCTCTTCATCCATATTTGACCTTTCAGGCTTAATCCAAAAAATTGATACTGTAATAGATGACGAACCCGCACTCACGCCTGAGCACGGACGTGTATTAAAATCGGGTTATCTCCCTGAACTCGACAGACTTTATGAACTAAAGTCTGACGCGAAAAGCTGGATACTAAAATACCAGGAGGAGGAGAAGTCGAGGCTCGGAATAAATACACTCCGTGTAAAATATAACAAAATTCTCGGCTATTATATCGAGATAAGCAAGGGGCAGGCTGACAATGCGCCCAAAGAGTACATGAGAAAACAGACCCTTGTTGGCGGAGAGAGATTCACCACTACGGAACTTCAGAAATTTGAGACAGACATACTCGGAGCTTCAGAAAAAATCATTGATATAGAGAGAGCCGAAATCGAAAAACTCCGCCTTGAAATCATCGCGAGGAGCAGAGAGATCCAGGATACAGCATCAGTTATCGGCTATATAGATTTTATCTGCTCACTTTCTGTTGCTGCAATACACAACAGATTCATCAGGCCGCAGATAAATGAAAATAACTATATCTCGATAAAAGCGGGGAGACACCCGGCTGTGGAAAAATATTATACAAAGGAGGTATTTATACCTAACGATATACTCCTTGATGACACTGAAAATATGATTGCAATCATTACCGGTCCGAACATGGCTGGAAAATCCACATATATCAGGATGTGTGCCATAATTCAGCTCCTTGCACAGGTTGGTTCATTTGTGCCTGCCGAAAGTGCGGATCTCTCTATAGCTGACAGGATATTCACACGCATAGGAGCTTCTGACAATATTTCCCGTGGCGAATCCACATTCCTTGTTGAAATGAATGAAACAGCTAATATACTGAATAATGCCACAGAAAGAAGCCTGATCATAATGGATGAAGTCGGCCGCGGCACAAGCACTTATGACGGGCTCTCTATTGCATGGGGTGTTGTTGAATATATTCAGAGATATATACGGGCCAAGACCCTCTTTGCGACACATTATCATGAACTTACACAACTGGGGAGTAAAACAGGTATAGTGAACTATAATGTTCTCGTAAAAGAGACTCTCAGCAACGTTGAATTTCTTCACAAAGTTGTTACAGGTAGTGCCGATAAATCATATGGTATACATGTAGCTAAACTTGCCGGACTTCCGAAAACAATAATATCCCGATCAACTAAAATCCTTGAAAAACTTGAGAAAAGTAGTTCCGTTAAGGACAAACTTGCTGAAACTGGAACATCTTCTGAGCAACTGGAGATATTTAACGCTTCTAATCATGTACTCATACAGACTCTGAATAAAATAGATGTCGAAAGCCTTACACCTCTGGAAGCGATAAATGAACTGTATAAATTAAAAAAATTGATAGACTGAAATTGAATAAGGGTGTAGATTTCGTGTAAATTTTCATGTAAAAGTTTTTTATTTTATCCGAAGTAGATAATAGTTAATTATATAAGACTGGCAGAAGAGGAATAATGGCAGCTACCCAGTTTAAAGTTGAAAATTACATGGCAGACTCCTTCATTTTAGTTGAAGGGAAAAAAAATGCCTCTAACTTCTATATAATCAGGAGCGGCAGGGTAAAAATCGCCAAGGAAACTCCAGTTATTTCTGAAGAGCCTTATACTATACTCGGTCCCGGGGATTTTTTCGGAGTAGTATCATGTATGGCGGGCCACGCAAGACAGGAGACGGCAGTTGCTCTTGAAAACGTATCCCTTATATCTGTTGAAAAGGATTTATTTGGCCTGCTTATTCAAAAGAACCCGACAGTCGCGATGAAGATTATAAGATTTTTCAGTAGAAAACTCCGGCAGTTTGACTCAGCTATTACAAGTCTATCCCTTAAAACTACAGGGGAGGAGGACCCGGAACATCTTTATCATATTGGTGAGTTTTATCTGAAAAAAAGAGCCTTTAATCACGCTATATACGCATATCAGAAATATATTCAGCATTGCCCGTCAGGACAGAACAGGGACAGGTCTATTGAACGTCTTAAGACTCTCAAAGCTCCCTTTAAATTCCCTGAAATGCCCTACCGTACAGGTATGAACCGCAAATATCCTGACAATACAATGCTTTTCAGTGAATCAGAACCGGGAGATGAGCTTTTTATTATTCAGAATGGCAAGGTAAAGATTACAAAAATTGTTGATGAAGAGATACTTCTGGCAGTTCTAAAAACCGGAGATATATTTGGGGAGATGGCTCTGCTTGATAATAAACCACGTAGCGCCTCAGCTATATCATACGGCGATGTATCGGTTCTTGCAATAAACAAATCTAATTTTGAAGGTATGGTACAGGCTCAGCCTCAACTTGCCACAAGGCTGATTCAGCTCCTGAGTGAAAGAACCTGGACTGCATACAGGCAGCTTGAGAATCTTATGATAAGAAATCCTCTTGGCAGAATTTACGATACTCTGCTTATCCAGATTGAAAAACAGAAGATCCCGATTGAATTCAAAAAACCGCATAATTTTGAATTTGGCTCCAAAGAGCTTATTAATATGGTTGGTATTTCACCGATTGAAGGCGAATCACTTATTGTCAAACTTCTTGAGGATAAAAATATCATGCTTAAGGAAGGGAAAATAATAAGCACCGACCTGTCTGAACTGGAAAAAACAGTTCAATTCTTCAAAAAACAGACAGCCCTTGAAAGACAGCGAGAAGCCAACAAAAACAGATGAGAAAACACTTAACAAAATATATAATAATCCCAGGCGCAATTATTGTTTCGGCATTGATCATTCTTATTTCAGGAGCAGCCCTGCTCGTTTATTTCTATCCCGAAGAATCTGTTCTTAATATGATCAGAAGCAAAGTCGAAGACTCCCTTGACAGAAAAGTAGAGATTAATTCCTTAAAATACAGCATCAGGGGCGTTCTCCTGAATGGAGTGACTGTATGGGATAAAGATTTATCAGGTGAACAGTCCAAAACGGCAATTTTGAAATCTGACGAGGTTATAATCAGTTATTCCATTTTATCAATTCTTAAAAAAGAGTACAAAATCAATACTCTTTATTTAAGAAAGCTCTCAGTCAGACTGGCTTATGATAATACCGGCAAAAGCAATTTTGGGAAATTACTTGAAGAAATTAAAAATAAAGCTTCTTTATCATCCGGTGAGAGCAAAGCATCATTTAAAATTTCTGAAATTATACTGACAGACTGCTCTCTCAATCTCGTTAATCCACCTTCTGATTACAAACCACTTGAGGGGAGTTATACAATTAACAGCCAGATAAAAGTGGAAAATGATAAAAAACTTCATTTATCAGAAACAGGAGTGAAGCTCCCTTCAGATAGAGGCATCCTCTATCCTGATATAGAAATAGATTTAACAGATAAACTTAAAATTACCGGAATTGTTAAACTTAAAAACTGTTCAATGAACTGGTTATACAGCTTCAAGCTAAAGCCTCTTCAACTCCCCTTCGAAACAGTAAGTGGTATTGTGGATAATTTTGTAATGTCACTCCCCTATTTTAAAGGTCATGCAAATGCCACGTCGACTCTCAAAAATAGTAAAAGCATATTACGTGCAGAAGGATCATGTATTGTTGATATAGATAAATCAACCGTAGTAATCAAAGATGTTGATAGCAGAATCAACAACTCATCAGCACACCTTGAAAATTTATCGATTGATTACGGGCTTGGGACTATACCGAGATTTAATGTCCCTGATTTCAACCATTCATTGTCGGATCTTCGTGCGTTGGCACCGGAGATACCGTCTGGTTTTGCAGGTAATCTTAAAGGTTCTGTTTCATATAATGGTTCTAAATATAATGGTAAAATCCGGATTTCAGACTGCAGTTACAGGGATAGAACAGAAATTTTTAGCGGTCTCAATACTGAACTTGAAATTAAAGATAATATTTTCAGAAAAGAGGAGATCCCTGTAAAACTTTTTGGAAGCAATTTCAATGTATCAATAGCTGCTACAGACAATAATTTTCAAAGAATATATGTTTTTATGAAAGGTGATAAACTCGACCTTAATAAGATCAGCCTGAGCAGCGGTAAATCCTCTGCGGACTTTTATTTCCCTATCGATATAAGTGGTAAAATTCTTATCGGAGAGATGATTTACGATACTTTGGTATTCAGGAATAATCAGGCAGATTTTGCTGCTGCTGAAAAGACAATTAAAATAAACAGGTTAGATACTTCGGTTTTCAGCGGAACCTTAAGCGGTTCAGGAAAAATTGATCTGGCAGGAGATTTCCCTTCCGCGCATATCAACGCAAAGTTTAATAATATGAAAATACACGAAGTAAAATTCAAAGAGGAAAATCTGAATAACAGGCTTTTCGGCTTTGCGGATGGTACGGCAAATCTCGGTTTCAGTTTCAAGGAAAATATGACTGATACAATTCACGGAAACACAACATTCTCTGTAACGAAAGGTAAAGTTGTTAATACGGGAATTCAGGATGGTCTTATTATTTTTCTGGCGGAGCTTCGCTACAAATTGAAAGACCTTGAGTTCAGTAAAATTTACGGGAATATAGATATTAATGGGAAAGATTTTATGATCAATTCGTTTATATTTAATTCTGAAGATCTGCGCCTTTCAATGAACGGTAGGCTGGACAGTTCATTTAACGCGAATAATATGACAATGAAGCTGGAATTCAATAATCATTTTATAAAAGATATACCAAGACCCGCAATAGCAGTTTTTAACGAATATCTAAGCGGGAGATGGTATATCATTCCATTTTCACTGAACGGAAATATAACCAACAGTAAAAATATAAAGATGCTTAAAAAAAATCAGTAATGGGTATCCGCGTAATCAACCCATCCGCCAGCCTTAACAAGATCCCTGTCAAAGTCTGAAATACTGAATTTAACAGTTTCTATTAAATCTCCTGACTCAAATGTAAATATCCCAGCGTCAAAATCGGTAATGACAGAGGTCTTTTTCGATGAAAATTTCGCAAAGAGCATATTAATTTTTTCAGCCGGAAGTTCAACAGCCATCATCCCACAATTATACATATTCTGCCTGAAAATTCTCGCGAAATCAACCGCAATGACAAGGTTAATATTATTCACTTCAAGTGCCCAGGGAGCATGCTCACGTGAAGAGCCGCATCCAAAATTTTCTCTAGTTACAATAACCTCTGCTGATTCAATATCCTCTTTCTGATTGAATCCATCAAGTTTTAGATCCTCAAGGAGATATGGTTTAAGAGCATCTTTTGTACTCTCTGT
>CAZVFJ010000086.1:6491-12297 GCA_964625825.1 uncultured Leptospirales bacterium | reverse complement strand
TGGGGGGATACATAATGTACCCGTCGATAGTAATATTCCTGCTTTTCCAGGTACTTTTTCTCAGGATTTTAACAAAGGTTCTTCTTGTTTTCAATGCCAGGCCTCTGGATAAAAAAGATTACATCGATTATGGAAGGATAAACCTTGCCCACTACAGCTGGTTTGACCGGATGAACTGCCATTTCTGCGCCTACGCCAACGGGACCACACATATGGTATCAGCAACCCTCGACTCCATAGGGAACTGCGATATCAATACACTTGATGATTCACAGAAAAAGAGGGTTAACCGCCTCCTTGGGAGGGCGTTTTTCTGGGCAAAACCTGTGGGAGTACTGGGCCTGGGATTTGTCCTCTCCTTTGAAAAAATACTTGGTTACAAAAGGGCCGATCTGAACGCCATTAAAGATGATCTCAAAAAGAACAGCTACGGGAAAAGCCTTAAGTCAGAAAGCTTCAGGTCAGTTTACCAGAACGCCTTTAAACTCCGCATACTGTTTCAGTCGTTTCAGACATTTCTTTCTATAATTGAAAGCAACTGGTGCCCGCTGACCTACGCGAACAAAAAGCTTCTTCTTGAACACCAGGAGAAATTCATATCAACAGGGTATGATGATGTTGCTGATTATATTTATACAACCAAATTTTCTGAAATTCCGCCTGCCAGGGTAGTCAAAAAGCAGGCTGCGGGACTCACAGAAGAAGCGGAATAAACAGGAATGACAGGGAACGGAATCACATTTTTCCGGAAGTATTCACTGAACTTTTTTTATACAACACCTCCCATCATTAATCCTTTATGGCCCATTCCGGATTGTTGGGAAAAGTAAAAACGATTCCTGACCATCCCCCTAAATCCCCGGGCTCACTTCTGCCCACATCTTTTAACGGACAATAAAATCGGCTGAGCCCCCGGCGGAATGAACTTTTTCCCCTGGGAAATGCTTACCCGCCGCCCCCTGAGGGGGCTATTTAACTCATTCTATACTTTTTTTGACTTATTTATATTATTTTAGCATTAAAAAAGTGTAAATATAAACAGTAATTTATAAAGTCCCCTTCCGGGGATTTAGGGGGCTATCCCAACAATCCGGAAAGGGCCAGAATTAATATCAGTGAGGGCCGGGGTGAGGGTACGTTCAGTTCATACGTTCCAAACCCGTATTTCCTTGTTAAATATATCCCCCTTTTCAAAGGGGCAATCTGCGCCAGCAGATGGGGGATCGATCAGTATTTGAGAAGAAAATTTTTCTGCATAGCCGGAACTTCTGATTTCCCGGGACACGAAGCTCCCCTGACATCTCTGTTATTTATTCTATGAAATTTAAACAAATTTAATTCTTCGATTCCATAAGTTTGTAAAGTTCATATCTTTCCCTGGCTTCCTTCTCCGCCTGTGCAAACAGTTTCCTGGCATTTTCCGGGAAGGTCAGTTTAAGCCCCGCGTAACGGTCTTCACCGTCAAGAAAATCTTTAAATGGCATAACCGGTTCCTTTGAATCCAGCTTGAATTTCTGCCCCTTACTATAAGGGTTGTAGCGATACAGGTTCCAGTAACCGGAATCAACCGCACGTTTCATCTCCTGCTGCACGTTATTCATACCGATCTTTATTCCGTGAGTGATACACGGGGTGTAGCCTACTACCAGAGAGGGGCCCGGATGTCTGTCTGCTTCCACCAGCGCCGTGATCAGCTGGGAGGGGTCTGCACCCATTGCGACCTGTGCAACATAAACATTTCCATAGGTCATCAGCAGCCTGCCCAGTTCCTTCTTACTGGTCTTTTTGCCGGAAGCCTGGAACTGCGCGGCTGCACCCAGTGGTGTTGCCTTGGAGGACTGACCGCCGGTATTTGAATATACTTCTGTATCTATAACAAAAACATTTAAATCTTCACCCGTAGCAAAAACATGGTCTAATCCGCCGTATCCGATGTCATAAGCCCAGCCGTCTCCACCGAACATCCACACGGTTTTCTTAGCGATATGATCTTTTCTTTCCAGAACATCTGCAATAAGTTTGCCTGCTTCACCGTCTTCATTACCGGCTTCCAGAGCCGCGACCAGTACATCGGTGGTTCTTCTTGATTCATTGGTATCATCATAATATTCAAGCCAGCCTGCAATTGCCGCCCTGATGGCTGCATCCGCCGTGATATTTTGCAGTTCTTCCAGCTGAATTTTTATGCGGCTTCTCTGCTGCCGTGCGGACAAAGCGATACCAAGGCTGAATTCCGCATGGTCTTCAAACAGCGAATTTGACCATGCCGGACCTCTGCCGTTTTTATTAACAGTATAAGGAACGCATGGCATGGATGCGCCCCAGGCCTGGGAACACCCTGTTGCATTGGCCCAGTAAAGGCGGTCACCAAACAGCTGGGTCAGCAGTTTTGCATAGGAAGTTTCACCACAGCCTGCACATGCGCCTGAAAATTCCACCAGCGGCTGTTTAAACTGGCTCCCTTTTACGGTGTTGATATTGAAAACATCATCTTTTTCAGTAATAGTAAGCCCATAAGTCCAATGAGCGTGGTCATAAGAAGTCTCTGCTTTTGGTTTCATTTTAATAGCCTGAACTTTGTCCGGGCAGGCGGCTTCACAGTTGCCGCAGCCGGTGCAGTCGAGTGCACTGATCTGCAGTGAAAATTTGTATTCTCTGGCTTTGGCGCCGCCCTTTGCCTCAACCATTTCAAATCCGGCCGGTGCATTGGCTGCTTCCGCTTCATCAATCAGATATGGCCTTAGAACTGCATGCGGACAGACAAAGGAGCACATGTTGCACTGAATACATTTTGTACTGTCCCAGACCGGCAGGTCAGTAGCTATGCCCCGTTTTTCATAAGCAGAAGTCCCCATAGGCATAGTGCCATCTTCATAACCTATAAAAGTGCTGACTGGCAGGTCATCACCCTTCTGGGCATTGATTGGTCTTAAAATATTTCTGATAAACGGAGGAACGTTTTCATCAATCTGCTTTTTCATTGGAATAGAATTTTTCCATTCTTCCGGTACTTGTACCTGGACCACACTGTTGATCCCTTCATCGATGGCTGCGATGTTCATATTGACAATCGCGTCGCCCTTGGTACCGTAAGTTTTAATGACTGCATCCTTCATATATCCGGCTGCCTCTTCTGTAGGAATAATCTTAGCCAGACTGAAGAAGGCAGCCTGCAGGACCGAGTTTGAACGGTTGCCCAGGCCGATTGCATTGGAGATTTTATTAGCATCGATGATATAGACTTTAATATTATTTTCGGCAATATATTTTTTTATTTCGCCCGGCAGTTTATCACCGAGTTCCGCTTCGCTCCAGTTGCAGTTAAGGAGAAAGGTGCCTCCCGGCTTCAGTTCTGTAATAATGTCATAAATATAAAGATATCCCTGGTTATGGCAGGCTATAAAGTCAGCCTGTTTAACATAATGAGTCGCGCGGATCGGCTTACTGCCGAAACGTAGATGAGACTTTGTGATACCGAAGGATTTCTTGGTATCATATTCAAAATATGCCTGGGTAAACATGTCAGTGTAATCACTGATAATTTTGATGGAATTTTTGTTGGCGCCGACAGTTCCGTCAGAGCCCAGTCCCCAGAATTTACAGCAGATAGTTCCTTCTGCTTCGGTGAAGATTGGTGAACCGACCGGCAGTGAAAGCCCTGTCACATCATCAACGATACCGACAGTAAAATTATTTTTCGGTTTTTCCCGCAGCAGATTGTCAAAAACTGCTTTAATCTGTGCGGGGTCTGTGTCCTTGGATGACAGGCCATATCGACCGCCGACGATCAGAGGGCGTCTGGCTTCAGCAAAATATGCGGAGCATACATCAACATACAGAGGTTCACCGACTGCGCCATGTTCCTTGCATCTGTCCAGAACAGCAATTTTTTGAACGGAATCCGGGATCGATGCAAGTAAATGTTTCACCGAAAACGGACGGTAAAGATGTACCTGCAGATAACCGACTTTTTCTCCGCGTGTATTAAGATAATCTACGGTGTCCATGATCGTTCCGCTGACAGAACCCATGGCGATAATTATACGTTCAGCATTTTCTGCTCCGTAGTAATTGAAAAGCTGATAATTTCTACCGGTGATTTTATTTATTTCGCCGAAATATTTTTCTACGATTTCCGGAAGGGCATCATAAAAACGGTTGTTCGATTCTCTGATCTGGAAATAAACGTCAGGATTCTGAACAGTATTTCTTAAAGTAGGATGCTCGGGATTCAGAGATTCATCTCTAAAGGCTTTAAGGGCTTCCTGGTCCATCAGGGCTGCCAGTTTATCATAGTCCATAACTTCTATTTTCTGAATTTCATGAGAAGTCCGGAATCCGTCGAAAAAATGTATAAACGGCACCCGACCTTTAACTGCTGCAAGGTGTGCAACACCTGCAAGGTCCATAACTTCCTGCACGCTGCCTGAACTGATCATTGCAAATCCTGTGGCACGGCATGCCATAACATCAGAGTGGTCACCAAAAATCGACATTGCATGTGTCCCGACTGTTCTTGCAGCAATCTGTAAAACTGCCGGCTGTTTCGTCCCTGCAATGCGGTACATAACCGGGATCATAAGCATCAGTCCCTGGGAGGATGTAAAAGAAGTTGAGAGGCTGCCCGCTTCCAATGCCCCGTGGATAGCGCCAATGGCGCCCGCTTCAGACTGCATTTCGACCAGGTTAACGGTCTGACCGAACATATTCTTACGTCCATTTGCAGACCATTCATCTGTTTTCTCCGCCATAGATGAAGATGGTGTGATAGGATAAATTGCTGCTACTTCTGTAAATACATACGCGGAATGCGCAGCAGCTTCGTTTCCGTCCATTGCGGCAGTGAGTTTAGATTCGTTCATGTTTTTCCCCATAATTAATCCGGATTGCACTATTTTTTTGTCAAAATTGTATATTAAAACAAGTTTTGTCCACTATTTTTAAGAAATTCAAAGATAATACATGCGGTTTAATAAAAACGAGATCCAAGCTGCTCCGTTAAATAAAGGTAAATACTATTCTCTGCCCGATAAATCAGATGTAAATTTTTTGAAACCACTCCCCTTTTTTATTAATTTCTTTAGTGTTCTGTTTGACATATTACGTCCTGTCAAATCAGAGTGAAAAAAAAATCGGAGTAACCAATGAAAAAGACAGTAATATCATTCATTGCTATTGCTGCTATATTGACCGCGGCTCCATTCATATTTCATGCTCGCGGAGAAACCCCTTCTTCAGGGGATAACAGCATAGCCAAAACCGAATCTGTACAGCAGGAAGCAACACAGAACTCTCATGAAATCGAAGGAGTACACCACGCTCCGCATATTGACGCCAAAAATCTGAGCCTGTTATGGGTAATTCCATTTCTCGGAATTCTATTATCAATAGCCCTGTTTCCGCTTCTTATACCTCATTTCTGGCATAACCATTACGGGAAAGTATCACTTTTCTGGTGGATTGTTTTCTTTTCAACATTCAGTTTCAATTTCGGAATAGGGACAGGGACATTCTATCTTCTTGAAGTATACATACTTGAATTCATCCCGTTCATTGTACTGCTTCTTGCTCTTTTTACAGTTGCAGGAGGTATCCAGCTTAAAGGGGAACTGGCAGGAACTCCCAAGATAAATACCCTGATGATTTTCATAGGAGGGGTTCTGGCAAGCTTCATGGGAACAACCGGAGCCGCGATGGTAATGATCAGGCCTATCTTAAAAGCAAATGAGTGGAGAAAAAACCGGGTACATATAGTTGTTTTTGTTATCTTTGTAGTTGCCAATGTCGGAGGGGGACTCACTCCTCT
>CAZVFJ010000086.1:0-6481 GCA_964625825.1 uncultured Leptospirales bacterium | reverse complement strand
ACCCGCCGCTGTTCCTCGGCTTTCTGAAAGGAGTTGATTTCTTCTGGACAGCCGTTCACATGCTGCCGCTTGTTTCATTTGTTGTAGGTTTACTCCTTGTTATATTTTTTATAATGGATACATACTATTACAGAAAAGAGGAAAAAATGCCTGAGGCATCGGGAGAAAAGGAAAAACTCCAGCTTGTCGGTGTGCCGAACATGCTCCTCCTCCCATGTATAATCCTTGCAGTCCTTGCGTCAAGCCTTGACCTCGGCAATGCGTTCACTCTTCACTATGTGGCAGTCCCGTCAGCAACAATTCTTCAGGTGACGCTGCTTCTCCTTATAACTTTTGTTTCGCTTAAGGTATCGAAGAAAGAGATACGGGAAGGAAACGAGTTTAACTGGGAACCGATAAAAGAAGTTGCAAAACTTTTTGCTACAATATTCATGACAATGGTTACTCCTATTGCCATGCTCAGGGCAGGAGCTGACGGTCCGATGGGTATGGTTATCCGTGGAGTCATTGATAATAGCGGAGATTTTATCAATTCACATTTCTTCTGGGCAGCTGGAATATTGTCAAGCTTCCTTGACAATGCTCCGACATACCTTGTGTTCTTTAACACAGCAGGAGGAAATCCCGGTGACCTTATGACTGTACACGCAGGGACACTCCTTGCAATAAGCGCAGGAGCTGTATTCATGGGAGCGAATACATACATAGGGAACGCTCCAAACTTCATGACAAAAGCAATAGCAGAAGAAAACGGGGTGCCGATGCCAAGCTTCTTCGGATATATGTTCAAGTATTCAATACCTATTCTTATCCCGGTATTTATCCTTGTAACATTAATATTTTTCTAAATCATAAGGGGGGTAACAATGAGTAAAAAATATTATGAAGTAGTTTTTGAAGGTAATTTTGATATAATCTGCGGAATGCTTGAAGGATTCATCCTTGCTTCAGATAAAAAATGGGATTGGTTTTCAGCAAAAGAGACTGATATCGAAACAGAAACTTTAACAGAGATAATTAAGGAATGGGCTTCGATGAAATCCAGGCTGCACCATATAATTATGGAGGAAGAATTTCACCTGAAATTACAGAAAGCCTGCACAAATATGGGGGCTCTTAAATATATCAGGCCGGAATTTACAAAATCGGCAAGAGAGATCAAAAGCGCTTCATTTAAGTTTGACGGCAAAGCATACGCGAAAAAGTATGGCGATGAGATAAAAGCGATACTAACAACACTTCCATCAGGAGTTAACCTGGAGAATTATAAACCTGTTGAAAATATAGTAAAAGACGCAAAAGGGATGGAGCTTTATGCGCCTGAGCATGATTACAATTTTCAATGTGACGGTGTGGCAAAGGGCGAATTCAGCGGCATCCTTGAACTCAGGGAAAAACTTGATGCACATCCACTTGTTGAAGTCAGCAAGATGAGGCTTCAGTTTTAATTTTATTGCATAAGCAGATTTTAAAAACCGCTCCGCAGTGAGCGGTTTTTTATTTTTATCTATTCAAATAAGCTTCACAAGTTCAGAAATCTTCCCGACAATAGATATAAGCAAATATATTTACAGGACAGAATCACATGCGAAATAAAATTACTGCAATTCTGGTCTTTCTCCTGCTTATTACAGGATCAATGCCGGTATATTATATATACAGAACCGAATATATAGAAAAGGGATACATTGAACAGTTAGCAGCAAAAAATGCTAAACTCAGGCCTATGGCTGAAAGACTCAACCGGGAGCAATCGCCGGACAGCGGGAAGTTGAAAAATCTTTTCAATGAAATAATAGCCAGAGACAGTTCAATTGCAGCACTCGCTTTGACAGACAGGATGGAGAGACTCAGATTCATGGTAAAGAATGATGCTCTCCTGACCTCGGCACGCATTGTTGACGAGCTTGTAAAAGATATAAAAACCGGGAAGGTAAAGCAGCCGAATGGCAACTCCCCTGTTATAAAGAACTATAATGGCAGCGACTGGCTTTCAGATAAACTTTACATTTTCACCTTCAGCTCACAGGGACAGAGCACAATAGCCGTCTATTCATTCAAAGCGGACCGTATGATGAAAATCCGTCTCGCACTTGAAGTGACGCTCCTGATGAGCGGGATATTAATTCTGACTTCAATAATTATACTGATTATGAAAAAAGCCGGTATCTTAACCGAACCTGAACCGGAGAATATAAGAACAATCGTAATCGGTGAAAGGAGTACTAAGCCCTCTCCGGAAATGAAAAACAAAAAAACTATAAAAGAAGAAACTTCTGAAAAACAGCCGGTTAATAAAAAAAACCGGGAATCCGCTGTAGAGATAAACATAGAAGAACTCTCTCCAATATATAATATTGCGGAAATCACAGAAAAATCTTCCTCTTTATCCACAACTTCATCAAAAAATAATGCTGATACACTCAATAAAAAGGTATTCTCCCTTTTCAGAAAAATTTATCAAAAAATGTCACCCGAAAATGTGTCGCTTTATATCAAGCGTATGGAGGGAACACTCTCAAAGACATATGAACTGAAAGGGAAAAGCCTCATAAAAATAGATTCACTAACCTTTGATTCTGTAAATATATCTGAACTGGAAAAAGAGCTTAAGCCTGGAGCAAATATTTCAGGCAATGGCGAAATCGTAAGAATTCCGCTAATGGACGGCAAATCAATTATAGGATTAATAGTTATAAGAGAGGGTAGCCAAGCTCCCACAATCGATATTTCCGGAATACGATCCGATATTTCGAATATTTCTGATGAAATAAAAGACTACATCATCACAAATAATATTATTACAGACAGGGAGACAGGTTTCTACAGCAGTGCCTGTTTTCTTTGTAAACTTGGAGAGAGTATAAACTCAGCCGTCAGGGATGGTGGTGACTTCAGGCTGCTGCTGATAAATATATTCAAAGGGATAGATGCTGACAGGAAACAGAAAGATCTGATCCTGAAAGTGATTCACCCGGTTCTTAAAAAAATTGCGGGCGAAGAGAATGAAATATTTCTTCATAATGACTTTATATATATGATACTGCATAAACCTGCAGGCCGGGAGTGTGAAAACATGAAAAAGTCAATGATAGCGGAAATTTCAAAATTCAGACTGAAAATATCCGATGACAATATAATAAGGCTTAAACCTCAGAGCATAATACGCAGTTCCGCGGATTCAGATGATATAAGAAATATTCTTTCAGAGACAGAGGGGATAGCAGCGGAGCTTAACTGAAAGCTCCCGCATTATCCCTTACCGTATAACAAGAGTTTTTGCCAGTTTTACGGCATCCATTGCATCTTTTGAATACCCGTCCGCTCCGATTTCGTCGGCGTAGTTCTGGTCAACAACAGCTCCCCCTATCATAAACCTGAATTTCAGTTCACGTTCACGACAGAGATTAATCACGGTCTTCATCTCCGTCATTGTTGTTGTCATAAGGGCGGAGAGGGCAACGATGTCGGCCTTAACCTCCACAGCCCTGTTGAGAATCGTCTCAGCTGCAACATCCTTTCCCAGGTCTACAACTTCAAATCCGTAGTTACGGAGCATGAGCGCGACAATATTTTTACCTATATCGTGGATGTCCCCCTTAACTGTTGCAATAACAATTCTGCCCTCCTTCTTCACACCTTCTCCAGCCGCAAGGAGAGGCTCAAGCGTCGAAAATCCCTTTCTCATTGTATCAGCGCTCATGATAAGCTGCGGGAGAAAATATTCCTTCCTGTCGTATTTATCACCAACCAGTGTAATCGCAGGTATAAGTGAATCATCAACAATCTTCTGCGGAGGTATACCTGTATCAAGCGCCTTTTTAATCGACGACTCGATCCTGTCATCCCATCCGCGCAAAACAGACTCAAAAACAAGCTTATCAGGATTTAATTCCGCTGCCGCAGCTTTCGTCTCACCGGCAGCTCCCGAAAATCTATCCACATATGAGATGAGATTCTTATCCCTCCCGGCAAGGGCATCACAGGAAAATGCCATGTTCATCAGCTGTTCAGATGAAGGATTGGCAATAGCCATAGAAAGTCCGCGCGAAATGGCCATTGCAAGAAACGCGCCATTGATCCACTCCCGCGCGGGGAGTCCGAAAGAGACGTTAGAGAGCCCGCATATGGTATTTATCCCCCTTTCACGGGAACACCACTCGATCAGGTCAAGAGTACGTGCAGGTGCTTTAATGTCTGAGCTTACCGTCATTACAAGCCCGTCAACAGTCACATCATAAGTAGTATAACCGTACTTTGCCCCTTCCTCAAGGACAAAGTTTACAATTCTTTTTCTCTCATCAAGTGTCTGGGGAATTCCCTCATCATCAAGGGGGAGGAGTATAAACATCGCACCGTATTTCGCGGCAATCGGCAGGGTCTTTTCTATCCTGTCTTTCTCAGCTGATATTGAATTCACCAGCGCGCGCCCCGGATATATTCTTAGAGCTGCCTCAACAACTTCAGGATTCGTTGAATCAATGCAGAGCGGAAGGTCGCTCATTTTCGAAAGGAGCTTAACAGATTTAAGCATCATCTCCTTTTCATCTATGCCGGAGAGTCCCATGTTTACGTCGAGTATACTGGCTCCCTTAATTTGCTGTTCAAGGGCAAATTCCCGCACAATACCGGTCTTCCCTTCGCGGAGTTCAGCCTGAAGTGCCTTTTTCCCCGTGGGATTGATCCTCTCTCCAACAACCGTCAGAGCCCTCCCGCCTCCTATAAATACACTTTTCCTTGCAGAGGATACCGCGCTCAGGCCTTTCATAAAAGAACGATTTATTGCTTTTCCTTTACTCTTTTCCGTTAGTGCTGCAATATGCTCTGGAGTTGTGCCACAGCATCCGCCCATTATATTCACACCGGCAGCTATAAAGTCATCCGTATAAGATGCAAACTCGTCTGCCCCCATATCAAAAAATGTCACGCCGTCTTTAAGTTTAGGCATACCCGCATTAGGTTTTGCAAGCAACGGGACTTTTGCAAAGTCTCTCATCCCGCGTATAATGTTCAGCATGTCAGCCGGCCCTGTTGAACAGTTGCAACCTACCGCGTCAGCACCAAGCGACTGAAGTGTAACCAGCGCAGATACAGGATCTGTTCCGTTAAGTGTTCTGCCGCCCGCTTCATAGGTCATGCTTACCATAACCGGAAGATCGCAAGCTTCCTTCACGGCAAGGAGAGCTGCCCTCGACTCCTGAATATCCATCATTGTCTCTATAACAAAACCGTCAACTCCGCCGTCTATAAGCGCAAGGACCTGCTCCCTGTAAATCGCGACAGCATCCTCGAAAGAGAGGTCTCCAAAGGGCTCCACGAATTTTCCCGTGGGAGCGAGGTCTCCGAAAACAAAAGCGCTCCCCGCGTTCTTCTTCGACATCGAAGCCAGAACACTGTTTATTTCATGGAGTCTCGCTTCAAGGCCGAACTCCTCCAGTTTACACCTGTTCCCGCCGAAAGTCGGGGCGTATATAATATTACTACCTGCTGATATATATTTTTGCTGAAGGTCCTTAACCGCTCCCTCATTTTCAATGCACCAGATCTCCGGACAGACCCCTGCCGGCATTCCCCTTTTTGAAAGTTCAGTGCCGGTAGCTCCATCAAGAATGACAAGTCCTCTCTCCAGTAAATTCCTGAATTCTTTTTTATTCATTTATATTCTCCCGCGGAGATTTCAACTCCCGCAATTGCTGTTACTGTTTTTTCCGGTATAAAGATGCAGCTTTCAGTGAGGCTGACTCCGAACCGTTTAAGATCAAGCAGTTCATAAAAGAACCTCTGGTTTTCAAGCATAAAATCACCATAACCAGCCGAAAACCTCATCGGAGTAAGAACTTTTCCCTTTCGCCGGAGTTCAGTTGCGATGAAGCGATTGAGCCAGTCAATGGCAGCCTCGGCAGTTTCACTCCCCACTGCATCATAAATAATTGCGGAGGAACCGTCCCCGCTTTTCACAGCATTCTGCGCAAGTTCAATTATTCCTGCACCCGCAGTCACCCCCATTAATACTACTGCCCCGGAGCGAGAGAGAAGTTTCGCGATTGATTTACTCTCAATAGTAAAACCGCCTTCGAGTGTAACTGATGATTCACTTTTCCCCTCAATATCAAGCATTATCCATGAACCTCTCGGTTCGCAGACAGCAAATCCGCTGTTCATCACAGATCCTATCCTACGCCTTGCTTCGTAGTCAAGTTCAGTCTTGTGAATATTATACTTCAACCTGGAAAAAATTTCCTTTTCAGGCAGAGTAACTGGAATGCTGTTTATTATATTAAGTTTATTCATTTATCTATTTAGTTTAATAATTATCATAAAGTTTCACCCAGGACTTATTATAATGTCATTTCTAACCCTTTCAATTCCACGGGTAAGCATTTCGACAGATGCAATGATCATTGGTAACGGGCAACGAAACAGTCGAACTGATTAGTTGTTCTCACTTATTCAAAATGACAAAAATAAAAAACACATGGCA
>CAZVFJ010000085.1:5835-12352 GCA_964625825.1 uncultured Leptospirales bacterium | reverse complement strand
GAATAACCGGGCCACGTCGTCCATATAGACATCAGTATGAGGTTACTGAAGAAAAATTATATCGTGATGCAATGCAGTGCTCTCATGTGGCAATATGCTCCGGAGAGGAAGTCTGCTGCATTATTTACAATGAACAGGATATGAAAGGGGATGTGCTCTCTTTTTTTAACGGCACATGCAGAAATTTTTACTGTCAGGCCTGGGATGATCTTACGGACAGCCAGGTTATTTTTGCGGCGCGTCTTATGCAGGACTGGTTTTATTACAGCCTCTTTATAAATGACATAGAGGCCGTTCAGAATATTTTTGCGGCATATGAATCACCTGATGATATTCCTGATGATGAACTAGAGAAGCTCAAAGAGGAACTTCTTGAAAGATTTATTGAGGAAGATGGAAAATAAAAGTATGGTGAACCTTAAACTGACAGTTATACAGTCAGACATCCACTGGCATACTCCTGTTGAAAATGTTGCTATGTTTGAATCTCTGATACATACAATTAATGATGATACAGATATTGTTTTACTACCCGAAATGTTTACCACAGGATTCACAATGGAACCCGGACATCTTGCTGAAAATATGGAAGGTATAACTGTTGCTGCAATGAAAAAATGGAGCAGAGAACTCAAGAGCTCTGTGGCAGGCAGCCTGATTATTGAGGAGAATGGTTTGTTTTTCAACAGGCTTGTTGCCGTCACGCCTGATGGTGAAATTTTTACCTGTGACAAGAGGCATCTCTTCCGAATGGCAGGGGAGCAAAAAATATATACCGCAGGGAAAGACACTATCACTATGAATATAAAAGGTTGGAAGGTGCGCCCTTTTATATGTTATGATCTCAGGTTCCCTGTCTGGTCCAGAAACATCGGGAATGAATATGACCTTGCTTTTTACTGCGCGAACTGGCCTGCTGCAAGGGCTTTTCACTGGGATACTCTTTTGCGGGCAAGGGCAATTGAAAACCAGTGTTATGTTGCAGGGATAAACCGTACCGGGATTGACGGTAAGGGAGTTAAATATAATGGAGATTCATGTATAATCGGTTTCAGCGGGGAGACTATCTTCTCGGCAGGGAGGTCAGTTTCTGTCCATACTACTGAACTCTCATATTCAGCTTTACAGGATTACAGGAGAAATTTTCCCGCGTGGATGGATGCCGATCAGTTCAGGATAAACATATGATTAAAAAGATACTGGTTTTTCTTTTCTCACTGACACTTTGTTTCTTTGTATTTATATTTATTTTTATCTACGCGGCAGCGCCGGTTCTGCCATCCATGACAGATCAGATAATAGAAGAGGTCCTTGCCTCTTCTCCCGAAGATGAACTTCCGGGAGTAACAGGTCATGCAGATTCTTCAGGCGTATGGATATGGTATAAGTCATTGAACCCGTCCGGTGTTTCAAAAGGTGATATTCTTCTTGTTGCGGGATTTACGGCTGACTCATCATGGTGGCCTCCCTGTTTTGTCAGGTCGCTCACGGAGGCAGGGTACAGGGTGGTGCTTTTTGATAATAGGGGAACCGGGATGTCTGACTGGAGGGGGGAGTATAATGACTGGCCCTATAAGTTTAATGATATGGCTGCTGATGTAGTTGCTGTGCTGGATAAACTTAATATAAAACAGGCTCATATTGTCGGGGTATCTATGGGTGGAATGGTTGCTCAACAACTGGCTATCTCATATCCCCATAGAGTTAAATCACTGGTTTCCCTTATGTCATCCTGCGACCTTCAGGACCCGGAACTGCCGCATATGTCATGGAAAACCGTGGGACATATCATTGCTGCCAGTTTAAGATACGGGATCATAAAGAATGAAAAAAATATTATAAAACTTCATATTGCCGTGAGCCGGATTTTCAGAAATGAGGCTATTACCACGGCAGATTTAAGATCGATTTCCGGCAGGGTATTTTTCAATATAAGAAAGAGAAGGGGGTATAATTCTTTATCTGCTCATCAACAGCTTAATGTTATTTTAGAATCAGGTTCAAGGTGTGAGGAGTTAAAAAAGGTCAGCAAGCCCTCTCTTTTTATACACGGGAATAACGACCCGCTTATACCGTATCTCCATGGAGTTAAATGTTCTCAGCTTGTGGAAGGATCATCCCTTTTTATTATTGAAGGTTTGGGACATGATATCCCGTGCAGCAGAAGCGAAGTGATTTCAGGGAGAATTAAATCCTTTATCTCAGGAGTAAGGTAACCCTACACAGGCTTTATTTAATTTTATCTTCTCCAGAAAGTCATTGTAAAAATGATAAGGACAGTATACAGCTCAAGCCTCCCGACAAGCATTGCAAAACAGAAAAACCATTTCACATATAAAGGGTAGAACCCGAAGTTTTCTGTCGGGCCGACCATCCCGAGCCCTGGCCCTATGTTCCCAAGTGTTGCCAGGGCTGAAGTAAAGGATGTCACCAGGTCACTTCCGGAAGATGCAGCAACAATTGTTGTAATAAGAAGCATAAGAATATATAGAAAGAAAAAACCGGATATAGCATAGACTATATTTTTTTTAACGGGGTGCCCGTTTATCCTCAGGGTAAATATTCCCCTTGGATGAAGTAGAAATTTCATTTCATTAAGCCCCTGCTTTAAGAGTGTTATTATCCTTATGACTTTAATACCTCCGCCAGTCGAACCGGAACACCCTCCTATAAACATAAGAACAAAAAGAATTGTCTGACTCAGCGCGGGCCATCTTTCAAAGTCAGCTGTGGCGTACCCTGTTGTGGTCATAATTGATGCAGCCTGAAAGCCGGCATATCTGAGTGCATCAGCAATTGTACGGCTGTTATTAATTATAAGATCAATGGTGATCAGTATTGTTGAGCCCGCAAAAATTGCAAGATAAGCTTTTAGTTCCGAGTCCCTTAATATGCCCCTGTATTTTCCTGACATAAACCGGAAGTGAAGGTTGAAGTTTATCCCCGCAAGTAGCATGAATATTGTTATTACATAATCTATATATGCAGAGTTGAATGAACCGACACTGCTGTTTTTTGTTGAAAATCCGCCTGTAGCGAGAGTGCCGAATGTATGAGTGAGTGAATCGAACAGGCTCATCCCTCCAAACATCAGAAGCATAGTCTGCAGTATGGTAAGGCCGGTATATATCAGCCAGAGTATCTTTGCTGTTTCTGTAATCCTTGGAGTAATTTTATCAACAGTGGGTCCCGGCGCTTCAGCCTTTATCAGCTGGAGTCCGCCTATGCCGAGTAACGGGAGTACTGCAACAGTAAGTACAACTATCCCCATACCTCCAAGCCAGTGAGTGAGAGACCTCCAGAAAAGAATGGAATCAGGGAGAGACTCTATCTCGCTCAGTATTGACGCTCCCGTAGTAGTGAATCCTGACATCGTTTCAAAGACAGAGTCTGTGAAAGATGGTATTGCTCCTGATATAAAGTAGGGGAGTGCCCCGATTATGGACACCGCGGTCCAGCTTAGAGTGACAAAGAGAAACCCGTCTTTTTGGGATAGTGAGCCGTTATCTTTTTTAAACGTAATGACTGCCATTATAATAAAATTCAGCAGGGATGCTGCTATTGCTATAATAAACCCAATCAATTCTGCTGTTTCATTTTGTGCAAAAGCAATTCCGGACGGAATAAGCATAAAAACTGAAACTATGAGTAGAAGGTATGAGATAATCTTGTAAACAAGGCGAGGGTTCATGTTCTAATCCTCTCTGGCCTGCTCGGAGAGAAAAACTTCTTCGAGTTTCTGAATTGAATCAAGCTTTACTATCGTGATTACAGTATCGCCGTTATTTATAATAAAATTGCCATCCGGAATCTCATTGATTCCGTTCCTGACTACGGTGAGTATAAGTGAATCAGGCGGAAGGAAGATATTTTTAAGGGCTTTCCCTATAAGCCGGCTTTTGTCTTTTATTGAAAATTCTATGACTTCAGCTTTGCCGTTAAACAGTGAGTATATGCTTTTGATATCACCCCGCCTTATATACTTCATGATGGTGCTTACTGTACTGTTCCTGGGGCTCACAGTGACATCAATCCCGAGCTTTGATGATATAGGCATGTAATTCGGCCTGTTAACAACAGCAATTGCCCGTCTTACCCCCATGCTTTTGGCGTATGCCGCGCTGAGGATGTTAAGCTCCTCGTTGCTCGTTGTTGTTATTATGAGATCATACGAGTATAGCTGTTCATCATCAAATATATTTTCATCGGATATGTCGGAGTGTATAACCAGGGCATCCTCAAATTTTTCAGATATAGCTTTACACGCGTCATAATCGGAGTCGACTATAGTAATTTTTCTTCCGGTCCTTATAAGGTATTTAGTTATAAGCGAGCCTATTCTCCCCGCTCCTACTATTACTATCCTGTCTATTCTTTCACGCTTTTTCCCTGTCTCAATGAAAATTCTGGTAAGGGCTTTGTTCGTCGCAAAAATGTAGATGTTGTCATTTTCTTTTATAAAGGTAAAGCCTGTGGGAATAATGAATTCCCTATCCCTTACAATACCTGCTATAAGGAACTTATCATTAATATTTGCCGCTGATTTAATATCCTTTAGCTGCCTGTCTTTAAAAAATGAACGGCTGTCAACAACATAGTTCCTGATCTGCATATCGGAGTTTTCGAAGAGCATCACATCACTGGTTGCTCCAAGTGCGACATTATTAGCGATAAGGCGGGATGTCTCTACTTCAGGGTTAACAATAAAATCTATCCCAAGGAATGACTTCTCGAATATTTTCGCTTTTGAGTAGTCAAGGTTCCTGACCCTTGCGATTTTTACCGGAACTTTAAATTCGCTTTCTACAATTCCACAGGCGATCATGTTAACTTCATCCGAGTTAACCACACTGAGAAAAAAATCGGCATTTTCAATACCCGCACGTCTCAATGTTTCATGGTTATTTCCCTCTTCGTTTATAACCATGCAATCGACGTGGCTTGATACATATTTAGCCCTCTCCTGATCTTTCTCAATGATTACTACATCGTGCCCTTCATTTACAAGTTGTGACGCAATCTGTGAGCCTACAACGCCTGCGCCGAGAATTACAATTTTCATGATGTAAAGTTTTCCTGTTATTCCTGGTTTTTTCGCCGCTTATATAGGGCTACGCCTGTCATCCCTGCTTTTCTGCCGGGGACTTCATTGTTGTAATCAAATTAACAGATGCGTCATACTTTCGTCAAGATTTTTAGTTACGGTTGCAATGACATATTACTGGAGTAATATAAAGTTGATATTTCTTGACAGGAAATCTTTCATCCTGAAATAACTACAGGGAGATATTTTATGAAAAAAATTGAACTCCTCGCGCCTGCAAAAAATTATGAAACAGGGGTAGCCGCACTAAATTGCGGTGCTGATGCTGTTTATATCGGGGGTGAAAGGTTCGGAGCTCGTTCCGCCGCCGGGAATACCCTTGCGGATATAGAGAAACTTTTATCGTGCGCTCACAGGTACCATGCACGGGTATATGCCACTGTAAATACTATCCTTTATGAAAATGAACTTGAAGATGCCCGTGCATTTATAATCAAACTTTACAACTCCGGAATAGATGGCGTTATCTTTCAGGATATGGGACTTCTTGAAATGGACTTACCCCCCGTACCACTTCATTTGAGTACACAGTGTGATAACTATGATATTGAAAAAATAAAGTTTTTTGATAAAATGGGGATACCTCGAGTTGTCCTTGCCAGGGAACTTTCGATTGATGAGGTAAAAAAAATAAGGGATTCTGTAGAGTGTGAGCTTGAGTATTTCATACACGGTGCGTTATGCGTAAGTATGAGCGGCAGGTGTTACATGAGCGCCGCAATCGGCGGGAGGAGCGCAAACCGCGGAGAATGCGCCCAGCCCTGCCGCAGAAGTTATATTCTCACGGACCGTTCCGGGAAAATTATCCCGGCAGGAAAATATCCTCTATCCCTTAAAGATCTTAACCGGGCAGAATATATCGGTGAACTGATAGATGCCGGAGTTGATTCCTTCAAAATTGAAGGAAGGCTCAAGGGGGTAAACTATGTAAAAAATATTGTTGCCTACTACAGGAGAGAGGTAGACCGGGTACTTGAAGGAAAACCCGGTCTGGTTAAATCATCATCAGGAATATCTGTCCCGGGATTTGCACCCGACCCTTATAAGACATTTAACCGCGGATATACCGGCTACTTCAGTATGGGCAGAACCGGGAAAATTCTTTCTCCTCATACACCCAAGTCTCTCGGAAAGCGTATAGGGGTTATTTCGGAAGTTGAACGAAACATGTTCTGTATTAATACAGGTGAGAGCCTTGCCAATGGGGATGGACTTTTTTTCTTTAAGCCTGACGGGGCCGAGACGGGTATGCGGGTTAACAGAATAGATGGCCGGTATGTCTATCCATTCTCCATGGAGGGAATTTATAAAGGAGCAGAAATTTTTCGTAACCACGATGCTGTGTTTGAAAAGAGACTTGAAACGGCAAAAAGTGAACGTCGTATAACAGTAGATATTCGTTTTGATGAAATC
>CAZVFJ010000085.1:0-5825 GCA_964625825.1 uncultured Leptospirales bacterium | reverse complement strand
GATATAAACTGACAATGACTGATTCTGACAGCTGTACCTCGGTTGAAAGTGTTTCCTGTGTTAAAGAGAAAGCCTTAAAAGACGGTACTGTAAATCAGCAGGTGGATAGGCAGCTCCGCAAACTGGGGAATACAATTTTCAAAGCCGGAACTGTTGATATAAGTTTAAGCCAAAACCGGTTTATCCCCGTAAGTCTCATCAATGATATGAGAAGAAACTGCGTTGAGAACCTTGAAGCGGAGAGATTAAAGATTCACTATATTACTCCATGTGAAATTATTAAATCTGATATAAAGTATCCCTTTGATGAAATTGATTACAGCTGGAACGTGAGTAATTCACTTGCGAACAGGTTCTATGAAAGGCATGGAGTCAGAAAAATTACTGAAGCTTTTGAAACAGGTCCCCGTACCGGAAACGAAGCTCTGATGACAACAAAGATGTGCCTGAAATATGAAAATGGTTTCTGCCCGAAATATGGAGGTCATATTTCAGGCTTCAGCGAACCATATTTTTTAAATGACGGAGTGAACAGGTTTAAACTTTCATTTGACTGCTCCAGGTGTGTTATGTTAATCCAGTCATGTAATTAATCATGTATTATTGGCAGATGCAATTCATAATTTAATCTTGACACGGCAGGTGACTCTAAATAACTGATCACTATGCAGAGCAGAAATAATAATCCCTCCCGATTCTATTCTTCAGCTGTAGGCAGAACTTTCAGGTCTCTCAGGAGCAGGAACTACCGACTTTTTTTTACGGGACAGGGCGTGTCACTTATCGGAACATGGATGCAGTCTGTTGCACTGAGCTGGCTTCTTTTCAGGCTTACGGGGTCCCCTTTTATGCTTGGAGTTGCGACATTCGCTATGCAGATACCGGTTTTTCTTCTCGCCCCCGTATCCGGGGTAATAGGGGATAGAATTGACCGGAGAAAAATACTGATTGCTGTTCAGTGCGCTTCAATGATACAGGCGTTTACGCTGGCAGGTATTACAATTGCAGGAGTGGTGCAGCCCTGGCATCTTATACTGCTTACCTTTATCCTCGGTGTAATCAATTCCTTTGAAATGCCGATCAGGCAGGCCCTTGTCGTTGATCTCCTGGATAACAAAAGCGACCTGCCAAACGCAATTGCGCTAAACTCATCACTTTTTAACGGGTCAAGACTTTTTGGCCCGGCTGTGGCTGGAATGATTGTTGCAATAGCTGGTGAGGGGATATGCTTTCTGGTTAATGCCATAAGCTATATAGCCTCTATTTCCGCTTTTTCTGCGATGAAGATTTCAGTAACAGTAAAAGAGAAAAAAGGAGTCAGGGTTTTCTCGGATATAAAAGAAGGATTCAGGTACGCTGCAGTTTCTACTCCGGTAAAGGAACTTCTGATCCTTATTGCTTTAATAAGTTTATTCGGGCTTGCATTTCCGGTACTCCTCCCGGTTTTTGCGTCAGAGGTGCTGTATGGGGATTCTCATACTTTCGGATTTCTTGTTTCCTCAGCCGGGGGAGGAGCCTTCATGGCGACTATTTATCTTGCATCCAGGAATAGCATTAAAGGTCTTGGAAAAGTTGTCAATATTGCACTCTACGCAATAAGTGCAGGATTTCTGATATTCTCTATCTCAACTATAATTTATCTTTCAATGGCTGCTCTTGTTGTTGTGGGCTTCACAAGTATTGTAGTTATTGCCTCGTGTAATACAATTCTTCAGACTGTTGTTGAGGAGAGCAAAAGAGGGCGTGTTATGAGCCTTTATGTAATGGCCTTTACCGGTACAGCGACTCTGGGCGGGCTTTTAACCGGAAGTCTTTCAGAAATTGCAGGGGCGCCTGTTACCCTTGCAATATGCGGAGTCTGCTGCCTGATGATCGCTATACTTTTTTCGTTTATGCTGCCTCGGGTAATGAAGTCAGCAAAACCGTTACTTCAATATACTGATATTGAAGTAACGGCTGAGTGTTCAGGAATTGCCGGCTATGCTGATTAATTAATGAGATTTTACACCGGGAATTTTTTTCTTCAGGCTTCTTCCTGAATTGTAACTATTGAGCGGCCATCTTCATTCCACATCACAATACAATTTGCTGCTGTAACTCCGGCAAGCCTTTCATCAGAAGCACGGAGCATGTTGAAGTCTGAGTTCTCAAGAAAGTGAAGGAGAAGCTCAATTTTCTGTTCCAGTTCAGGGGAAATATTTCCGGAATCGGATTCAAGCAGAAGATTGGTAAGTCTCCTGAATTCGTTCTTTGCGGAGGTTTCAATACAGTGCTCGCCTGTATGTAGTATAACTGTTATATTGTTCATAATATTTTCTATTTATAATCTCCACTATAGTACTTGGCTCTATGATTGATAAACGTCCGCCTTTATCTTTTTTATCCGTTTACTATAGACTCAACTATTGACGTGAAACTGATTTGTGCCTTTGTCCCCTGTGCTGATGCTGTACTCAGGTGCGGGAAACCTTCATCGCCACTTTCGACAACACGCGGCTCAATAGGTATTGCGCCAAGAAAGTTAACCTCCATATCAGCAGCCATCGACTTTCCGCCCCCGGTTTTAAATATATCTGTAATTGTTCCGCAGTGAGGGCATACGAAACCGCTCATGTTCTCAACAACTCCTATAATGGGCATTTTCAGTTGTTTGCAGAAAGTAATTGATTTCCTTACATCGGCAAGCGCAACATCCTGCGGGGTCGTGACAATTATCGCGCCATCCGGATTATCAATAAGCTGGCATATGGATAGAGGCTCATCGCCTGTTCCGGGAGGCGAATCAACTATAAGGTAATCCAGTTCACCCCATAGAACGTCAGTAAGGAACTGTTTTATAACTCCATATTTTAGAGGTCCCCGCCATATAATCGCATCATCCCTGTTCGGCATAAGAAACCCTACAGACATGACTTTGAGGTACTCGCTGTGATTTACAGGGATAATAGATTTTTCACCTGTACCTGCAGCCATCTTATCCTCAATACCGAGAAGTTTCGGTACGCTGGGACCGTGTACATCTATGTCGAGGAGTCCTGTCTTAAACTTTTTCTCAGCAAGGGCTATTGCGAGATTTACAGCCACGGTACTTTTACCGACACCTCCCTTCCCTGACATAACAATTATTTTATGTTTAATTTTTGTCATGTTGTCACGAAGCGTTGCGGCGTCCTTCGCATCCTTTGCCGCATTTTGTTGTGCAGCAGAGCAGCCTGAATGCTTTTCACAAGTGTCTGACATTTATGATACTCCTTTTGTAATAATTCATTGCTTATATAATGTTATGTTGGAATTTATAATGCAATTTGCAATAATATTTTAGTTTAAAAAATGCTTTAATTTTTACGATATAATAGAGTGCTTTTTATACAAAAAAATTAGGAAATAAATATTGAAAATATTTGATAACTTTATGTCTCAATTACAGTTTTTATGATAGGATGACAAATAATAAAATAGAAATGAAAGATTGAGCTATTTATAATCAACATTTTTAAAAAGATAAAAAAAGGCTGCCATAAATAGCAGCCTTTTTTGTTAAACATAACATTTGTCAGTTATAAGTTTCTGATCCGAGATATGTTACTGGAGGTTCATCCATAAACCATCTTAATGTGTTTTTAAACTTCATGAGCTGAACAAAGAGGTCATGCTCGGGAAGTTCATGCGGTGCATGCATTGGGCTTTTCCAGTAGAAAGACAGCCATTCCTGATTTCCTGAAAGACCGGCTCTCTGTGCGAGGTCGAGGAAAATAACCAGGTCAAGAACTATCGGCGCTGCAAGGATTGAGTCGCGGCAGAGGAAGTTTACTTTAATCTGCATAGGATATCCGAGCCATCCGAATATATCTATGTTGTCCCAGCCCTCTTTGTTGTCTCCACGTGGAGGATAATAGTTAATTGTTACTTTGTGATAGAAATCTTTATAAAGAGTAGGATATTCATTGGGCTGAAGGATCTGCTCAAGAACTGATAGCTTACTTACTTCTTTTGATTTGAATGATTCCGGATCGTCAAGAACTTCGCCGTCCCTGTTTCCGAGTATGTTGGTGGAATACCATCCCTTCATTCCGAGCATCCTTGATTTAAGTCCCGGAGCAAGCAGGGTTTTCATGAATGTCTGTCCGCTTTTGAAATCTTTTCCACCCATTGGAACATTTTTTTTGTCTGCAAGTTCCCATAATGCCGGGATGTCATTACAGAGGTTAGGCGCACCGTTTGCGTATGGTATGCCGAGGTCGAGTGCGGCATAACAATATATCATGCTCGGCGCAATCTTCGGGTGATTTTCTTTAAGGGCTTTTTCAAAGTTTGCCAGAGTATCGTGTACACCAGGGACCATTTCCTGGTAGATCTCAGTACTTCCGCACCATACCATTACAACCCTGTCGATTTTTTTCTCTTCTTTAAATTTAAGAATGTCATCTTTAACCATCTTGACGAGGTCCCAGTGTGTCGGTGCTTCTTTTACCCATTTGCCATCGAGATTTTTGCAGTATTCTCTTTTAAATACAGCTTTCCATGGTTTAACTTTTGAAAGTTCATCTTTTACTAAATTAAGGTCATCTTTTGTCAGAACCTGGGCGTTCATCGCGGCTTCGTATGCGCTGTCTTCAAATATATCCCATCCGCCAAATTCTATATCCTTAAGATTTGCGAGAGGAATGAAATCTTTTATGTCAATATCTTTTGCCTCGTCGCCTCTACCGACTCTGAGTTTACCCATCTGGGAGAGAGAACCGACTGGCTTTTTAAGGTCTTTGCGTATCATCATGACTCCAGCCATGAATGTTGTACTTACTGCGCCCATTCCAGGGGTAACGACTCCAAGTTTTCCTTCAGGTTTTTTTATTTCACTTTTTTTTAATACCACTTTATAACTCCTTTAAAATAAGTTAGCATTTATTTAATATGCAATTTATGTGCCAATATATGAAAAATTCTTTTTTAAAAATAAGCTTGATTGAATCAGAGCTTTTAATTTTTTTTAAATTAGAATATAATTGAAAGACTATAAAATCTTAAATTATTTACATCACTGTATCATTTTTACTACAGCTTGTTATGCAAGACATAAAAATCCCAATGCCAAAAATCATCAATACAATTTTAACTGATATTATACTTTTTCATTTTTCTCCATAAAGTTGATGTATCTATCCCGAGTGCTTCAGCGGTTTTTGTGCGGTTGCCATTAAATTTTTTAAGTGCTCTTGAAATATATATCTTTTCAACTTCATCGAGAGTGAGGTTTTCGTCAAAACCTGTTTCAGTTGAACGGAGGTGTTGAGGGAGGTGATGGACTCCTATATAGGCATCACGGCATAAAACAAAAGCATGCTCAATAATATTTTCAAGTTCTCTGACGTTGCCGGGGAAATTGTAATTCATCAGTATATCCATTACTTCATCTGTAACACCCTCAATGTTTTTCTCTTTAAGAATGTTGAATTTTTTTATGAAATGAGTAATGAGAACCGGTATGTCCTCCACCCTGGCTGCGAGCGGCGGGAGTTTTATGTTTATTACATTGATCCTGTAGTAAAGGTCTTCCCTGAAATTCCCGTTTCTGACTTCATTCAGGAGATTTTTATTTGTTGCGGAAATGAGACGCACATCTGATTTTATGGGAACTGTCCCGCCAAGAGGTTCATACTCCCTTTCCTGAATAAAACGAAGAAGTTTTGCCTGTATCGCTGGTGATATATCACCTATCTCATCAAGGAAAAGTGTCCCTCCCTCTGCCAGTGCTATCTTTCCCGGCTTATCTTTGCGCCCGTCAGGGCGATGACGTCGGTGGGATTCGACTTGTCCGAAGACAGCAC
>CAZVFJ010000084.1:0-12634 GCA_964625825.1 uncultured Leptospirales bacterium | reverse complement strand
CCCGGTATTCCTGTAACAACTTCAATACCGTGTTCCTGGAGAGATTTTACTATGATTTGTGCACCGTTCATTTTCATATGGGACTCCTTTATTTATTTTTTTAAATAAAAAAGCCCCTGCCGGTTTGCACCGGCAGGGGCTTTGCTTTTATTATATTATTGCTGTTACCCTATGGCGCAAACCAGTATGTATCTGCACAGACGACCACGACCACGAGATTGACGAGGATTAAAGCAATAAGAGTTGTCTGTTTCAGATTTTTCATATAATTGTTTACTTTGGATGCTATGTATAAAACCAGCATATAAATTCATGTCAAGTTTTTTTAATAACTATTTATAATATTTTAATATACCCGCTATCTATGACGGCGGGTATATGATAAGAATTCACGGGTTATTTATCTTTACCTTTAAAAATGTTCCGCACTGTATCCATAAAGTCTGATGGGAGAACAACAACCTTGCTCGACTGTGAATCACTTATCTTCATAAGCCCCTTTACGTATTCCTGGCCGAGAAGATAGATTAGAGGGTCACCTCCTGTTGTTTTCAAAGCCGCTGCCACAGATTCGATCGCATTAGCTTCGGCCTGGGCGAGTCTCTCCCTGGCTTCGGCGTCACGTAGAGCAGATTCTTTTCGTGCTTCAGCTTCAAGTATCTGGGCGCGCTTGAATCCCTCGGCCTTTTTCTCCTGGGACTCTTTCTGCGCCTCGGCTTCAAGTACTGTGGCGCGCCTCTCCCTCTCCGCCTTCATCTGCAGAGACATGGCGTGCTGAAGTTCTTCCGGAGGGACTATATCCTTTATCTCTACACGGGTAATTTTTGTGCCCCATGAATCTGTGGCGTCATCAAGTATATGAAGGAGTTCAAGGTTAATTTTGTCTCTTGATGAAAGGGACTGGTCGAGGGTCATCTTACCCATAATTGAACGGAGGGTTGTGAGGGCAAGATTTGTGATCGCCCACTGAAGATTTTCAATCCCGTAAAAAGCCTTATATGGATCAAGTATTTTATAAAAGACCACGCCATCCACTTTAACCGTTGCATTATCCTCTGAAATAATTCCCTGGGGCGGGAGGTCAAGAACCTGTTCCCTTATATCGATTTTTTTTGCCACTTTTGAAAAGATCGGATTAATAAGGTTAAGCCCCGGTTTAAGCGTTGTTGCGAATTTGCCGAATCGTTCAACAAGCCAATTTTCAGCCTGAGGTACTATCCTTACTCCTTTGAGAATAAGAAACACCACAAGTATTGCTACTGCCAGTACAAAAAAGTTCATTGTTACCTCCCTTCATTTTTTTTGACTATTAGTTTTATTCCGCTGGCCTCAAGGACCTGGATTTCATCATTGATATCAATCACTCCGGCAGATTCAGCCTTCCATTTAGTCAGGCCATGATATACTTCATAGAGTTCAACTTCTCCCGGTTTCCCCGGCTCAATGCGTGACAGACATTTTCCACGGAGGTTATAGAGGGTCGGGTCGCGCTGATCGTCATCGGTACCGGGATGGAACCTTTTTTTTAATACTCCGAACCATAGTGAAAGGAAGAGAATTGATGAAGCAAAGAAGAAGAGCCATTGAAATTCATCAGATTCTATGAGGCCTGTAAAAGTAAATAGAGCCGTAAGTGCAGCTCCAAGGCCAAACCAGAATATAATGAAACCGGGAGCAATAATTTCAACTGCCATAAGAACTGCGGCAAGTGCAAGCCAGATAATCGGTGTCATGGATACCTCCGGATAATTTAAATTATAACAGTAGTCTGCATTTATGTCAACAGCATTGTTTAACCGGGTTTAAATTTAATTAAAGCATTGGCGGGTATCATATAATATTCTTGACATCTTCTTTAAATAATTCTGATAATCGGCAGTCTGAAACAAGGGGAGCGTAAAACAGAGATGTCGTTAAAAAAAGAAGAGATCAATGAACTTATACGCAAACTCAGGGAGAAATACAGGGAATCCTCTGACAAGCAGAACCGCACCTGGTTTGATATTGATGCCTTTGACAGCAGGCTCTCCCATGCGATAAGAAGCAGAATGAATATGGAGGGATTCATCCTGGCAGAGATTTCCAATTTTGAAAAACTGAAAGCGAAATATGATAAAAAGAAAAAGGAGAAGGAAAATTCTTTTTCAAAAGAAGTGAATAGAATAATCGAGGAGAATACGGCCAGGATAAAAAAATACCCGGAGATTATTTTCCACTCGAAGTGTGATATGGAGATATCACATTTTTATGGTGCCCTCTCGCATCTTACACTGGAACTTTTTCCGGTATTCTGGCTGCTCGCAAATGACGGTTCTATTAAGAACAGGATCAATGATATAGAAGAAAGACTTGGGCAGCTTGCTGTACCGAGGGGTGAGCGCCAGCCGGGGAGAATCGCGGATCATATCCTTGTTCTTAACAGGCCGGGAGTTAAGGATATTGAAATCGAAAAAGATCGCAATGATTATCTTAAAGAGGGAGCATTTCTTCTTCACGAAGTTATCGATTTTTGCGATGCACTTATGAGTATAAAAAACGATGAGTGGAGCTTTCCTATACAGTTCAGAAAACTTTTTATTGAAGAGGAGCGAAGAAAGAAGGTATTTGAAATATTCAATGGCATGACAGGATATGGAGCCATCCTGAAGATCAGGGAGTACGCGTTGTCTGTTGTTGAAGATTTCAGGCTGGCTGCATTCAGGAGAAACAGTTAGATCTTTTTTATACAGATAAGAGTTATATCATCATGCTGAGGCCTGTATCCGTTAAATTCGTAAAAAGCCCCGAGGCAGTGGTGCAGTGTTTCACTTGCGCTTAAGCCGGCTGTTTCCTTCAAACTTTCCATTACCCTCCTGACTCCGAACATCGAGAGAAAATCTGATGAATGTTCCTCTGTCAGCCCGTCGGTATAAAGGAAGAGTGAATCTCCTGGCGATAACTTTATTATTTCATCCAGATAATTTTCATCACTGAACAGCCCTATAACCGGGCTCTGCTTGCCGGTGAGTTTAATCTCTCTGGATGAATCTCTGCATATTATAGCTTCCGGGTGTCCGGCAGAAAGAAATAAAATTGTATTAGTGTCAAAGTATATCTGCACAATCTGTGCAGTGCAGTAAAAATGGAATTCAGAGAGTTCGCTGAAAAGGGTGGTGTTTACTTCTGCGGCTATATCCGAGGGTTTCTTCCCTGGCGCGGATTTTTCACGGAACAGGGTCCTTATCTGCTTGCCGACATATGATGAAGCGATTCCATGCCCGGAAACATCACATAACACAATCTGGTATGTGTCTTCATCAAGGAAAAATCCGTCAAAAAAATCACCTGAAAGTTCCTGGGCGGGCATAAATGAGAAAGCAGTATCAAACCCCTGTATTATTCTGAAGTCCGGGAGTTGTGCCACCTCAAGTTTTCTTATGATGTTGATCTCTTTTTTATAAGATTCATTTATCTCTTTAAGCTCATTCCTGAAGGTTATATTTTCATTCAAAAGGTTTACAAAATCAACATATAGGGATATTAGTTCCTTTTCGTTATGAGTGAATGGCTCAAATTTTTCAAGAAGTATATAGCCATATACCATATTCTTGATTTTAATTGAAAGGAGGGAGGAAAATATCGGGGTTTCATCTTTGCGGCCTTTAAAGAATTTCATGTTATATTCTGTGCTTTTAAACAGATATTCCTGATTAAGGAGATCTTTGAAAGGTATAAATGGCAGATCCTTTTTCCTGTTTTTCTGCATCACGCTGAGCGGTACATTGTCTCTGACTTTTACTGTTTCGATGTAGTTCACTTCAATAATTTCAGAAATAATCTCGGCTCCGTTCAGGGTCGATTCTATATCGTTGCTTCCAAGATAGCTTTTTACAAATTCGTTCAAACGCAAAAGCTGCACATTCTGATCAAGCTGTGACTGATAGGCAATACGGAGGTTTTCACGAACGGATTTTATGTTACTGAATATTTTCAGTTTGGAAATGAGTTCATACTGAACGAATGGTTTACTGAAATAATCGTCTGCTCCGGCATTATATGCCTCTTCAATTTTTTTATTATCTGTTTTTGATGTCAGGATAATGAAGAAGGATTCCCTGAACTCCGGACTTTTTTTGATCTCCCGGCATAAATTTATCCCATTGCCATCCGGTAGATTGACATCGAGTAAAAAGACATCCGGCCTGAACGAAGGGAGTACCTCTAGAAATTCCCTCACTGTTGACGTAACTTTCAGGGTGGTTCCCGGAAGGCTCATTTTTATATACTCTCTCGCAACAGCATCATCATCAAGGAGTAGTATTCTAAGATTTAGGTGATTTTTCTCGTCCATTAGTACTATGTTATAATATAATAAAACTCATATTAATTTCAATTAAAAAAGATAAACATGTGATAAACTCATGTACAGGGGAAAATTTTCGCCATTATTTTAATTTTTATCAGCAATTGACCCCCGGTCAATTATATTTGACATATTGCTGAATAGAGTTAATCTGACTGGATAATTATAAAGAGGTTTATATTACCGTAATGAAGAAAATACATCTCATAGTCATTTTGCCGCTCTTCCTGATTCAGTGCAGCTCAATTAATGGGGTCGGTGGCACGAACCTGAAATCTGCCGCGGATGATAAAATTAAAGTAACTTCAGGGTGGAGCTTTTACAGCGAGGGGCTTTATTATAAAAATCTTTCAACAGCTTCGGATAATGCTGATGATAGGAGCAGGTATATTGACCTTGCCATTGAGAGTATGAATAAAGCGTCAGGGGAGGAGAGTTCAAGCGCCAGGGTATATAACCAGCTTTCGGAGCTTTATTATATGAAGGGGGACACTGCAAAGTCTGAGGAGTATGCGAAACTTTCCATAATAGCTGACAAAACTTTTTTTCCTCCCTACAGCAGGCTTTATTCAATGTTTATGGCCAGGCAGAAGGCTAAAGAGGCTTCTGAACTGATTGAAAAATATCTTAATTCTGTACCTGATGATCCTGCGGCTCTCTATATGCTTGGGGTGCATTATTTCAAATATCTTAATAATATAGATAAATCACTTACGGAATTTGAGAAGATAATTGAAATTTCAAAAAGCAGGAGTGTGCTCCCCTATTATCTTGAAAATTCGTTTTATAATGCAGGATACATAATGTATTCTAAGGCCGAATACAGTAAGGGGTTTCAGTATTTCAGGAAAGCACATGAACTTAATGAAGGGAACATGAACAGCGTGTACATGCTGGCTCTCTCCGCTATTGGATATTATAATCTTAAAGATGCCGAAAAATATTCCACTCTTTTTCTGGAAAATTCACCCGGTGAACCTAATATGGAATTTATACTAGGCAATGTTTACTACATCAACAGTGATGACAGGGCAATTGAGCATTTTGCGGTAATCAGGAATCTTAAATCTTTTGAAGGGCTTGTCGCTGCCGGTCTCTATTATGAACTTACCGGCGAGGACAGTAAAGCAGAGAATATTATCAGCGCTGTAATGAAGTACAGAACTGATCTGATCAGCTCATACATAGCAATTGCCAGGATAAAAGCGCGCGGCGAGAACAGGGATGATGCATATAAAGCTTTTATTACAGCAGGAACAATCTGCTTCAGAAACCAGCTATTCAGCGCTTCAGAAAAGATGTTTTACCAGGCCCTGGAAATAAATAGTGATAATAAAGATATATATTACTACCTTGCCCGTACACATGAAGAGAACCAGAACTACTCAATGGCTATAAGCTATTACAACAGGTATTACAGTTTTTCAAAGGAGACAGATATTCTTGTCCATATCGGTTACCTTTATGGCTCACAGAAAAATTACAGCCGGGCCTTTGAATATTTCAGGAAGGCCTCGAAAATCGATCCCGAGAATCCCTCTCCATATTTTTTTATGGGCCTTGTCAACATCTGGGAGGAGAAGTATAAACCGGCAAAGGTTAATATATTAACTGCTATATCGAAAAAGAAAACTGAAGAGGCCTATTATTTTTATCTGGCCGTGGCAAATGAAAAACTCGGTGAGATTGATAATGCTATTGCTAACCTCAGGGAAGCAATCAAACATAATCCGCTTAGCGCAAGGGCATATAATTATCTCGGTTATATATATGCTGAAAAAAATATGAATATTGCAGAGGCTTTTTCTCTTATAACAAAAGCGCTGGAATATGAACCTGAAAACGGAGCGTATCTTGATTCACTCGGCTGGATCTATTACAGGAAGGGGGAGTATGAATCAGCTCTTAAATATCTTCTGATCGCGGAGGAAAAACTGGATGAGAACGGTACCCCTGATTTTGTAGTTTATGACCATATTGGTGATACTTATATAAAACTCGGCAATATGGCCATGGCTAAAACCTATTATGAAAAGGCGCTTAAACTTGAAAAGAATGCCGCAGTTGAGGAGAAGCTGAGAAAATTAAAGGGAGATAACGGGAATGAAAAAAATTAGAAGAAGAGTTCTCGCGGGAGTAATACTGGCTTCTGCTTTATTCATTATATCCTGTTCAACAATGCAGCCGGATTCTGCAGAAGAGAAGGAACTTACAGCTACGGATGGTGATAAATCGGCGGCGCTCCTTAAAGTCCTTGCTGATATAAATGCAGGATCTCCCGATACTATCAATTCAACTTTTACAGCTGATGGAGAGACTCCGGGGAAGAAATTCAGGGTGGAGGGTAGAGCCGTCTATGATAAAAAGGGTTATTACTATATAACTCTTACTGATTATATATTCAGGAGCCCTGTAATAGACGCATACAGGGAAGGAGATAAACTCTACTTTTACTATCCTGTTGAGAAGAAACTTCTTGTGGATGATATTAATAAAATTAATTTTTATAATTATTCCGGGTTTAAAGTTGGTTTTGCCTTTATGCAGACTTTATTCACCGGCGGTATACCAGTTATCACGGATTATAGCCTTAATAAAGTTCTGAAGGAGGGGGAGGGGGCATATTATCTGATTCTTGAGAACAGCGAATATTTTGAAAATATCTATTTCAATAATAATCTTCCTGAAAAAATTCTTTTAATGCATAAACAGAGCAGAGAGAAAGCCGAAGTTTACCTGAAATCTCTGACACGGAAAGATAAAAGCTATTTTTTCAGAAAGATTAAAATTATAGCGCCGGGCCTTGGCATGAGTATTAATCTGAGTTATTCAAGACCTCAGATTAATGAGCCGGTAATAGTAAAAAAGGTTGATTCACTGAAACTGAAAAAGGGTATTGAGGTAATAAAGATTAACTGAAATGATGCGGCGTCAGCCGCATCTTGAAAAACCGCACACCCTGCAAACCGAACACCCTGATTCGAATTCGAGCGGGCCGTGACATTCCGGGCAAACTCCTGTTATAACACTGTCACTGCCCTTGCCGTTTGTTTCGGCAATATTTTTGGCCGTATCCTGAAAGAAATTTTCTCCCTTTGCATTTTCAATTCCGGAATATCTCTCTATTGCTTTTGCTATAGCGTCTGAACAGGAATAGATCCTCCCGCCTCTTTCCCAGGCCTGGTTGGGGCATCTTACCCCCTTGAGCTGTTTTACGATCTGGTCTCTTTCAACTCCTGACCTCAGGGCAAGAGAGATTAGCCGCCCTATTGCCTCTGTCTGGCTGGCGGCGCAACCACCCCCTTTCCCCATCGCGGCAAAGACTTCGAATATCCCCTGTTCATCCTCGTTTATTGTTACATAGAGAGAGCCGCACCCTGTATTCATCTTTCTGGTTGCACCCCATGTAACATCGTGCCGTGGCCTCGGTGCGACCGGCCTGAATACCTCGTGATGCTCGGCTGTCTCTTCCGGCTTACTCTTCTCCGCCTGAGGCTTCTGAAGAACCTGGTTTTCGCGTGAGCCGTCCCTGTATACAGTAACACCTTTGCATCCAAACTCATAGGCAAGATCATAAACGCTCCTTATATCATCAGGGGTCGCGCTGCCGGAAAAGTTGACTGTTTTTGAAACAGCATTATCCACAAATTTCTGAAATATTGCCTGTGTTTTAATATGCCATTCCGGGGATATGTCATGGGCCGTTGCAAATATATTTCTGATATCTTCAGGAAGGTCTTTGAGTTCTCTCGCAGAACCGTGTTCGGCTACTCGATCCATAATATCAGCTATATCGTAACCTCCGCCGAGATTTTCAATTGCCTCACGAAAGGCCGGATTGCTTTCAATAAGCCTGTTATTATCCATGACGTTCCGTACATAGGCAAGGGCGAATATCGGTTCAATTCCGCTTGATGAATTCGCGATTATACTGATTGTCCCTGTTGGTGCAATTGTAGTTGTGGTCGCGTTTCGCAGAGGGCGCTCTCCTGACGCGGCATATTCAGATTTTTTAAATTCAGGGAATGCTCCGCGTTTTTCAGCAAGTTCAGCTGACTTGATTTTAGACTCCTTCTGTATCAGTGACATTACAGACTCCGCCACATTGAGTGCCTCATCCGAATCGTACGGGATCCCGAGCCTGATAAGTATATCCGCATAGCCCATTATCCCGAGCCCGATCTTTCTGTTCCTCTTTGTTGTCCTGTCAATCTCTTCCAGCGGGTATGAATTCATGTCAATTACATTGTCGAGGAAGTGGACCGCGTTATGAGTGAGCTGTTTCAGTAGATTAAAGTCAATCTCCGCCTCCCTCCCTTCTCCTTTGATAATTGCGTTCAGGTTGATCGAACCGAGGTTACATGATTCATAAGGTAGTAGAGGCTGCTCTCCGCAGGGATTTGTGCTTTCAATAAGACCGATTTTTTTAAGAGGATTGAATTCATTAATCCTGTCAATGAAGATGATTCCCGGTTCGCCGTTTTTCCATGCCATCTCGATAATAAGGTCATAAATTTTCCTCGCGTTAAGCTCTCCGCATTTTCCCCCGGAGCGTGGATTGATTAAATCATAGTTCTCATTATTTTTAACCGCGTTTATAAATTTATCAGTAATAGCAACTGAAATGTTGAAGTTTGTGAGAGATGAGAGATCAGATTTGGCCTGGATAAAATCCATAATATCAGGATGATCTATGTTCAGAATTGCCATGTTTGCTCCACGCCTTGTTCCACCCTGCTTTACGGTCTCTGTTGCCGCGTTAAAAATATTCATAAAGGAGACCGGGCCGCTCGATACTCCGGCAGTACTGCTAACAATATCGCTCCTTGGCCTGAGTCTTGAGAAGGAGAATCCTGTACCTCCGCCGCTTTTATGTATAAGAGCCATATGTTTAAGAGAGTCAAAAATCCCCTCCATCGAATCCTCTACAGGGAGAACAAAACATGCTGATAACTGACCGAGAGGCCTCCCCGCATTCATCAGTGTCGGGCTGTTAGGGATGAACATCATCCCTGCCATCATTTCATAAAATTTTGTGGCTGTATTGTTTATCTCTTCGTCAGTTGTTCCATATAATGAATCAGCAAGAGCAACAAATCTTGCTACACGTGAAAACAGCTCTTCCGGTGTTTCGATTATGTCTCCTTTATCGTTACGAGCAAGGTAACGTTTTTCCAGTACTGTGAGAGAGTTCCCTGAAATCCGGGGTTTAATTTCAGAGTATATTTTGACATTTTCATATTTTTTATCGATCATTCTTCTTTCCTTATATCAATATATGAAGTGATTAATTATTTTCCAGTTAATATTTGTTAAGCTTTTTTTCATTCTATCCAATATTTTTTCTTTAAAGTTTGCCAAGACCAGCAAGTTTATCCATATCAGGTCCTCTGAGTATCGTATTTTTAAATAGAAAAAGTGAACAAAAATATGAAAGAGTCACTTATAAATAAAAAATGGCTATTATAGAAGTAATATCTACTGCAATCATTTGTATAGAAAAAATAAAACACATTTAATACAATTTAAAAATTTAGCCGATATTATAGAAAAGAAATAATAGTTTTTAAAAGGAGGAGCGATGAAAATAGAACTTACTGCTCGTCAGCATCTTGAAGAACGCGGAGCATTTCTTTATATGATCGGCTATGCAATATTATTTGTTTTTTCATTTATATGTCAGGTCGCTGCGGGAGTAAGCGCAAAAGAGGTTCTCCCGAGTATTGTTGTAAACTCCTTAAGCCTGATGCTTGCATTTTTTGTTTTCAATAAAAAACGGAAAGGTGAGAAGGTTTTTATTACAACATGGATCCTTGGTTTTATCAGTATAAGCGCTCCAATGGCTGTTAAATACAATTACGCCCTTTCGGGAGGGTGGACTTATGCAGCTCAGTCAAACAATTCAACTCTTGTAATGATTGCTTTTGCTGCAATGCTTTATCTGTTTTATCAACCGAAGCTTTTCAAATTTTTCAGTGTATTTGCCATAGCAAACTGGATACTTTTTTTATATCTCGCGCATATCAATGGTGCAGAACTTTACTGGAACAGCCATATTAACGGGCAGCCTATAACATCAGGAGTTATAATGTTCAGGGAATTATATGTCATGATTGTAATGATAGTGATTCTTTTAATAACTTATCGAAATATCCCTGAAATCATAAAATATGAGGAGAGGATGGCGCTGCAAACCAGCAAGCTGAACAGGAATGCAGAATCACAGCTTGCAATGATAGCTCTTATTAAAGAGAAGATGGATATCCTTTTTCAGAAAGTCAATGCACAGAAGGATCTCATTGGCAGGTTTGATCAGAAGATGGAGGCCCAGTCAGCGAGTTTTGCGGAGATGTCTGCTACGATGGAGGAGCTTGCCGGTTCAGCCGAACAGATTGCCTTTGAGTCAGTTACACAGCTCGACGGTAACGTGAAGATGGAATCTATTGTTGATGAGTTCAGGAATATTCAGATTGAAACAAAGAAAAATCTTGATGAGACCTATGCAGGCATACTGTCTGTGTCAGATAAAAGTACAATAGCCAATGAAGAACTGGGAGAGGTTGAGAAAACGGTTATAGCCATAAAGGAACAGAGCGGAAAGATCGGTGAGACAGTAAACCTCATAGTTGATATTGCTGATAAGATAAACCTTCTGTCTCTGAATGCATCTATTGAGGCTGCGAGGGCCGGTGAAACCGGGCGGGGATTTGCTGTTGTTGCTGATGAGATAGGTAAGCTTGCTTTTCAGACACAGGAGAGCATTAAGGAGATTGAGAAAGTTCTTTCAGTAAGCTCTAAGAATACTGTTGATGGTGTCGCGGTAATTCAGAAAACGGCAGAGATGATGAGGGAGATGATCAATCACATGAAGGAGAGCTCCGGCAAGGTTCAGACACTTCAGGAGTCGATATTTATTGAAGAAAAGTATATAAAGATTATAATATCACAGATGAAAGATAATATATCTCTGGCTAAGAAGATAGGTACAGCAACAGATGAGCAGAAGGTTGCTGTTGAGTCTACTTCCCAGGCTATAGAACATCTTATTGAGATTCTTAATGAGATGGTGGGTGAACTTAAGGACATGTCACTGGCTTCGAATGATATTTATGAAAATGCCGTTGACCTGATGACTGATACAAAAAGGGCAGTGGAGGGGGAGGAGTAATCTTTTTAGATTTCAGATTCGAGAATTTTATAGAATTTTTCTGAAGCGTGTTTTTCCATCCATGGATAGTGCCCGCACCTTTCAATGAGTATAAACTTGAAATTTTTTATAACTCTTCCCAGTGGGACCGCGACCCCGTCTGCCGGATGGGGGTCATGGTTACCATGTATTGCAACAACAGGGCAATTAATCCCGGAAGCAATTTCCAGAAGTTTTCCGTTTTTCCTGAGAGCCGCGGCCTCTCCCCATACAGAATTTAATATTGAGTTGTTAATCTTTATGTCTGAGCGTAGGGAAGGATTTTTTGTCAGTAACTCATAACTGTCAGATTTTGAAATAAGATTTAAGAAACGTTGAGTCATAATTGTGTCAATGCGGCAAGTTGGATGATTTAATTTATTAATTATAGAATTGAATTCTATCTTTTCGCCGGAGCTGAGCCTGCTGAGCCGGGTTTCATTTATTTTCATCGCATAACTTTCTATATATGGGGCACTGCCGACAAGGACTAGTTTTGAGAATGACTCGGGGTAACGGGCGGCCGTAAGTATTGAAAGCCAGGCCCCCCAGGAATGCCCTATCAGTGTTACGGGAAGCTCTCCGGATGTCGTAATAAGTTCATGGAGTTCAGTGATTTCACCCTCAACACTTTTTTCAGTCTGAATCGGCTCAAGAATACCCGCGAAAGATGATAAGCGCAACGCGACTTCCGCCATCTCCCCCTGTGCTCCGGGCCCGCCATGAACAACAGCAATTCTGTATGGAGGTGAACCATATTTTCGCGGATTTTCCATTAAAGACTCCTGCGATTAAGTATTTTGATTCAGTGGCCGTTTATTAATTAAAAAAAATTTATTATGCTGATAGAATATAACAGAGTGATTAATATTAATTTCAATCTTACATATAAGCAACTCAAATTTTTACGGTATAATATTTTCATGCCTGAGTTCAATCAGGCTATCATTTAAATAGTTGTGGACATACTAATATTCCTGTTTTATATTATTAAGAAGAGGTCATAATTTTGGGGAAGGAAGAATTTAAATCAGCTTTTTTTGATGCAATAGAAAATCTTATTGAGCATAAACTCTCCAATCCGGGGAGAGAACTTGTAATGAGCT
>CAZVFJ010000083.1:10152-12658 GCA_964625825.1 uncultured Leptospirales bacterium | reverse complement strand
CCCTGCTCCGGAACAGGCTGCGCGTAAATTCTGCTTATATCAAGCGAATCGAGAGAGTGGAGATGGGAAAAGAGGTTGGCAGCTGCTTCAAGGAGATCTCCTTTTTCGGATAGTATAAAAGTCCTGCCGGATGGATAGTCGGTATCAGGTTTTCTGAAGAAAAGAAATCCCCCTTTTGTATCATTAAGCGGGAGTTTGTCCGTGATTATAACGGGCTTCCCGGGGGAATAATGATAATCCAACTGGCCCGGAGCTTCAGGAGTCCCTCCGTTATTATTTATTACAAGTTTTTCCCCAATGCAGTCCTCGATAGCCTCCCCGGCAATCCCGCCCGGGCGGAGAAGATGAATCCCTGACTCGCTGATTTTTATTATGGTAGATTCTATCCCCACAGTGCACGCGCCTCCGTCAAGAATCATATCAACATAATTGCCAAGCTGCTCAACCACGTGCCGGGATGTCGTCGGGCTCAGGCAGCTGAACCTGTTTGCGCTTGGAGCAGCTATAGGAGTGCCGGACTCTCTTATAAGGGAGAGGGCTGTTTCATTGCGCGGCATCCTCACTGCTACTGTGTCAAGGCCTGATGTGATAATTTCAGGGACTGAGATATTTTTCGGGAGTATCACTGTGAGCGGGCCAGGCCAGAATTTTTCCACGAGGGTTTCGGTCTTCCGGTCAATCCCGGATGTCACCCTGTTTATTGAGGAGACTTCAGCGATATGAACGATTAGCGGGTCAAAAAAAGGTCTCTTCTTGGCTTCGAATATTGCCGCAACCGCAGCCGGATTAAATGCGTCAGCTCCGAGACCATAAACAGTTTCGGTAGGAAAAGCAACAAGCCCCCCTCTTCTGATAATTTCAGCGGCTTTTACTATATTTTCATTCGTATCTTTAAGTACAATCATAGCTGAACATTCCCGGTTAACTTTCTGTAATATGCTTTGCTACAGGCTGTTTCAGTCAATAAATTTTTAGGATTGAAATTAAAAGGATTATCGCTTAATTGATTTTTAATGGAGTTTGCCGGGCGAAGCACTTTATAAAGCCCCGCCGGGCTTACCCTGTCAGAGGGCCGGTTTCATAACTGCATAAGGAAATTTATATTGAATTTGACCTGAAACATGTTAAAATCGATATAAAACAGTTGAATTCAATATAAATTATATCGAAATTGATACAAAATAAATTTAAACTAACTCTCCAATAATCAAAATTGATTTTGCGTGGCGAGGGACCTGTGAATCTCAGTTTATATGTAAAATTAAATAAGTTGAATTTATCAAACCAGGTTGTTATTCTGCCTGAAATGAGTTATGATATTAAAATATGGTAAATAGATCGGTATTATTAATCATTATATGCCTGGCGCTTTCAGTAAATTCTATCAGCGCTTCTGAATCACCGGCAGAAAGCGCTTTTCTCTCCGGGGGAAAAACCCTCTCCTCCGGCAGGGCGGGTACGGGTGTTACATCCGGCGGGACCGATTTTTTCAGCATAAATCCGGCCTCAATCTCCGGGATAGAGAATATTGCTCTCGGAATAGATTTCGGTTCTCTTAATGGAGAATATATATATCCTTCAGTTTCAACAGCCATCCCTTTCGCGTATGGAGTTTTCGGGATTACTTTTTCATATTTCAGTATCAGTGAAGATGGGGAAGAACAGACCGGATATTACCTTTCAGCTGGTATTGCGAAGGAGATTACATCCCGTTTACTCTTTGGGCTTTCGTTTGAATACGGATTTTCCGATTTTACTGATATAGATTATTATGCCGGGATTAAGCCCGGGGTAAAATATCAGCTCGGGAGTACCGGCTCGGTAAGCGGATTCGGGATCTATGATTTAACTCTCGGGCTCTCCGCCGGGCTAGGTCTGGGAACCTCCGATATCATGAATCTGAATTCAGCTACAGCAGGCTACAGTTTTGATTTTTACAGGGAGAGGCTCTACTCAATAGGATTTTATAATGATTATTCAGCTGTTAACGGCTTCGGTGATTACGCCTCAAAGTTCGGGCTTGAGGCTGTTCTTTATGATGCTTATTCTATCCGCTGCGGTTTTATAATACCTGACACTTATGACTTCATGACTTATACATTCGGAACAGGTTACAGATTTGAGAATGAATCATTCAGAGGTTCTGTCAATTACGCAATGGTATATTCTGAAGAGCATGGGATTAATCATTATGCCGGGCTCACCATGGAGCTCGGCAGGATTGACAGGGAGCCTCCTGTTATTGCCATTAGCCCTGATTACACTTACATATCTCCGAATTATGATGGTGTACAGGACTACCTGATCTTTGACATAGATGTGAGAGATGCGAGCAGAATAACAGGTTGGAGGCTCCAGATCGTTGACGACAGTGATAACATGGTACGGGAATTCAAGATTAGCGAACGTGAAATCGAGCAGTCTCTCTCCTTCCATTCATTTTATAGCAGGCTTTTAGGGAAAAAAGATTTTCTTGCTGTTCCCGAAAAGATTCTGTGGGACGGGT
>CAZVFJ010000083.1:0-10142 GCA_964625825.1 uncultured Leptospirales bacterium | reverse complement strand
GAAGGTACAGGTATTATTTTTACGCATGGGATTCCAGAGACAACATCGCTCCTGTTAAATCAGGGAATATTTTTATAGACAGCACTCCTCCTGTAGCAGGGATACAGGCCGACTCACTTATCTTCTCGCCAAATGGAGACAGAAAAAAGGATACTCTTATTATTCAGCAATCCATTACTTCATCTCCTGATGATTCATGGAAAGGGGAGATCCGGGATGCATCCGGGAATATTGTGATTTCATATCAGTGGGATGGACGCGGCATCCCGTCAAAATTTATATGGGATGGTACTGATTCAGGAGGGAACCTTCTCCCTGACGGTCTCTACTACTATACAATTTCATCACGCGACAGGGCCGGTAACAGTACGTCTGCTGATTTGAAAGAAATTATACTTATAACGAAAATGGAAATCGCCGATGTCCGCACGGAGACTTCATGCTACTCCTTTAAAACTAATAAGGGTAAGGGGATTAGGTTTTTCCCTGAACTTTCATCTGTTAAAGGGCTTGAAAAGTGGGAGCTCACAGTTTACGAGGATGAAAAGAAGCCTTTGGTGGTAATCGCAGGCGCTGCTAATCTTCCCGCTTTTATCGATTGGAATTGCCGTGACGCATCAGGGAAGGAACTTGATGACGGAGCTTACGGTTACAGGTTTTCCGCATGGTACAGCAGCGGGAATAATCCCGTCTCCTTTCCGAAAAAAATTCTGTTCGACAGCACACCGCCGGTAGTGAATATTTCGCATGAGCCCGACCTTTTTTCTCCTGACGGAGATGATGAAAATGATTTTCTTACACTGAATTTAAACGGGACGGATAATACAGTTATTGAGCGGTGGGAGATCGGTATATTTAATGAAAGCGGTATTCTCTTTAAAAAATTCAGCGGCAGGGGGGGAGTCCCCTCTCACCTGAAATGGGATGGCATTGGTGATGATGGTGAACTGGTTGAATCAGCCTCGGATTATAATGTACAGTTTACCGCTGTTGATTCCGCGGGGAATGTCTCTGAAAAAGGCGGTGACAAAATTCCGGTTGATGTACTGGTTGTTGTAACTGAACGCGGTCTGAAGATACGAATAAGCAATATCGAGTTTGCGTTCGGGAGTTCGGTAATCAGGAAGAGGGGAACAGCTATACTTGACAGGGTTTATCAGATACTTGAGAAATACAGTTTATACGATGTTGTTGTAGAGGGGCATACTGATGATATTGGAACAGAGGAATATAACCTCAAACTCTCTGAGAAGAGGGCGATGGCTGTGAGAGAATATCTGACCAGTAAAGGTACAAATCCGGGAAGGTTAAGTTATATAGGGATGGGGGAGACCCTTCCATTCTATCCGAACACAAATGATGAAAACAGGAGAAGAAACCGGCGTGTTGAATTTCTTCTTAACAAGAAAAAGCCGGAGTTATGAAGGGAATTTTCTTTACAGATATTGACGGAACTCTCATAGATCATAACACATACAGTTTTGATGAATCGGTTGAGGGAGTTAACCTTCTTAAAGAAAGAGGAATTCCCCTTGTGCCCGTATCAAGCAAAACTTTTGATGAGATAAGCGCCCTGATGGAGGAGCTTTCACTCTCCTCACCTTTTGTTTTTGAGAACGGGTGTGGAATTGCTTATCCTGATGGCTCCGGATACAGGATTGAGATTTCCGGCTCAGGAATAGAACCGCTGAGGGACGTTGTCCCTTTAATTGAGGAGTATACCGGGCTTAAGGTTATCCCTCTTGCAAATCTCTCTGCGGAGGATATATGCATATACACGGGGCTTAGTGTGGAGAGGTCTCTTCTCTCTTTAAAGAGGAAGGGTTCGCTCCCGTTTATTCTCGATGGCAGAAATCTTTTGACTGATGAGGAGATAAATAATCTCAAGGATACCGTTGCATCCCATGGGGCGGTTCTGACAAAAGGGGGAAGGTTCAATCATCTTCTCCCGGCAGGTGCGGGTAAAGGAGAGGCCGTCAGAAGAATAATTGAGTTCTACAACGCCGGGGATGAATCGACTTTAACCGGAGCTGCCGGTGACAGTATAAATGATCTTTCTATGGTTCGCGCGGTTGACAGGGGGTATCTTGTGAGGAGACATGACGGTTCACTAATCAATGGAGGCGCGGGCCTTCACGTAACATCCGGTATCGGGCCGCAGGGTTTTACCGAGGCGGTTAAAGATTATCTTAATAATATAATGGTGTAAATAATGAATGCATTAAAGGAACTTCTATATTCACTCGGATCATTCTGTGCGGGTATGCTCCGTATGACTGTGGACTGGTTCAACGGACTTGAGCTTTTTAACAAAGTAATTGTTGTAAATACGGTAACCGCATTTTTCGCGATTGTACTCCCTATCGCCAGGTACTATATTTTTGAAACATGGTTTGTTATAAACAATCCCCTCGCGGTTTATATGATATTGATTGCGTTTATAATGGTGGGAACTATTTTTTTAAGAGCAATGCTGCTGGTATTCCTTCTGAGAGTTGTGATAAACGGATGGTACCTTGTCGCGATTATCTATTTGTGGGCTACTCACACATTCTCTTCTGCTCCTTACGAAGTAAGTTACGGGATTATTTTTAATATTGCGGCACCTGTAGTATACGGCGCGGCGTCAGTAATGATTTATTTTCAGGAATCGTAAGAGAAAATTTTTTCTTGATTTTTTTCCGTATTTTTTCGGGATAGTTTATTATGATTATAAACAGGCAGGTATATTGTGCATATTATTTATAATTTGTTCAAAATTCAGCCGGACTGTTAAAAAATATTTTTATAACTTCTGGAGTGTAGTCAATGAGTAAAAAACAGTTTCAAACCGAAGTACACAGATTATTACATCTTATTATTCATTCGCTATATTCCCATAAGGAAATTTTCCTGAGGGAGCTTATTTCCAATGCTTCTGACGCGCTGGATAAACTGAAATTTCTCACTCTGACAGATGAGAAATTCAAAAGCATCGGATTCGACCCCCGAATAGACATATCTTTTGATCATAAGGGGAAGACTCTCACTATTTCGGATAGCGGCATAGGAATGAATGACCAGGAACTGGATGAAAATCTCGGTACAATCGCCCGCTCCGGCACCAGAAATTTTGTGCAGAGTCTAAGCGGAGATGAAAAACGTGATTCCAATCTTATAGGGCAGTTCGGTGTCGGTTTTTATTCTGCGTTCATGGTTGCTGACAGTGTAGAAGTCGTCACAAAAAAAGCAGGCGAAACCACGGCCTGGAAATGGATAAGTGATGGTAAAGAGGAGTATATTATTGAACCCTCTGAGCGTGAAACTCAGGGTACAACAATCACTCTTCATCTTAATGAAGAGGGAGATGAGTACGCAAGCAGGTGGTCAATAGAGGGGATAATAAGAAAGTATTCAAATCATGTGCCTTTCCCGATTTACCTGCATTATGAAGATACAAGGTATGAAGGTGAAGGGGATAAAAAGCAGGAGATAAAGGAGCAGAAGGTCGAACAGATCAACAGCGCTTCAGCAATCTGGAAAAGAGCTAAAAGCGAACTTAAAGAAGAGGATTATCTCGAATTTTACAGGCAGATATCATACGAGATGGAAGATCCGATCCTTTATATGCATACCCAGGCAGAGGGAGCGCTTGATTATTCAACACTCTTCTACATCCCCGCAAAGGCACCGATAGACCTCTTCAGGGCTGACTATAAGGCTGGTGTAAAACTTTATGTAAAGAGAGTATTTATCACTGATGATGAAAAGGAACTTATGCCCACATACCTCAGGTTTGTCAGGGGTGTAATTGACTCAGAGGACCTCCCGCTCAATGTCAGCCGTGAAATTTTACAGCATAACAGAGTAATGGCGAAGATAAAATCATCTTCCGTGAAAAAGATTCTCAGTGAACTCGAATCCCTGAAAAACAGGGACAAGGAGAAATACTCTGCTTTCTGGAAAGAATTTGGAGTCCCGATGAAAGAGGGGCTATACCAGGATTTTGAAAATAAAGATAAAATTCTCGACCTTGTAATGTATAAATCAACAAATGGTGAGGGATACACCACTTTCGCTGAATATGCAGAAAGGATGAAGCCTGAACAGAATTCTATCTATTACATAACAGGTGGCAAAGAGGGACTTCTCAGAAACTCGCCCCTCCTTGAAATGTATAAAAACCGGGGAATAGAGGTACTTATCCTCGATGATGAGATTGATGAAATTGTAATTACATCTGTGCCGAAGTTTAAGGACTATGAACTGAAATCTGTAAACAGGAGCGACGCTGCTGAAGATCTCAAAGATGATTCAGACAGGGAGAAGGAGAAACGAATTGAGCCTCTTATCACGAAAATAAAGGAAAAGCTCGGTGATAATGTAAAGAACGTTATTGCCAGTACGAGGCTAAGCGACTCTCCGAGCTGTATTGTTGCAGATGAAAATGATCCCACGGCGCAGATGCAGAATATACTGAAAGCAATGGGACAGAGCGGATTCCCCGAATTCAAGCCGGTACTCGAAATAAATCCCGAGCATGAAATTATTAAAAAGCTTGAAAGTATTACGGATGAATCCTTAATAGAGGATATAAGCTATATTCTCCTTGAACAGGCGATGATTGTTGAAGGAATGGAACTTAAAGACCCTAATGCTTTTGTTTCAAGACTCAACAGAATAACCGGGAAGTCTCTTTAATATTTTTATTTAAGGCGGTACGGCAGAAATTATTGAATTTTTATCGTACCGCTGCATTAACCTCTTTGTTTAACGGAGAAATGATGTCTGATCAAATAACAGAAATAATTAGAAACAAAAAGGCCCGGTTCGAGTATGAAATTCTCGACACATTCGAGGCAGGTATTGTTCTCAAAGGGACAGAGGTCAAATCGATCAGGCAGAAGCATGTGAATATACAGGAGGCATATGCACGTATAAAGAACGGGGAAGTTTTTCTTGTAGGCATGAATATTTCACTTTATGAAATGGGCAACAGGTTCAATCACGAACCTCTCCGTGAAAGGAAACTACTCCTTCACAAACTCGAGATAAGAAAATTAATCGGCAAACTTGCTGAAAGAGGATACACTCTTGTCCCACTCAGAATGTATATAAAAAACGGCAAAGTTAAGGTAGAGCTTGGACTGGCGCGCGGTAAAAATATTCATGATAAAAGAAAGACAATACAGGAAAGAGATATGAAGCGCGATATGCAGAGAGAGATTAAAAAATATGTCTGAATAATCAGCTTTAAACCTTCAGTGATAATCCATGAATAGATATTTTAGTGTAAATAATAAAAATTATAAACTCCCCCTACTGCTTCAGGAAGAATAGAACATTTTTTATTCCATATAAATTAACAAAAATACTTAATTCAGACAAGAAAAACGAGGAAAAAATATAAAATAAAGGCGAGAAAAGCCAGTGGGAGAATTATTAGAATCAGAAGGCGATATTTTTCCTTCCTGGGCATATATTTAAGGTTCTGGAGCATGTATTTATAATTGAGTAGTTTTGGTATTATCCTCTTCATACTGAAAATGTTTTTCAGTTTTTTTATTTCAGGAAAGGTTTTCTTTTTTGAAGCTTTTTCAGGTTCAATGTCAAACCTGCCGTTTTTATAAAGAGAAGTATCATCAGGATCAATAACAGATGTATATCCGCAATGGCATTTTACTCTGATTTTCCCCCTGCCAAGAGGGAATCTCAGTTTCTTTCCACATTGTGGACATTCCTTTATATATTTCATCTTTACTGGATATCCATTATCTCCTTTATCAATTCAGGTATTTTTGTGTAGAGCTCTTCGAGTTCCGGACCTGTTATTTTTAAGGTATCAATAGCAATTTTACTGAGCTGGTGATAGAGGCCGTCACTCCCAATACCTATGCCGGCCATAATACTTATCGTGTTGGCAATATGAACAATTGATACTTCCGTTTTATATTCGGCAGGCGCCAGGTCAGGCTCCGCGTAAAACCTGACGATGGATTTCAGCACAGGAGGAAAATTCCATTTATCAAGGATCTTTTCACTTATCTCCTGGTGACTATAACCCATTATAGTTTTTTCAGCTTCATTGAACGTTACATTATTTTTCTGTACTTCTTCGAGAATATCATTGTAAGTATTCTGAACGAAAATTGAGATAACTGTTTTACCTATATTATGAATTATTCCGCCCGTGAATACAACATCAGAAATATCTTTTCGGCCTTTCATAAGGGCAATTTTTTTTGAGAGAGTTCCGACAATAAGCCCCTGCTTCCACAGTTCTCCTTTCCCAAGGTCATAACCTATTACATACTTGTCAAGGATCGGTTTCGCGGCGATTACCATTACTATATTGGTAACCTCCTTTATCCCAAGAGTGACTATTGCTCTTTCAATCGATGTAATCTCTTTCCCTTTACTGAAATAGGCAGAGTTGCAGAGCTTCAGTATGTTTGTGGTCATAGATTGATCTTTTGACAGCTCTTCTGCTACGGACTTGAAAGAGACTTCGGGATCGTTGACCATGTTGAGTATCTTCGTCGCGACTTCCGGCATCGTCGGGAGTGCTGCGATATTATTAATTGTACTTTCTATTCTCTGTTTTATATGTGCATGCATTTGGAATACCCCGGGAATCAAACCTTATAATATATTTTTTCCTGCCCGGACGCTTTAACTTTAAGGTGTCCGTCTTCCAGAAAGAAGTCAATAACCCGGCCGGCATTACCGCCAGTATCCTCCTGAAGCAGGGGAATCTGAAGTTCCTGAAGAGCTTTTTTTACCTCTTCCACGTTCCTGTCTCCAATCTGACCGAGAGTAACATTCGCATCAAATTTGAACATTGAAGCACCACCGGCAATTTTTGCAGACATAAATTCTTTTTTTGCGCCCTCTTTTATTAACTGCTGAACGAGCAACGGGACAGCAGTGTCAGCATATTTTTCCGGATTTGCTCCCTTGCTTGTATCATTAGGAAGGAGTATATGTGCCAGGCCTCCGACCTTTTTAATTCTGTCATATATGCAGATGCCCACGCAGCTTCCGAGAATAGTTCTCAGAATTGCGGGTTCTTTACCCATCCTGACCTGAGCGACTCCTACATTTGTTAGTGGTCCATTCATAGCCTGTTCTCTGTCCCGATATTAAAATCAATATATACATATCGATCATTCCGGCATTTGTCAAGGTTAATCATTCAATTTATTCAGTTTTTTGTTTACAGTTTTTTAAATGAGGTGTATATTTACGGCATGCCAGTAAAAATGGATGATAAAAGGCTTCTGGTTGCCATTGCCGAACTGCTGAATTCAACCGGGGATAATGCCAGGAACAGCATTAGAGGTATTTTTATTGATGAAACCCTCAGCGAATTCTATCAGCTTGAGAGTGAAATAGAAATTCCCGGCCTTCCGGTGAAGGAGATTGATCTTGTGAATTCTCATGATATAGCAGCGGCTGTAATTCAATTTATCCCTGAATACATGAGCAGCCACAGGTTTCTTCAAAAGAGAAAACCCGCATCAGAGCAGCATTCTCTTCATTTTATTCTCCCTGTTGAGGGGAGGGTAATCGATTTTGTACATATTATAAGGCTTGATTTCAGATTCACCGGCAAACGTGCCAGAATTATTTTCAGGGGGGATTCTGAACGTTATCCCTCTTACACGTCGGACATGGTCTACTTTAAATCTCAGCTTGTACCCGTGTACAAGGGAAGCGATCCTGCTGAGATAAATTCGGTAAGGTTAAAGGATAGTTTTACGGTTGAGACTGATAAGCGCCCTTTCACCTCGGTAATATTTGATGAGTACAGCAACAGGGAAATATCAATTGAACTTTCCAGAAGGGCCGGAGCGGAATTCTTTGAAATACCGGTTAAGATATACCCTTTTATTAATTATGAATATTTCTCTGCCTGTCTCAGCATCCCCGATCCCTATTATGAGAGGATTATAGGTTCAGCCCGGATTTTCGAACCGCTTTTTATTTACCTTTATTTTAATTACAGATCCTCAGGTAATGCGATTTCAATGGATTCAGCAGAGGTGTTGAGTGATTCCCTTGAACTGAGCGGGGGCGGAGTTAATTTCAAGCCGGAGTTCATGCTGGATGCTAAAGATTTTTTTTCATCATACTCTCTTATCGCGGATGAAGATTTAATGCTTAAAGGGTGGAAGAGGTTCGATATTAAATAGTGGATAAAGGGGTTAAGTTTTGCAGATAATTAAAAAGCGGGTAATAAAGGTTGCTGATAATCAGACTTTTCATTTTAATGATAATATTGTAAATGAAGCGCCGCTAACAATAAATATCAATGGCAGAAGGGGCTATTTATGCATGAGGCTCCCGGGAGCTGACAGGGAACTTGCAGCGGGCATTCTTTACAGTGAAGGAATTATATCATCTTTGGAAGATATAATAGATATAAAAAATAGTGAAAGTACAGTTGAAATTGAGATAAAAGGTGAATTTTCATCTGAGGTAAAGAGTATCTATTCATCAACAGGGGGTATGTCATCAACAGATTTAATCACCCCATCTTTCAATTCGGCAGACGTTTCTCTGACAATTGAGGAGCTGTTCATGATCAAAGATGATTTCATCTCTAACCAGAAATTTTTTAATTTAACGGGTGCAACTCACTGTGCAGCTATTTATGACAACCGTTACAATGTTATCGCCCTTGCTGAAGATGTGGGGAGGCATAATGCCCTGGACAAATGCACGGGAAGTGCGCTGCTGAAGGGAAAACTGCATGAAGCGGCTATTGTTATACTTTCATCGCGACTGAGCCTTGAAATGATAAAAAAATCGTACAGAGCCGGAGCTTCGGTAATAGCCGCTGTATCTGCTCCGACATCCGCCGCTGTTGATGCTGCTGAAATAGCAGGTCTTACACTTATCGGTTTTTTCAGGGACCGCCGTTTCAATATATACTCTAATCCACAGAGAATAAAAGATATCACCGGATAAACCCTGTGTTTATGCTAAGTGCTATATCCGTGATATCATTAAAACTGCCGGGTCTGTTATCTGATATCTTTCCTGATTGTAAATCTTGTCATCAGGGCAAGGAGTTCCTGTGACTGGTTTGACATCTCTTCACTCGCGGAGGCAGTCTCTTCTACAAGGGATGCGTTCTGCTGGGTCATCGAATCGAGTTCTATTATCGCTTTATTAATCTGCTCCATCCCTGCCTTCTGTTCGTGGCTTGCTTCTGCAATTTCGGCAATAATCTGTGCTGTGGACTGGGCGGCATTGACAATTTCTTTCAAAGCAGCTCCACTCTCGATTACAAGTTTTGTACCTTTCTCAACATTGTTAACAGATTCTTTTATGAGCTGTTCAATCTCTTTTGACGCTCCACCCGCTCTCTGCGCGAGGTTTCTTACTTCACCGGCAACAACAGCAAAACTCTTCCCCTGTTCTCCTGCACGGGCTGCTTCAACAGCGGCATTGAGCGCAAGAAGATTTGTCTGAAACGCGATATCATTTATTACAGATATGATTTCTGATATTTTTTTACTCGATTTATTTATATCGTGGATTGAATCAATCGCTATATCAGCCTTTTTAATGGCGGATGATGATTTTTCAACTCCGCTCGCGGTAAGGTCCTGCGCATTTTTTGAGTTTTCGGCGTTTTTTTCAACAGCGGCAGTGTTTTCCTCTATTGTTGAAGCGATCTCTTCCAGGGATGATGCCTGCTCGCTTGTGCGTTGGGAAAGGTTCATGTTCCCTTTTGTTATCTGGTCAACAGCTGTGGTCAGATTTTCGGAAGCTATGATTATATTTGAAATAAGCTGCTCAAGGTTATCAGCAGAAAAGTTAAGTGCAGTGGCGAGTTGCCCGATCTCGTCCTTCTGATTAACGTCTATTCTGTCAGTAAAATCCCCTTCAGCAAGTTTTGAAGCGAAGTTATTCATTGCCCGGACCGGTGTCGAAATTTTGCCTGAAATATAAAGACTTACCAGAAGGCTTATTAATATTGAGATCAGTACAATAAAAAGGGTTGCTATTGCCAGCCTGCGTACAGGCGCGTAAAGTTTATTTTTATTTACTGTTATGCAGAGTATCCATCCGGTCTGACTGATTTCTTTAAAGTAAAGTAATTCCTCCTCTCCATTTAGTATCAGTTCAACATTACCGTTTTTCTTTGAAAT
>CAZVFJ010000082.1:0-12812 GCA_964625825.1 uncultured Leptospirales bacterium | reverse complement strand
ATTTTTTTTGCCGCAATGCCTGCTGCAATTGATGCGACAGCCTTCGTTGCAATAGATATGGCAACTCTTTTAGAGAGTCTACCATAATCATCATCAAGATTCTGAACGGCTGTTTTTTCCACATCCTCAAGCTTTACTGTATTTATTGACTGGCCACCGGCTGTTACCCTGACCCTGCTCACCCTGTTTGATCTCTGTACAAACTTAGGTATAGGATTTTCAGCATTTTTCAGAGTAATAAGAACAGCTGCAACAGTTACTCCTGCCGTAAGGTTACCTGTATTAACAGTTAACTTTATAACGGGTTCCATTACAGGATCTTTAAGAAGAGAACCACGGCTCTTTTTTACAGCACTTCGCCCTGCCTGAAAAATTGTAATGAGCTCGCCGTCACCATCACTCTCACTATAACCCTTCCCGAACGTTTTCTTCCAGTCAGCATATTCATCATCATAATTTAGCCTCCTGGAAAGCCGGAGCAGATCATCCTTAACCATCGTGAGATCTGAATTAAGATCATAAATCTGCTTGTACTCTATATAAGCAAATTCAATATCCTTTTCATCATTATTCATCTCACCGACAATTTCATAAGTTATGGCTGTAAGGTATTTCGCCATTATATTCTGTTTGTATCTGGCATTACCATCTTCACTTTTAATCTTCGCCAGTTCATTATTAACAGCCGTGAACTCCACACGCGCCGAATCGAACTCATTCATCATCAGAAAATTAATACCGAGATACATATGAACGAGGACCTTTTCAAAATCCTCACCTCTGTAATTTGAGTTTCTATCGCTTGTAAGAAATGAAGCGGTCTGCCTTGTGATGCTCACGGGGATCAATGTTGCAAGCTTCCCTGCCGGGAGCAGGACCTTGTTGCTTGTTTTATAATCCCCGGCAGTATGCAGCATAAGCCCGCACTCCATCATAAAAAGGAGCTGATCCTTTCCACTATTGTTTACTTCCGGAAGGAGCATTCTTGCCGCATCCATATACTCCCCTTTGTAGAACTTCTCTTCAGGGATTTGCATAGCCACATAATAATCTTTCCCCCCAGCGCAGGAGATAAAAGTTACAGAGGCCAGAATGACCACTATAAAGAAATTAACTTTTTTCATTATTCTATCCGGTTACCTCTGGAGCTTAAAAGCTTATATTTGTAGTTTTAGATGATTTAAGAAATTCCTGCTCATCCTGCCATTCCAGAACCCTGGTCTTGAGATTATAAAGGGTCAGAGTAACCTTGAGATATTGGATTTCCTTTCCATTCACATATCTTTTATTTTCCCTGATATCACCTGTGAGGTAAAAATTCGGAGACTTCATTTCACCTACCGGTATTGCGCTATCAGGATCAATAAGACCGGTCTGTCCCTTTTCAATCTCCTGGATTGTTTCAGCATCAAGAGTATCATCAATGAACTTAATCCTCTTCTGGATAAGTTTTGTACGAATCTCACTCATGAGCATACCTGTGTCGATGTGCTCTGATGTTCTGTTCTGAAACTTTTTCACCTGAATAAATGCAGGTTTTTTCCAGTCTTCTTTTAAAAATGTATAAAGTGAATTCACCATCTTCTCTGTTGTAGCCTTGATCTCTTTAGGACCCCACTCTCTTGAGCCTTCAGCTTTGCTCACATCCTGATACTGAACACCGCCTCCGCAACCCACGAGCAGCAAAAATAATCCGGCAACTATAATTTTCTTCATAAAACCCCCAGTTATAATATTTTCATGATTCGATGATTCTTCCGCAGCATATCCTCCCTAATCAGGTTTAACAAAAAATATGATAAATTTTATTGTAAAACACCCACCAGAAAATAATTACTGCTTTTATATTATAAAGAATCCAACTTCTGAATGTCAATTATTATAATTTGCAAGAGGCTATTTATTAGAACTACGCAGATATTCTTTGATTACAGATTCGACATTCCCGGCAGCCTCTTCTGTATCATTATTATTTATAACCGAAATATACTGATATTTTTCAAGGGAATGTTTATAAAGGAGATCATAATATTCAAGCAGGAGTATCTCTATAAATTCATCAATTTCCCTGGCACTATAAAGTTCAATGAGAAGATCTGTTTTTTTATTCCCGAGTTTACTCCTGATAGAATTTACATTCTGAATAATTTTTTCATGTTCTTCAAACCGGGCATATTCCTCCCTTATAATGCTGATTCTTCTTTCAATAGGAGTTTCTATATAGATGAAGAGGCCGGCTTGCATTTGTGAAAATATATTATCAGGAATATGAAGGTTCCCCACTTTCCTCGATTCACCTTCAATTACCAGATATGGCGCTTTCTCAAGTTTGTTAATACTATTAAAAAGTCTTGTTTCAAAATTTTTCTGAGTCCTCTGCGTGAGCCCAATCCCTCCGAAAACAGAGCTTCTATGCCCGGCGAACTCTTCTAAATCAATTGAATTTTCAAGGATCTTAATTATATCAGTTTTCCCCGCGCCAGTGAGACCCTGTAGAATAAAAATCTGAGGCACTATCCTAATAACTGAAAGATTATGGTTCACATATCTCCTGTATGATTTATATCCATCTGTTATTCTAAATGTACTTATACCAAGGGAATCAAGAAGAGAGGCGACAGATCCCGATCTCATCCCCCCCCTTGCACAGTAGATAACGATCTCTCTCCCCTTTGTTTCAGAAAGTCTGTTTATTATATCTCCAATTCTTCTTCCGCCGATTTCGGTACCGCGCAGGACCGCTTTATCCCTCCCTGCCATTCTGTACAGGGTTCCAATTTCTCTGCGCTCATCATTGTCAAATATAGGAAGATTAACTGCTCCAGGGATATGATCTTCCGCATATTCACCGGGGGAACGGACATCCACATAAAGAGGGTTGTAAAGCTTAAGTGATTCTTCAAACGTTATTGGATTCATAAATAATTCTTTAAAACAGATTTTATATCCCAGGCATCCTGACACTGACTCTTCCGTGTTCCACAAGTTCCCGGGCTCCCTTTAACACAATATCCATGTAATTTTTCATAACAGCAGAAAAAAGAAGGGGATGAAAATCCATCCTTGAAACAGTCCTCACTACCAGCGAAGTTCCGTCAAAACCATTCACTTTAAGATTGCTATCGTTGTAAAAAAGGGATTCAACAAAATCAGCCGGGACAGAATATATACCTATAACTTCACCATCATTGAACCTATACTGGTCGAGTTCCCCGGGATCAGCCATTAGATAGACATGCTGAAATTCTCTGTGATGATAGGATTCTGTCTTCTCTTCAAATCTGATATATCCGAGATCAACAAGCTCCGACTCATCGGGAGATATTCCGATCTCCTCCATTGCCTCTTTCTGAATCTTACTCCCTTTCAGCCCAAACGGAACATGCCCTCCCACAGTTATGTCAAGCGTGTCGGGATAGAGCGCCTTATCCTTTGACCTGTGCTGAAAAAGGATCTCCGTCTTTCCTCCAACACTCCTTATAATCCAGAGATGTACACCCTCATGGGGGATACCTCTCCTGTAGGATTCCCCTCTTAAAATACCACGACCGGAAGGCTTACCGGTTTCCCAGTCCCACTCTTCAATAATCTCTTTACTGGCAGTTACAGACGACATTTTCTCTCCAATTATTACACCTGTAGATTTTGTTTATGCGATATTACCCCCCTTTTTTTATCAATCTAAAATATGAAAAAGCCGATAATTATGAATAATGTAATATCAGAATTATTGCAAAACTATATATCGCGTCCGAAAGGTATTTGCATCAGTTCTATTAACTTATTGCTATTATTAAAATATATCCGGAAAAATTGAGAGATGACAGAAATAAAAAAGAAAAAACTGAAAAAATGGATATTCCCCGCAGGGATCTTTACCCTGCTGTTCCTGACGGAGACAATTATCGGCTCGGCAGCTGTTTTCACATACCTCTATATAGACGGAAAAAAAGAGATAGAACGGATTGAAAAATACACAGTCAATTACTCAATGACCCTTGCCGAGGCTTTTGCCCGTGTTGCAGAGCTAAGTTATAAATCAAAAAAATATTCTTCTCTCACAACACTCTTTCACGAAAAAATTGAGGAGAATACCATTGATGAGGCCTTTTTCATCTTAAGTGACGGAAGCCTTGTTGTGCATTCAAACACTGCCATAGAAAAGGGCCTTAAAGGGAATATTGCCAATGACGAGATGGCATATAACATAGATATGATACTCCAGCCTGTGACTAAAAACAGCACTGAACTGTTTCTCTCTGATTATAACATAATCAGCAGACAGGTGCCATTTAAAAGAGAGGTCCGGGAATACATTCAAAAGTATTTCTATAAAGATATCAGCTCATCAGGATGGCTCTTTACACGAGGAGTATTTGTAAAGGGGAAAGCTATTGGGGCTGTTAATTTTATAATAAGCAAGGAAAGAATATTTAATTACATAAATGAATCTTTCGCCAGAGGGAAGAAGATGATTGCCGCTGTATTAAGTTCTTCTTTATTTATCTCCTTTCTTATATCATTGATTGTAATGTTCAGGTACCGGGCAATACAGAAAAAAGCGGGAGAATATTCAGCCCTTAACATAAGTACTCCTGCTATATCTCATGCGACACATCCTCCTCTTTCCGCTGAAGAAGCTTTCAATGAATCTGAACTCTATTCAGCAGATGAAAATTTGGATATAATGCTGGAAGAGCCGCTCGATAAAAATTTTGCTGAAGAGGCTGTAATGCATTTCGATTCTCAAATAAATGAGGAGCCTCTTCCGGAACTTACAGGCCAGGCAAATGCCGGAGATGATGAATATGTTACGATTGAACTTCTCGGGGACATAGACGAGGAGGAGCACTTAAAGCCGGAGCTTAAACTCGATGAAAAAGGAAGAATTTACGTTGCCCCGGTTATAAGCATAGAAGCGATCAGAAAATCAAGGGTAAAAGATATAAAAGACGCAATACCTGTAACAGTGAGAGGTGGAGATGTTCTTCATTAGTCATAAAGAGATAGAAAATGGGGAAATAACGCTGGTCGAGATCGAAGGACCTCTCAACAGCGAATCAGATTCAGTTTTTGATGACTACATCAAAAAGGTCATAAAAAGCGGAACCGTTTTTCTTCTATTCGATATGAAAAACCTCAACTTTATAAGCTCCGAAGGGATCGGCGCAGCACTGATGATCGAGAGGCGGATTACAGCTGAAAAAGGAAAGGTTGTTTTCTGCAATCTTAATAATGAAGTAACTGCACTTTTCAGAATTCTCGGATTTAACCGAATATTCACAACTGCCAACAGCTTATCAGAGGGAATAAATATATTAAAAAAACGGATTGGATGCACAGAGTCAGGATACGAAGAGACTCCTGATAAACCTGAACAGATTTCATCCGAAGCGGAAATATCCGGTTTGGATGAACCGGATATTTCTTATGATGAGCCCGAAATAGATGAACTACTTCAGCATAAAACCATTGATCCATTTATTATCGAATGCCTGAAATGCGGTTCATTTGTGCGTATAAATGAAAAAGGAGAACATATCTGCCCTTACTGTCAGGCTGAGTTTAATGTATCTGACAACGGAAAAGCTCTATTCAGAATCGACGAAATCAGCTGAAAATTCCTTCTGTTTTCATTACCTTCCGGTAAATTCTTTTTCTTGACTCTAACATCTATATAAAGGTATAATTGATCTAAAGTTAGATGAGGTAAAACATGCCTGTTGCAGAAGGGAAAATATTCAGTTTTGAGGATGAAAGCTCTATCAGGAACGATTTCCTTGAATGTATAGATTACAATGGAAATCCCCAGAAAATAAAATATGAAACAGATGAATTCAGCGCCGTATGCCCGTTTTCAGGGCTTCCGGATATTGCAAAAGTTGAAATTGATTACATTCCGGATAAAAAGATAGTTGAACTTAAATCTCTTAAATACTATTTCATGTCATATAGAAATGTCGGAATCTATCAGGAAGCTGTAACTGACAGAATTTACAGGGATATTTATAAAGTGCTCTCTCCGAAGTACCTTTCAGTCATGACAGTATACAATGTCAGGGGGGGGATACTTTCAACCTGTATAATGGATTCGGATTCCGTAAAATAACGTACATGGTAAAAATATGCTGAAGAAAATTCTTCTGGCACCTTTGCAATTTATTGAAGCTGTTGCAGACAGGGCAATTGCCGCCGCAGGAGCAGTTATATTCATGCAGATACCCGCATTCATAGTGCAGTACCTGCAACGGCTCGGCGGCCATGTTGACGAACTGAAGATTCTTATAGATAAATATAAAGCCGCTGCTGCTGAAAGCGGAAGATTACTTCCAGAGTATGTCCAGTTGCATATTCAATCAGGAGTAAAGGAGTTTGCTTCAACAGGCAGGATAATGTCAGAGAATATTGACCGATTCAATTTTCTTAACGACTCCTACAGGCAGATATCTGATGCGGCGGGGATAAATAAACTCTTTATCTTTATAAAAAAAGGAGATATAGATATTATCAGAGGGACATATACTGATTTTGTACCATCTATATCCCTGGATATTTATTCGGTTATTTATGCCGCTGCCGGTATAGCGGTTTTTATGTCGCTCTATTTTCTAATTAAAAAGTTTTTTACTCTACTTTTTAACAGGTTCGCTCCAGGCATTATAAAGGGCCCTGCTGCCTGAAAAATTTTTAATTCACATTATAACAACGGCAGGTCACAATGAAAAAATTTTGGATAATGATAATACTTCTTGCAGTATTCATACCCGGATGCGGCGGGGGAGATCTTAAAGATACCAGGCAGCAATCCATTGAAATATTCATTGAACAACGCGGCACCCGGATAGATATTTCAGATAACACTGTTGAGCTGCGAAGAGCTCCTTTCTCCCTTATGTTCAGATTCCCGAGGCCGGACAGTATTTTCATAAATGCGTCCTTTAAATCTGAGACATTCAATAACGCCTTGATCGGTCTACCCCTCAATGAACTTATAGGTTTCAAAAATCCCGGGATTGACGAAGAACCATACAACAGAAATAGTATACTATATGTATCCGACAATACTCCTAACCTCTGGTACTATACTGATGACACAGATCACAGGTTTAATCTCATTGAAAAAAAAGATGAAAAAATAATTTGCCGGAGGGATATTGTTTCTATAGTTGATATCGATGACGAGAGCCGGCAAACAGAGCTCCTTGAAATAAAACAGGATACTCTCTTTATTGTTATTGTCAGCGTTGACTGGAATGAAGATTACACCAGAATGATTGAAAAAAGCAGAAAAATGCTTAAACTCAAATTCATAATATAAACGAATTTAAGGACATATTCTATGCCGAACGATATAATCCCCTTTGACAGGATGAAGGTGATAATTGAAACCGAACTTCAGAAATATACCCCTTCGGGGGGCGGCCCCGAATTAACCATAGAATACCTCAAGGGCTTTACCAGGATCAAATTTTCTCTTCAGCCTCTTACAGATATTATGCTTTTTGATTCACTCGAAGTTTTAAAAAGCCACATTGAACATATCAGGATAGTTTCATTTGAGAAGGGGCATTACTCGTTCCAATCGCTTAACAGCAATATTTTTAACACCGAGAATATTACAGAAAATTTTAAAATAGATTTTTTCAGTCTTATTAATTCATCCGCCGAGATTTCCAAAAAGGGCGATCTCGTCATGGAGGAAATTAATGCGGCAATAGCCCTGTTTAAAAAGCTCAACACAGTTCACGCGTTTAACCCTGAAAGCAGGCTTAATACTCTTGGCGCTTCAGTTATAAATGGTGATACAGCGCCTGACTGGAATTATATCGCCGGTTATGCTGAAGCAAAGAGGAAGATCAGGGAATCGATAATTCTTCCTGTTAAAAATCCGGAGATATATGAGTCTGTAATGCATATGACCAGAAAAATCCCCGAATCGAATATGCCGCGTGCTATTCTCTTTGAAGGCCCTCCCGGAGTCGGTAAAACAACAGCTGCAAAGATTATAGCCCATGAAAGTAGTATACCTCTTGTATATGTTCCTGTTGAATCGATAATGTCCAAATGGTATGGGGAGTCTTCCCGCAACATGGCAGAAATTTTCGACATGTGTGAACTCCTGGGTGGAGCTGTAATATTCCTCGATGAGATCGATTCTCTTGCAGGTTCCCGTAATCAGAATATGTTTGAGGCAACGAGGAGAATTCTTTCTGTACTCCTGCGCAAGATTGATGGCATGGACCCTGCCGAAAAAACAATTACAATCGGAGCAACCAACAGGATGACTGACCTTGACCCGGCGCTTATAAGCAGGTTCGACCAGATTATAAAATTTCCATATCCGAACCAGGAGGAGCGTGCAGCAATTTTTGCTAATTACGCGAGACATCTCACTAATGATGAATGCAGTCATCTCGGATTAAAGTCAGCAAATCTTACCGGACGGAATATAAAAGATATTTGTGAGCAGACAGAACGACGGTGGGTAAGGAAGATACTTGTCCGGAATCTGGAAACAGTCCCTCCTCCGTTTGATTACTACAGGCAATCTCTCCAGATATGGAAAAATTCACAGGCTCAATAGATTTTATCAAAGTCTCTTTAAAAGAAACTCAATCTCTTCACTATTGCTCCCGTCATCAGGACTTTTTTTTATAAGCGATTCCCTGATCCTGTCTACATACTTTTTACTGCTATTTGCATTATTTATATTTTTTGCTTCACGCATAATTCACCTTACGGAACATCAGACTTATCCTGCCGTATAGAGCATTTACCATTTAAAGTATCTATTTTAATTTACATAATATTAGTAAATTTTTTATATTTATATAAAGAAGAAACGGCAGGTTACTGCCGTTGTTTAAGGTATGTATGTCTACAAATATAAAACCATTCTTAAATAAGTCAAACAGATAAAATAAAAAAATAATGTTTTCATGATGCTCTTCTCATGAAGAGACATAGTAACAGCAAAACATACAGGTGATCAATTCAGATCACTTTATGCCCATGTAAAAGGAAGCTCCGGATCAAATTTTCTTGATGCATTCCTGTTAAACGGAATGACCCTTATGCTATAACCAAACCGCCCGGACTGTAAACAGAGCATTCGGCCTGCATAGCTGAAAATACCCTTTCCTTCATCAGCAGTCATTTCCATCGGGACAGCAACTCCATCATTTATGTCCCCATACTGATCCACGGAACCGAAGTATAGTTCAACAAGGATATCTTCCGGGTTCAGCCTTCCAAGGTTGATCTTTGCTGTGACCTTCATTACCGACCCAACAGTCACATCCTGCCTATCCTCCATATTCATATCAATTACTCTTGCATCACTCCAGACTTTTTTTACTCTCTCTTTCCACTCGGATATATTCTTTGAAATCATGAAGTTGTCTTTAAGGTAACCGGTATAATTTCTATGCGCTAAAGAATAATATTTTTCGGCATAATCCTTTACCATCCTGTTCGTGTTGAACTCCGGAATAATTGTCTTCATCGACTCCCGTATCTTCGCGAGCCATCCCGCGGGGAGACCATCATCTCCCCTTGCATAAAACAATGGAATAATTTCCTCCTCCAGGAGATTATAAATAGACAGGCTTTCAACTTCGTCCTGGTAGGACTGATCATCATAGACCTCTCCATTGCCTATTGCCCATCCATTGTTTGAATTGTATGCCTCATCCCACCAGCCATCAAGAACACTTACATTAAGCCCTCCATTAGGAACAACTTTCATGCCGCTTGTGCCGGAAGCCTCCTTTGGCCTTATCGGAGTATTCAGCCATACATCAACTCCCTGGACTAGATACCGTGCTATATTAATCTCATAATCCTCCAGAAATACGATTTTCCTCCGCATCCTTTCATCACGGGAGAGATGTATGATTTCTTTTATAAATTCCTTTCCATTATTATCATGCGGATGTGCTTTCCCTGAAAATACAATCTGTACCGGCCTTTTTGTTGATGAAAGGATCGCATAAAACCTGTCTATATCTTTAAAGAGAAGTGTGGCTCTTTTGTATGTGGCAAATCTCCTGGCAAATCCTATAGTAAGCGCTTCAGGGTCAAGCACAGAACTGGCAATAGCCGCGTGTTTTCTCGGGACGCCCCTTGCAATGAGCTGGTTGCGGAGCCGCTTTCTCGCAAAACCTACTAGCCTCTCCCTGAGCCTCTCCCGGCATCTCCACAGTTCTGAATCAGGAATATTATCTATCCCTTTCCAGATATCTTTTGAAGCGGGATTATCGATCCAGCCCGGCCCAAGGTACCTGTTAAAAAGTCTCATCATTTCATCCGATGTCCATGACAGAGTCTGTATCCCGTTTGTTATGTGTCCAATGGGAACCTCATGGGGCGGGAGCTTCGGCCATATTCTGTTCCACATTCTTCTCGATATGTCGCCATGAAGTTTTGATACGCCGTTGCTGGCAAAAGCGGTTTTTATAGCAAGAACCGTCATACAGAACTCCTCATCGCCGTCAAACGGATTCTCACGCCCAAGAGCCATAAACCTTTTTGAGTCGATGCCCAACTCCAGATATATATCTGAAAAATATTTGTCTATAAGTGCGGGAGAGAACCTGTCGTTCCCGGCCGGTACGGGGGTATGGGTGGTGAATACATTGGTTGCCGTGACAAATGAATGTGCCTCGTCAAATGACATCCCATGCTCCTTCATCTCAATCCTTATTCTCTCTACCGCGAGAAATGCCGCATGGCCCTCATTCATATGGTATACGGTTATATTTATCCCCATTGCCCTGTATGCCCTTACTCCTCCTATCCCGAGAAGGAGTTCCTGTTTCACCCTCATCTCGGAATCCCCCCCATAAAGCTGATCTGTGATAGCCCTGTCTTCCGGAGTATTACGTTCAATATTAGTATCGAGTAGAAATAGAATGACTTTACCTGTCTGCAGCTTCCATATCTGCGCAAATACAGTTCTTTTGGGATATTCAACGCCGATAACTACCGGTTCCCCTGAATTGTTTTTTACAAGGGTCATGGGAATATTATAAAAATCGGTTTCAGGATAACGCTCCTGCTGCCACCCGTCCAGATTCAGATACTGCCTGAAATATCCGAGCCGATAGAGAAGTCCCATACCATAAAGCGGTATCCCTAACTCACTTGCGGATTTCAGATGATCTCCGGCAAGTATACCAAGACCGCCGGAATAGATTGGTACACACTCGTGAATTCCAAACTCTGCCGAAAAATACGCGATAGCAACATTTTCCAGATCACCCTTATTCTGATCATACCATGTAGGCCGTGTCATATGCCTGTCAAGCTCCGCTTCCACTCTTTGCATATGCGCTACAAAACTTTCAGAGTTAGCCGCTGCATCAAGTACTTTCTGCGGAAGCGAGCCTAAAAAACTTATAGGATTATGGCGTGAATCCCTCCAGAGGTCAACATCGATCCTCCTGAAAAGGTCAATAGCCTCAAAATTCCAGACCCACCATAAATTCTCAGCGATCTTCATCAGGGGCTTAACTTTATCAGGAAGATACGGTACAACTTTAAATTCTCTGATTTTTTTCATCGCCGAAATCTCCGCTAAAATAATTTTTTTATCACGAATAAATAATAATTCAGGGAAGAAGTAATTTCAATAAATGTATTAACTATCAGTATTTATTATTCATGTAATTTGAGGTAAAAGATGTCCTATTATTTACGCTGCTGGTGCCGACGCAAAAATATAACATTTCTTTACTACAATATAATATATGTTTAGAATTTATTAACGGACAATTATAATTTTTTATGGCAGAGTTAAAATATTAAATTTTAATTTTTTTACATCATCTAAAAAAGTGGAATATAAATTGAAAAAAGAGACCCTTTGTTTTCCGGAAGTGAAGCCGTTATAAAGCCCCTGTGCCTTTTAATTATTGCCATGGCAAGAGAAAGCCCGACTCCCTCCCTTCCGTTTTTTGTCGAATAGTATGGCTCAAAAATTCTGGCTGAATCCTCAGGATTAAATCCGGGACCATTATCCTTCACTGAAATTTTAATATATTCCCCATCAGCCGCCCCTCCTCCGAAGATGTCAGCGGAATTTTTTATGTCATCTCGCATAAGGGAAATATCTATCTCTCCTTTTTCGGATGGAGATGCCTCCATTGCATTTTCAATTACGCAGGCAAGAGCTTCACCGATAAGTTCTATGTCAATATCAACTTCTGGAAGATTTTCTTCAGCATTAAAAGTATATCTTCCCGGATATTTCCCCATAGCAGAGGATACAATAGCTATGACAATCTGCTTAAGACTATTCCTCTTTTTGTTAATTTTAATTCCCCGTGCGTAGAGTGCAATTTTTTCAGTCATTTCCCTGATTCTGGCGGAAGCTTTTTCAGCATCATTCAGAAGTTCCATCAACTCATGGTTTCCCGCCACATCAAGTTTCGCGAGGGAGATGTTACCCATAACTGCCGTGAGTGCATTGTTATAATCATGCGCAGCGCCACCGGCAAAGATACATACTCCCCTCAATTTTTTTAACTCGGCGGACAAAAGTCTACGCTCCGCAATTGTATCTTTACACAAAATGCAGAGCAAGCGGACCTCCTCGCCGTCAGAGCTTATTATGCGGTGAATGACCGCATTATGTGAAATTATACCTGCATTATAAAAACTTACTCCAGTCCGGAGATAAGGGAGGGTGAATTCCGGGGAAATAACTTTTCTGAAGTTACGACAGGTTTTTTTATCAAAAACCTGGTCCAGTGTAACCACATTTTCTGTGCTTATCTTGAATCCGGTAAGGGCCGTAAATGTTCTGCTTG
>CAZVFJ010000081.1:7527-12846 GCA_964625825.1 uncultured Leptospirales bacterium | reverse complement strand
AATTCACCTGAACCGAACATCTCTTCAGGGAAAGAGAGGTAGTCTTCAATATTCTCTTCTGCAAGAATGGGGGCACCCGCAGCAATTCTCCCCAGGAGTGGTATCTCAATACTGTTTGATCCATGAGAGCTGTCCAGGTCATCGAGAATTACTATTGCCCTGGACTTGTTCTGCTCAGTCTTAATATGCCCCTTTTTCTCAATAGCCTTAAGGTGATCATATGCACCTTTTACAGTAATACCAAACCTGTCGCCTATTTCTCTAACAGTTGGCGGAAAGCCGGAGTCATTGATTTTTTCCCTGATATAATTGAGGATAATCTGTTGTTTATCTGTAAGTTCTCTTGTCATATACCCCTGCCTTAGGATTAGTAAAGATTATTCCTAAACATAAAATTAGTATACATTTGTTAAATGTCAAGAGAAAAAATTTAATTATTCAGAGTAAAAAACAAAGAAGTATAAGAGGGAATGAAAAAGATATTTCACCCGTAAATTCATTCATGCATTTTCAGGCAGTTGAACCATTACTGCTTCACTTTTTGCTTTAACTTCTCCATTCGCAGAGAGAGTGGCCTGCACAATAACCTTCCTGTTTTTTATTTCAGTTGCATGGGCGCGTAGTTCAAAAACTTCTCCGGACGGAGCGGGTTTGAGAAAATCGACTTTCAGGGATGCGGTTACAAACCTGTACGGAGATTTCTCTTCCAGAGAAAATCCCTGTTCTTTTAATTTGGCATATGCAGCTGTTGCTGCCGAGTGGCAGTCGAGGAGTGAGGCAATCATCCCTCCATAAATGTTTCCCGGAAAACCGCCTGAGTATTTAGGGTCAGGGATAAAATGGCATACGGTTTCATCTCCTTCCGGGAAACTTTTAATCTGATAGCCCTCATGATTCAAATGGCCGCAGCCGTAGCAGTGAGCAAACTCATCCGGGTAATAATCCTGAATGGCTTTCTTTGTCATAATAATCCTCTTTACGAATATCAGTTATTCACCAGGTGGTGTAATAATATATTTTATGATTGATGAAATTGTACTTTTTAATGTCAATCCTGAATCAAAAAAAGTAGTACTCTTTAAAAAATGGAATTTTTAATTTTTTTACATTTTTGTAACTTTATTATTGTAATTAAATCATATAATGATTACAATTTAAACAATTAAGCAGATATTTTTATCTGTAAAAAGAACAAATAACACGCCTTTTTTCTTTTTTAAAGGGAGAAATCAGGCGTGTTATTTTTTTAGGAGAAATGATGATGAATGGAAAGAAAATTATTGTAAGCACCAGAGATTTAATAAAATTGAAAGATCTAATCGGCACTCAAATACCGGGCTGTGAAAATTCATTAAAAGAGTTAGTTGTCGAGCTTCAGAATGCAGAAATTGTTGAGCCTGAAAAGATGCCGCCAGATGTAATTACAATGAATTCAAAAGTAAGGTTTAAAGATATAGAAGAATCAGAAGATTATATATTTTCACTGGTCTATCCGGGTGATTCAGATACGTCAAAGGGCAAGCTCTCCATTCTTGCTCCTGTTGGAACGGCTCTTCTTGGTTACAGGGTGGGGGATGAAATCAGATGGAAAGTCCCGGCCGGGACTAAAATTTTCTGTGTTAAGGAAATTCTGTATCAGCCGGAAGCAAACGGGGATTATCATCTCTGAGAAATTATTAAACCGGTTCAGGTAAATTTTTAATAAAAACTGTTCCGGCTGCGGTATACGGGTTCCGGGTAAATTTAGAAAGCATTCCCGGGATATGATGCTGCAGTGATAATAAGTTTTGATGAAAACGAAAGGTTCCGGCAGTTCCCTGCCTCCAAATTGAAATTATAATACTTGAAAATATCAGTGCTGCTGCTATTTATGCCGGACGGTATGTTTATGGGGAAAAGATCAGCAAATATATTAATTGGCGGAGGATTTGTCCTCCTTTCGGCTCTGTGTTATGCGTGGATGCCGGTTCTTGCAAAGATGGCCTATGGTTCCGGTCTTGAGCCTCACAGTGTATTAATACTCAGGTATCTTTTCACTTTAGTTATACTTTTTGTGTATTTAAAAATCAGGAAAGAGAAAATTATCACCCTGTCGCTATATCTTGTAGCGCAGGGAGTATTTTTTACCGCCGGAGGGCTCTTCTTTTTTTATTCTCTGAAGAATATTAATGCCGGGCTCTCAATAATTATTTTTTTCTCCCACCCGGTTATAATATCATTAATAGCAGCTGTTTTTTTTAATGAAAGGTTCGGGAAATGGCATATAGCCGGGCTTTTACTCTCCACTGCAGGGATTATCATTATATCGGCCTGCGGAGGAGACGAGTTACTGGTGAGCAGGAAAGGGATAATTCTTTCTCTCGCATCAAGCCTTTGTTATTCGTTTTATTCCCTGTTAGGCGAAAGGAATATGGAAAACGGGGGTTCGGTTTCGATTACGGCTATGATGTCTTTTATTGGTATTATAATTGTGATGCCGCTTTTTTATGACAGGCTTGATTTTTTAATTAATTTGTCCCCGGAACAGATTATTATAGTACTGGCAATGTCAGTTATAAGTACAATGTTTGCTGTGATTTTTTTCCTTGAAGGAGTAAAAATTCTCGGAGCTCCACGTGCATCAATAGCGGGTATGGCTGAGCCTGTGTTTGTCGCTCTTATAGCTTATTTTGCGCTTGACGAGGTGCTTACTCCTGCTGAATGTTCCGGATCGATAATGATACTCGGCGGAGTCGGCCTTTCCATTATTTCCAGGATACGGCAGCATATTTAAGAATATCAATCTAAGGAGTGATGAGATGTATAGACCTGAAAATTTCGATAATAAAATAATAGATATTAACAGTTTTATTGAAATGATACAACCGGGGAATAAAATTTTTCTCACAAGCGGGCCGGCTATTCCACAGCTTGTTACACGGGCACTTACAAACTCCAAAAAGCTCCGGAATCATGATCTTGAAATAGTCCAGCTCTTCTCGCTTAATTTTTTCTTTAACCAGCAGTCCGGCGATATGCAGAATTACAGGCTTAAAACGTTCAGGAGCGGAGAGACTGCCACAGAGAATGTATGTGACGGGAGGGAGGATTTTATCCCCGCGAATCTTGTTGAAATTCCGTATATTTTTGCAACTAAAGCTGTGGAGATTGATGTTGCTGTTATTTCGACATCTCCCCCGGACAGGAGGGGGTTCATGAGCCTTGGTGTTTCAATTGATGTGGCACATACTGTAATTAAAAACGCATCTATAGTAATAGCCGAAGTGAATCCGAACATGCCGGTGACTTATGGTGAAACTTCCATTCATGTGGACCAGGTCGATTATGTAATTATGAGCTACGAGCCTCTCCTTGAAAGAGAACACAAGGCCTATACCGCGGTGCAGGACAGGATTGGATGGCATGTAAGCAACCTCATACAGGACGGGTCAACTGTAGTTCTTCATGTGGGTAGAGTTTTTGACGCCATAGCGGTTCATCTTATGGGAAAGAGGAATCTCGGGATACTCACAAATGTTATATCTGACTGGATAATAGATCTTGTCGAGGCAGGCGCTATTTCGGTTGAAAGAAAACGTGAAAGCGGCGGGCAGATATCCACCTCCTACTGCTACGGTTCAAAGGAGTTGTACGAGTATGTTGACCATAACCAGCTTTTCGGATTCTACCCGATAGCAAGACTCGCAAATCCTCTTTATATGAAAGATATTCCTAAAATGATCAGCATCATGAATGTGGAAAAAATTGATATAACTGCTGCGCGGACCCTTGTGTTCACCGGTGACGATTTGATATCCGGATATGAGAGCAAGTTCAATTTTGCTGTCGGCGCGGCAGTCTCAGGAAGCGGTAAGGTTATTTTTGTTCTCAATTCAGTTGATCAGAACGGTGAGAGCAACATTGTTATCTCTTTTGACAGGGATAATGAAAGGCTCCGATCTACGCTCAGTGCCGTAAGATATGTTGTTACAGAGTACGGAGTAGCATCGCTTTTTGGAAAGTCTATAAGGGAGAGAGCTTTATCTCTCATAGAAATTGCTCACCCTGATCACAGGGAGAATCTTTTTAACAAGGCAAAGGAGCATGGATATATTTACCCTGATCAGATATACAAATCTATCGCGGCGAACTATCCCTCAAGACTTGAAACTGTGAAAACATTCAAGGATGGCCTTGAACTCATGATACGCCCCGTAAAGGCATCGGACGAGGATATGATGAGGAGGCTTTTCTACAAGTTTTCGGATGAATCGAAATATTACAGGTATTTCACCTACGTAAAGGTTATGCCGCATAAAAATATGCAGAGCTACCTCAGTGTTGATTATGATAATATTCTTTCTGTTGTAGCTGTTCACCAGAGAGGGAATATAGAGCGTATTGTGGCGGAGGCCCGGTATGCTGCTTATCCCTCAGGGGATTCTTATGAAATGGCTTTTCTTGTTGATGAAGAGTACCAGGGTTACGGGATCGCGACATTCATGGCTAACTACCTGATAAAAATCGCCCGTGAAAGGGGAATTAAAAAACTTGTTGCCTCTGTCCTGTCACAGAACAGTAAGATGCTCGGTGTCTTTGATAAGCTGAGTGTTAAGCCTTTAAAGCGGTATGATGGAGAAACTGTTGAGCTTGAATTCACCCTGTAATATATAAATCAGGCTCCTTCGGCGGAGAAAGTATATAGCATTTTTTACCGGAAATAACTTAAGGAATAAATACTGAAAGAAAATAAAGTTTTATAATCTTTGCCACAGTATATGACAGGAATTAAATATCTTTGATAGCCCGAAATTTCGTGGAAGTTCTGAAATGAAACCTCTTGAGAAACTTTATTACTGTTTTACTTTTTTAGTTCAATAAAATCAATAAAACTTTTTTTTACCAGTTCTCCGGTGTTTTCATCCTCTATCTCTTTTACGATATATCTGATATGGAATTTTTTGTTTTTCATTTTTTTGTTTGGTAATAACTTTCCTTTCTTATCTATCAGAAAATTAAACTTTTCAATTTTTTTATCAGGGAACGTTACAGTAAATCTTAACTTTGGTCCTTTTTGAGTTTTGAATATCAGGTAACATTCATTTTCGAATAATCGGCCTCCATCAACAAATCTGGCTGTTACTGAAACAGCTTCGTCTACAGACTTCCTGTTATACGATTCAGTGTTACGGATATCTGTTATAATTAAACTTTTCTCTGATGAATCCGTTTTTTCTTTTATTTCTGCGGGTGAAAATCTATCTCCCTGAGACTGCGCGGCGAATGCTGTTGATAAAATGAGAAGAAAAATAATAAAACATGGAATTTGAAAATACAAAA
>CAZVFJ010000081.1:5883-7517 GCA_964625825.1 uncultured Leptospirales bacterium | reverse complement strand
GATCCGTTTATAATAAAGCATTAAAAAATTATTAAAGTGATTAATTCACTATCGGGGTAAGATATTTAATTATCTTCCGAACACCCTGTTAAGGAAAGTAATAATTTCTGCGGATACTTCTTTCAGTTCATGCCCGCGTACAATTCCGTGCCTTAAAGACTTAACCTTTAGAATTTTTTTATCTATAGAACTGATTCTTTTATAAATCTCCCCGGCGCTTTTAGGATTAACCACGGGATCATTATCAGCCTGTATAATAAGTGATGGAATTTTTATAGAGTCCAGGTTACTTTCCACAACCTTCATCAGTTGCCCGAGTTCATATATACCGTTCACAGGATTGAGCGGGTAATTAATGTCGGGATTTTCAGGGACATTGGGAATAAATTCTATTCCGTTTTTATTAAGTTTAAATTTTTTAAGTATAGTATTGAACATTGTAACAGCACCGGAGAAGTAGGCGCGTATATCCTGAAGCCTGATAGGGGCTGCTATGGAGATAAGAGCTTTAAACTTTTCACCTTTCTTTTCAGCCTGCAGGAGCGCGAGCCCTGCGCCTGTTGAAAAACCGCATACAGCAAATTCCTTCACGCTGTTTTTCATAATAACGTATCCCCTGTTTACAGATTCATTCCAGTCCTGCCATCGGGTCTGCGAGAGGTCTCTTGGCGAGGTGCCGTGGCCGCGCAGCCTCACTACATATACCGAATAGCCCGCTTTATATATTGTTTCAGCGAGAAGCTTCATCTCTTCGGGGGCTGCCATGTAGCCGTGCACAATAACAACTCCGTACCTGTTGAACATTTTATGCATAAATATTGGAGCGCCGATCTTCTCAGGTTTTGTTTCACCTTCTCTGTAGAACCTGTTGTAGTCGTCGAGATAAATTTTTTTATCGAGTTTCAGGAAAGTATCACGGACCTTCATCTTAACGAGCCACGGCGGCATGAGCATTATTTTTCTGAGCATTGAGCTAAGCTCTGTTAATGGTTCTATCTCGTTGTTCAGAACTTCTACAAAGTTATCCTTTCTTATAATATGGAAGTTATAAATGCGGGAGAAGATGCCGCTGCTTCTTATTATTGTATCGCCATGCATTTCGATCAGCCCGTTCTTAACAGCCTCTGCCATAAAGCTGTCATATTTTTCATGGAATACATCTGCCCCTATATTGTTTCTTTTTAAAAGTGTTGAGTGAAAAGAGCTGAGTTCCAGTTCTTTTATTCTCTCTATCGCAAGTGAAGCTCTGTTTTTGAAGTCATAATCGTATATTGTATTTTTAGGATAATTGGCGAGTATGTAAGCGAAAATATGATCGTGGTTCACTGTTGTCAGACTGTAGATTGAGTTCATGTATCGCAGCATAACTTTAAGGCTCAGTTTTTTTATCTCTTCAGTTTCTGATAAAATATCAAGAAGTGTCTCCTTTCCGGATTTGAAAATATTGCTTACGATCCGGGTCTTGTTTACATAATCAGACATCTTGATCGCTTTACCGAAGTTTATATCAATGTCCACGCCTTCGGTGAGCATTGACCCTTCAACTTCAAGTTCCTCGGCGAATCTTTCAGGCATCTCTCCTGCGAATTTTTCAACCAGGGTTTTAATTATATTGTTTCTGGCTCGGATAGGGT
>CAZVFJ010000081.1:0-5873 GCA_964625825.1 uncultured Leptospirales bacterium | reverse complement strand
GTTATATTTACAGGTACAATATAAGTTGAGCCGGTTAGAACTCCCGCCATATCCTCTTTCTTTATATCATAGGCTTTCATGAAAATTTCGAGATCATCTTTTCGCCCTTCGTCATAAAGCTTCCTTATTATCTGCCTTTTTATTTCAGATCGGAGAGCAATACCGGCTGCTCCTGAATGAGGCGGCCTGCGGATACCGGTATTGTAAACAAGGAGTTTCCCCTTTTCGACAATTTTTTTATCTTTAATCATCTGCCCTTCAGGATATATTATTACAGACATCCTTCCTGTAAGGAGGGCGTTGGATAATATTTTATCTCTGTCAGGATCTTTTGTTGATACGGCCCCCATCTTGTGGAGTATCGTTTCGAGCTTCCCCTTGAAGAAAGAGGCTGCAGCGAGAGAGAGACAGTACTGGCCTGTATTTTTATGTATCATATAAGGGAGAAATGCTGTCTCTATCCTTGTGAAATGATTCACCACATAGAGGACATGGCTGGCAGGAATGTTTTCCACATCATGTACCTTGATATTGGCTTCTGATGCTTTAAAGAGAGCGTTCAGTGTTATTTTTGCTGCATTGAGCATGAACTTAGACAGAATCATTTTTCACTCTCCTGGAGTTTCAGTATTTTGAGGTAAAGTAATCTTCGAGAATCTGTTTATGATCAAATGCCATTTCAGCGGGGAGCTCATTTTTACTGAATATCTTTGCTTCAACAGCGTCATCCATTCCTTTCGGCTCACCGGAAGCTCTGGCTATAAATACTGTTGATATTGTATGCTGCCTCGGGTCTCTGCCCGGATCGGAGTAGGAGTGGAACTGCCGGATAAGTTCAACATCCAGTGACGTCTCCTCCCTCGCCTCCCTTGCCGCGGCATATTCAAGGGGTTCACCATAATCAACAAAACCTCCGGGGATAGCCCATCCATACGGGGGATTCTTTCTTTTTATAAGAACAATCCCGCTTCTCCCGTTTGATTCTGTCTCAATAATAATATCAACTGTCGGAACCGGATTTCGGTATTTTTTTTCTTCCATAATAAATTAATAATATATCCTGCGGCCATGAACTGCAAGCAAAATAACATGAAAAATAAAATATTAAAGAAATACGATCTGCCGGTATTCAGATTCACTGTTTTTTCTAAAACGGATTGACTTATAATTATTGCCTCCGGTAAAATTGAAAATCTCAGTTGGTCTGAAGTAATACAGGGTGCGTTTAATTTGAGGCGTGGCCGGAAAATAAACTGTAAGGAGTTATGCAATGAATGTAAACGAAATGTTCAGCCTTAAAGGGAAGGTTGCGATAGTTACAGGAGGGGGACGTGGTATAGGTGAGTTTATATCAACAGGCCTTGCCGAAGCGGGAGCCAATCTTGTAATTGCATCCCGTAAAGTTGAAAACTGTGAAGAGGTAGGTAAAAAACTCGCTGATGCTAACGGCATAAAATATCTCGCGGTAAAATGCGACCTTGGTGTTAAAGAGGATATAGAAGCTCTTGTTGATGCTGCGATGAAAGAGTTTGGAAGGGTCGATATACTTGTAAATAATGCAGGCGTTACGTGGGGCGCTCCAACCCTTGAATTTCCCCTTGACGGGTGGGACAAAATATTTAATGTAAATGTTCGTGGTGTCTGGATTCTCACACAGAAAGTCGCGAATATAATGAAAACCCAGGGCGGCGGGAAGATTATAAATCTTTCATCGATATTCGGCTCAAGGGGATCTCTTGAGATTGCTCATCCGGCTGTGGCATATAACTCTTCAAAAGCCGCAATTGAAGTTTTAACAAAGAACCTGGCTGTCAAACTTGCTGATCATAAAATTTATGTTAACGCTATAGCTCCAGGATTTTTTCACACGGATATGATGGGATATGTATTCAAGCCCGGAATGGAAAATATGCTTAACGAGATGCTCTCCGTTATTCCGCTCCGCAAGGTTGGCGAGGTTGACGATATTAAGGGATTGGCAGTGTTCCTTGCGTCAAAGGCTTCTGACTATGTAACAGGGGGAATCTTCCCTCTCGACGGCGGCATGGCTGCGAAGTAAAGGACAGTTAATATATTTTTAAAGGCTGACCTTAAACATGGGGCAGCCTTTTTTATTTCTGCTTAAATTTCAGGTATATATCAAGAATCCTCGCCATTGAGGGAAAGCATATCTCATTCCGGTCAATATCCTCCGGTCTAATCAGAAAAGCCTCGCTGACATCATCAGCAGGGTGTATTTTTGAAATTTCGTCAGAGGTGCAGAGAAATCCCAGGTCACATGTAAAGTAGCTCAGTCCTCTGAAAATATATTCATTGGGAGAAGAGCCGATGTAGCGGATAGACTTTAGCCCGATTCCCAGCTCCTCCCGTATTTCCCTTCTCACAGCATCTTCAGCGCTTTCCATCATGTCTGCAAATCCACCGGGGAGATCGAGATAGCCGGCTCTGGGTTCATACTTTCTCCTTGTAATTACTATGCATCCGTCGGGTGCTTCAAGTATTACCGCGACTGCGGGGGCAGGATTTATGTAGTATGTGAAAAAGCATTCTTCGCAGGTAAAGAGTTTGTCTCCGTTAAAAGAAAAATTACTTCCGCCGCAGGAAGGGCAGTGTTTTAAAAGGGCAGATGGGTGTGTGGCAGAAAAATTTTTCATGGCAATCTATACCAGTTAAGCCGGGTTCCAGTTTTAATGTCAATTATTATACTTTTTTTGACTCATTCGAAGAACGGGATTATTTTAACTTAAAGTGTTATGAATTTTCACCAGGAGGCGCAGCATGATTCTCAACAATCTTTCCGTTATCGGCGCCATAGCCAGACATCACAGTTCAGATGTGATTAACAGGGATATGATCGGCTATTCTATAAAAAAAGATTTTGGCCCTTTTACCCGCAAAAAATTTAAAGAATATGCCGCAGCAACAAACGATGATGTCGCCAGGTATTCCCCGGCTGATGCCGCTGCTCCGCCATTCTTTTTTTCAACGGGCCTATACCCGATGTTTAAAAAGATAATCACTCACACCGAGTTGAGACTTGACCTTCTGAGGATGGTAGATGGATACCAGGGATTAAACTGTTTCGGGCAGATTGAAAAGGGGGATTGTATCAGTGTGGAGATGCTCATTGATGATATAATTGAATCCCCGGCAGGTGAAATTCTGAAGATTATCACGAGAGGGTACAGAGATGGAGAGATCCTGTTTGAAGGGGAAACGGGTTTTGTTGTCAGGAGAAGGAGACACTGTGCGGATAAAAAGAACGGGATCAGGATCGTGGATCCGCTCTTATCACCCGCAGAAAATCATTCGGGTGAAAAAATAAAGCTTTTTATCCAAACCCGGAAGGGGCAGGAGAGGGAGTATTCAAAAGTATCAAATGATACCAATCCCGTCCATACAAGCAGTATATTCGCAAAACTCGCCGGGCTGCCGGGGACAATAATGCACGGGGTATGTGTACTGGCAATGTGCACAAATTCTCTGATTAATAACTGCGCAGGGAAAGACAACCGGAAGCTGCGTTCGGTATTCGGGCGGTTTGCATATCCCGTATTCGCGGGGGATACCCTTACACTGATCGGGATAAGGGGAAAAAGGGGGAAGTTCCATGAAATAAATTTTACCCTTTATTCATCAGAAGGAGAGGCCGTTATAAAAAAAGGGTTCTTATCCTATTCGGAGTGAAGGGGCCTATTTTGCACAAAGAGAAACATAATTTTCAAAACACATTTTTTCTATATCTACAAGGTCCCGGTAGGCATCGGTGAAATCCTCCTTCCCGGACGTAAAGAGTCCGTGGCCCCAGACAATGACACCTCTTCCTTTCATCGCCGCGGGCATAGTCCGGGACAGGGAATTCGGACCAGTGCCGATCTCTCCGGGGACTACCGGGATATCATTAATATACCTTTCGCGGTTACATTTTATATGGCATTTCCCCCGGTTGTCGCAGGATATATCATCGCATAACATAGACATGATCACAGAAAATGCAGGGTGGCCGTGGAGAACTGTTTTACGGTCTGACATAGAGTAGAGAGCCCTGTGCGCCGGAAATTCACTTGAGGCTGTAATCGCATTGGATGTGCTGTTGTCCATGGGGCAGGGGTCTATGCATCCCTCCAGTTCATCAAGGGAGCTCCCTGTCTGGCTGATGTAGATTGTTTCGCCGTATCTTACGGATATGTTTCCAAAGAAAGAATCGACCATGCCCGATTCAACTGTAAGCCTCCCGGTTTCAACTATTGCCCTGGCCACATCCTCTCTGGACCTGAAAGGAGCCCTGGCCTCCGGCTCACCGGAAATTTTTTTAAGTGATTTTCTGTACCAGTCAATCACCTTCTCAAAAACAGAGAGGGGATTGCCGCCCTTCATGGGAATTATCCCCCTGGAATGATAATAGTAATCTGACATGAATTTTACAAAGGATGAAAAACATATTGAGCTGAATGTGACAAATGCCTGCTCAGGGCTCACAGTGCCGTAAGTGACAATCCCTCTGCCGGGGATAACCACGCCCTTTCTCTGCTTAATCCCGTTTAAAATATCAACGGCAGTAAATTTCTCCGCAACAGGAATGTCATGAAGGAATGTCCGCGTCTCTGTATCATCAGGCTTTATCCGTCCGTTCGCGTCCCGGCAGTATTCACTGAGATAATCTATAATTGACCGGTATGGCTCCGCAACTGAAGAAAAGAGGAGGCTGTTTATCCCCCCGGCGTTTATCAACTCTTCAAGTATATCAATTTTATCTGATGAAGAGCTCCACATGATCACGTCATCAAGGAATCCGAATACCGGCTCCCCCTTTTCACAGAGCTGCTGCGAGACAAGTTTTTTTTCATATTTTTCTGTCAGATGATCCATTCCAGCCCGAGCTCCCCGCATTTTTCCTGAAGAGGCCTTCCTTCAGGGGACAGGCCCCTTACCCTGTAATACCTTCCCCTTGCCTCCAGAAATTTATCCCTGTCAATCGGTTTAATCCTGATCCCGTCACCTGAACTTCCCTCCTCTGAGAAAAATCTTGCGGGCAAGTCATCATCGGAAGAGGTAAAGCCCCTCAGAAAATTCATGATTCTTTCATTATAGCAAATTCGTTCACCTGCGCGGGAAAGTTCGGGGGAAGTAAAATTTATTCCGGTAACAGAATAGAGAATATGCGCGTATTCTTCGAGAGATGCGGCAATAAAAATCAGTTTGCACGCAGAAAGAGAATCCGCTGCCGCGTATATATCTTCAGCAAGTTTTATAATTCGTGCTTTGCCGCTGAATGAAAACCGGTCTGTTGCAACAGGTTTGCGGAGAATTTCATGCGAAACGGGAAAGGCGTGAAGATAAGACCCTCCCTGCGTTGAAACGGCGTACGCGAGCGCAACCCCGTAAGCTCCGCGCGGGTCGAGCGCCGGGAGGGCAAGGCTCTTCACCGACATTGATGCTTCGGGCTTCCCGGAGAAAGAGGCGGACATTTTGGAAGCGTGATTAAAAATCTCCCCGCCGCATGAGGAATGAGCAATATCTTCAAGGATCTTCAGCATGTCAGTTTTCTCCGGGGAGAGGTTGTTTGTCTCCATATAACATGCAATAGTTGATGCAGCTGATACAGTGTCAATTCCCTCTTCGTTGCAGAAACTCTCAGCCTCCATAACAAGGTCAATGTCTCTCTTCCCGATGAGGGCAGTGAAGTGAGACATGGAATCAAATTCAGGGATGGTGCGGCCGTCATCCGCAACCTTTCGGCAGAGAATATTGCAGCTGCTGCATCCTCTTCCCGTAAATCCGAATTTTTTTCTGTAGTGCCAGGCATTCAGCAGCTCCGCGCCTTCAAAGTATGTCTTCCTGAAATTATCTGTGGGCAACATTCTCCGGCTGTG
>CAZVFJ010000080.1:0-12953 GCA_964625825.1 uncultured Leptospirales bacterium | reverse complement strand
CTTGATGAAGCTGATACGCCGAGATCTGCGGCTGATTTTGTTTTGAGTTCTTTCTTCTTGGCTTTCATAATGCCCGGAAGGGTCGGATACCTTGGCTCATTGATACCGGACTGAATTGAAAGCATTGCAGGACCCGGGATTTCAAGAACTTCATTGAGTCCGCCTTCAAGTTCTCTGTTGATTGTAAAATTTTTCCCGTCAGTTGTTACAAGTTTAACAACGTTTGTACAGTGTGGAATTCCGAGAAGATCAGCAACCATTACGCCTGTAACCGCTGCCTGAAGGTCTTCTGACTGAACACCTGTGAGAACGAGATCAACTCCGCCGATCTGTTCGATTGCTTTTGCGAGTGCGCTTGCGATAACAAATCCGTCAGCATCATAGATAGACGCATCAGTGATGTGGATTCCCCAGTCAGCTCCCATCGCGTAAGCCTGCCTGATATCTTTGGCAGCTCTGTCAGGACCAGCTGATACTATAACTACTTCGCCGCCGAGCTTCTCTTTTAACTGGAGGGCTGCTTCAACAGCATAGTTATCGAAGTCGTTGATTTTAAAAGCGATTTGTGCTTCATCGACTTTTTTGTCATCAACAATCTTAAACTTAGATTCCATATCCGGAACCTGTTTCAGACAGACAACTATCTTCATTACCATACTCCCTTAATTGAATTTTTGTTTGTTATTCACTAAAGTTAAAGTAAGTCACTTCCATTAATTACTACAGTTCTTTTAAATGTCAATATTAATCTATTTTAATCAATAAAAATAAACACACTTCACAAATGTGTATAATTATTATTGTAATGAAATGCAGTTTTTTATACAGTAAATTGAATAATAAATAAAGTTTAAATACATTTTTACCAGTAACCGGAAAAGTGAAACAGTATTTTCTGCTTACAACGAAAATAAAAAAATGATTAAGAAAAATGCCGTCCGGGAATTTATTCCGGACGGCATAACAAGTTGCTTCACCTGATCAATTCAAAAAAATTGCTACGGAAGAACCACCAGCCGTGCAAATTGAAGCAACTCCATACCTTAAGTCACGTCTTGTCATCTCATGAAGAAGTGTTGTAATGATACGTGCACCGATCTGACCAACAGGGTGCCCCGGAAATATTCCAGGACCTTTCACACTGATAATCTCCTTATCAATTTCAAGCTCCCTGTTACAACCTGCAATCTGTGCCGCAAAAGCTTCATTCAGCTCCCGGAGTCTTATTTTACTCATGCTTAAACCGGCAAATTTAAGCGTCTTCTGAACTGCCGGGACAACCCCCAATTTTATGACCATAGAATCTACTGCTGCGGATAAAGATGCAACCAAGTATGGTCACAGATTTTTGTCCCGGCTCTTTTGCTTTATCCATACTCGTGAGCACAGGCGGAGCACCGCTAACTTTAAATAAAGATGTGTTATAATCTCTGAACGTTCCACCTTTTTTAAACGCATGCTCTAACCTGCAAAAGGTTCCCTGCGTGATATCTTCACGCGGATGCTCGTCTACCAGGAATTGGATATCCACCTTTTGTTTTTACTGTAACAGGTATAGTTTCATTTTCAAACTTCCCGAATTTAACAGCAACGATAGCCCTCACATTACTCATGCACGCCCATTCATCCTGTTCCCCTATACTGATCTTAGATCTTTCAGCAATATTTAAAGCAGTGAACCAACCTGATAATTATTGAAAGCATCAACAAGACCATCATTAAGCATATAATCAGAAAAAGTAGAACCTCCCATGCGGAGTCTCTGCCTTGCTTAAATGACATAGGGCGCTTTTCTCATACTTTCATACTCTGCAACAAGCTCAATCTCCGTTTTGCCGAGCATGATCTACTGAGAAGCTATTTCAAAAAACCCTCCTTGAAGAGAGTTGGAGCTGATTAATTGTCGCCGCTACGGCTTCAATCAGGTAAGTAACACCAGGATAAAACTGTCCTGCTGTATTTCCTTTTTATCAAGCATCAAGGATATGACCTGTTACTAATTCATCCACCAATTCTGATTTTACTCCTGCTCTTTCGAGAGCTGACTTAGCCGCCGCAATTTTGAACTCAACTGCATTTACATAACTAAATGCTCCGTGATAATCGCATATTGTGGTGCGGCTCAACACAGTTACAACGACCTCCTTCGCGTATTCCCCCCGTTATTTTATTTTTATTTTCTTATGGGAACAAAAATATATCATAAAAAAGTAAATCATTGCAAGTATTATTTTTTAAAACTTTTACTATAAGTAAAATTTTTTAAAAATTTTACTCTGAAATATATTTACTTGCTATAAAAATCATATGGTAAGTAATAAATCCATTAAACATCTGACCGGTCATTTACAAATTTGCTCTTTAATAAGATAAAGAATCCCAGCAAACAGCTGTAATACGGGAAAATTAAATTCATCAGCAAATTAAAAAGGCAGGCCATTCCCAGGTGTTGTCCTTCATTTATAATATTGTAATATCTCTTCAACAATTTTGTCAACAGAGATATTTACTATTTCTTTTTTGCTTCTCTCTTTAAATTCAACTTCTCCATTTGCAAAGAATCCCTTTCCGGCAGTAACCCTGAGTGGAACACCTATAAGGTCAGCATCAGCAAATTTGAATCCCGGGCTGGCCTTCCTGTCATCATAAAGAACATCTATACCTGAATTCATAAGTTTATCGTAGATTTTATCAACAGCTTTTGTCTCTTCATCTGTTTTTGATATTCCAACAAGATGCACATGGAAAGGAGTAACTTCCTTCGGCCAGATGATGCCGCGTTCATCACTACACTGTTCAACTATCGCAGCCATAGTTCTGTTTACTCCGATTCCGTAACATCCCATTATCGGTGTAACTGACTCACCCGTTTCGTTAAGGACAGTAAGATTCATTGCTTTTGTGTATTTATAACCAAGCTTGAATATATGGCCAACTTCAATCCCCTTCTTTTCATACATTGAGGCTCCGCATTTCGGGCATATATCTCCAGCACGCGCTGATGTCAAATCCGCCTCTTCGCTGATCACAAAATCACGGCCGGGATTTACTCCTGCAAAATGGTAGTCCTTTTTATTTGCCCCTGTAATTGCATTGTTAAGGCCTTTTACTGAAATATCAAAAAGTACTCTTGCATTAAGCCCTACGGGACCGGCAAATCCGAATGGCGCTCCGGTAACCTGATGTACTACTTCATCAGATGCAAGATTAAGATTAACACACCCGAGATAATTCGCAAGTTTATGTTCATTTATCTCTCTGCTCCCGGGAACTACAACCATAAGCGGCTTATCATCCGCAACATATATTATACTCTTAAGGAATTTATCCTCTTCGCATTTAAAAAATTTAACAAGGTCATCAATTGTTTTTACATCAGGAGTATGAACTTCTTTCATCTCGTCAGCCGGAATTTCTGATTCTGCGGCGGGGCGTCTGTACTCCGCTTTCTCACTGTTTGCCCTGTACTCGCATTTTTCACACAGAAGAAGAACTTCCTCTCCTATCTCAGATGCTACCATGAATTCTTCTGATGTACTCCCTCCCATATTTCCCGAATCAGCCTGAACTGGGATTGTCTCGAGCCCGCATCTTTCGAATATACGCCTGTAAGCTATTGCCATTGCATTATATGATTCATCAAGCCCCTTCTGATCCATATCAAAAGAGTATGCATCTTTCATGATGAACTCCTTACTTCTTATGACTCCGAATCTTGGCCTTATCTCATCCCTGAATTTTGTGTTAATCTGATAAAGGTTAAGCGGAAGATCCCTGTACGACGACGCGACCGATCTTACAAGATTTGTGAACGCCTCTTCATGTGTAGGGCCGAGTGCATATTCAAGACCATTTCTATCCTCGATACGGAACATCTCCGGACCCATAGTATACCATCTGCCTGATTCCTTCCAGTAATCGGCATTGGTCAGTTCAGGCATAAGGCATTCATGTGCTCCTGCTCTATCCATCTCTTCTTTAACTATATTTATGATCTTTTTGAGGACTTTAAGTCCAAGAGGGAGATACGCGTACATTCCGGCAGACTCTTTCCGCATAAGACCCGCGCGGAGCATAAGCCTGTGACTTAATACAACTGCATCTGAAGGATTCTCCTTTAATGTGGGGAGAATGTATTTTGAAACTCTCATATATACCTCTGATATAATTTCATCCCGACGGGAAACTCAAAAGTAAAAGTCACAGAGGGAGGCTTATATTTCAAGAGTTTTTCTTGGTGAGTTCTGCATTTAAATTCGTTTTTTAAATCATGTTTTTTTGAGGGATTGTCAGAGATGAGCCCGCAACAGGAACAGAGGTTTGTTAATGTAAATAAATGTCACAATATTTCTTTACCTAACCAATATACTCTTTTATTTCAATCTCACCTTTAACCGCGTAATAAACACCCTCGGCAAGTGCTTTCATTTCGTCTTCTCCGGGATAAATTATTACCTTTGAAATAAACCCAACACGCTCTTCTATCCATTTACAGAAATCCCCGTCATAGGCAATACCACCTGTTAGTATAATAGCATCTACATTTCCCTCAAGAACCGCCGCCATTGCGCCGATATCTTTTGCCACCTGATAAGCCATAGCCCTGTATATGAATAACGCTTTTTCATCGCCTGATCTAGCACGGTTCGCTGCTTCGTAAGCACTGTTTGTTCCAAGATAAGCGACAAGTCCCCCCTCTCCTGTAATCTTCTTCTGCACCTGTTCGTATGTATATTTTCCTGAGTAGCAGAGTTTTGCAAGGTCTCCCACTGGGAGGCTTCCACTCCTCTCCGGAGAGAAGGGGCCCTCTCCGTCAAGACCGTTATTAACATCCACGACTCTCCCCTTTTTATGAGCCCCTATTGTTATTCCCCCTCCAATATGAACAACAATAAGATTCAGGTCTTCATATCTTTTCCAACGCTCACGTGCGTATCTCCTCGCAACCGCTTTATGGTTAAGTGCATGAAAAATACTCTTGCGTGATATCTCGGGGAACCCTGAGATTCTTGCAATATCATCAAGCTCATCAACAATAACCGGATCAACTATATATGCCTCGATTTTTGGACCGATATCAGCGGCAATTCCACATGCCAGCAATCCTCCGAGGTTACTTGCATGTGAACCCATCAACTCTCTTTTCAAATCATAAATCAACGCTTCATTGATCTTATAAACCCCACCTGAAATAGGCTTAATAAGTCCACCCCGCCCGACAACTACTTCAATTGATGAAAGCGAAATCCCCGCAGATCTCAGTTCATTTACTATCAGCTCCTTCCTGAAACCCTGCTGCTCAAGGACTGATTTAAAAGCTGAAAGTTCAGCGGCACCATGTTGCAGATTCATCGTAAAAATATCGTCATGGTCATCAAAAACTGAAATTTTGGTAGATGTTGAACCGGGATTAATCGCGAGGATTCTCACAAAATATTCCTTTATCTCAGCGCTGCCGCAAGGGCTATTGACATCAGCTTGCTTCTGTCTGAATCAGATCTTGAGTTGAGCACTACAGGTACTCTGGCTCCAAGCATTACTGAAGCCGCTGTGCTTCCCGCGAGATAAGTCAGCGTTTTATACAATGTATTCCCCGTTTCAAGGTTCGGGCAAAGTACAATGTCAGTATCACCTCCGACATCTGTAACTATTTTTTTGTATTTGCATGCCTCCTTTGAAACCACATTGTCAAACGCGAAGGGCCCATCAATAATACAACCTTCAATCTGCCCCCTCCTGTTCATCTGGGTAAGCATAGCTGCATCTATCGTTGCCTGCATCTTATCATTCACAACTTCAACTGCTGCAAGTACTGCCACCCTGGGCTTATCAAGCCGCAATTTCGTATATATACTTACAGCATTTTTTATTATCTGAACTTTCTCTTTTATTCCCGGAGCAATGTTCATACCAGCGTCAGTGACACAGAGTAGTTTATGATAACTCGGACATTCTATGAACGCTGCATGAGTCATCAATCCGCCATTGCCAATACCCGTTTCCCGGTTGAGGATAGTTTTCAGAAGATCCGCGGTACCGACAAGTCCCTTCATTAAAATTTCGGCCTGCCCTTCTCTCACAAGCTCCACCGCGATTCTAGACGCCTCCACGGGATTTTTTTCGTCTATAATTTCGACACTCTCTATCGGGAAACCGGAGGCTTTTGCAATTTTTTCTATCAAATTTGTTTCACCGATAAGGATCGGGGATATGATTTTTCTATCCATTGCCATCTTCACTGCCGCAAGGGCATGTTCATCAGCAGCAGCTGCTATGGCCATTTTCCGGGGCGGTTTAGACTTCGCTATTTCAAAAACCTGGTCCAGGGAATTCAGAATCATCCTTACCTCCTTTTTGTGATCACTATTTACTTATCTTATTAAAAATACAAATTTACGGAAGAGGTATGTTATAGTGATTATGCGGGAAATGGAGTATGTTAAACATAAAATAGCTGTAGTGAAATTATCCACAGAAGAAAAAATTATCGTAACTGAATTTTTTATATTGCCTTAATGTTTAAAGAAATATATTTTTCAAAGACGAATTAAACAAAGATAAAATTATTAATGAAAACCGGAATAAACATATTATGATAAAAAAACAGCGGGAAGCATTATTAAAGGTTAACGCCCGGATTCTTCTAATTACGGCTGCCCTCCTCATTATTTTATCATCTCTTTTCGTTAAATTCTTCGGTTCAGACTCATCCACCGTAAAACCGAAGATTTCACCGGTTGTTGAAGCAGTTTACTCTCTCGGTACCGTCAAAAGCGTCAACTCTGTTAATGTCAGGTTTGGTATGAACTCGGTAATCAACCGCTTTTATGTCAGTGAGGGGGAGAGCGTATCAAAAGGAGCTCTCCTCCTGGTTACAGATTCGGCTATAACATTCAGGTCGCCAATATCAGGCATCATTACTTCCAAAAATTTTAACGAAAGTGAAATAGTCCCATCAGGCCAGGTTGTGCTCACGGTTACAGATATGAAGAGCCTGTATATAAGGCTTTCTCTTGACCAGGAATCTGTAACAGCAGTAAGAAAGGGGATGAAGACTGAAATCAGTTTTGAAAATCTCAGAGAAAGAAAAATTGCCGGTGAGGTTGAATCAGTTTATCAGTCAGGCGGAGAGTTCGTTGTAAGGATAAAAGTTCCGGTCATGCCGGAGATGGTTCTTCCTGAAATGACTTGCGATACTGCAATTATAATACGGCAAAAACCCGACGCGATTCTCATTCCTGCTTCTGCGGTTGTAAATGATTCTGTAATGATAAAAAGAAACAGTAAAAAAGAAATGGTAAAAGTTAAAATCCGACCGGTAGAGAACGGCTGGGTAGAGGTTCTTGATGGCGGGATAGGACCCGAAGATAATATTTATCTTAATAATCCAGAAAAGGCCGGGAAGAATAATTTCAGAAATTCCTCCGAACGCCGCTGACCTGGAACAAGTACCTGATATATGTGGTTTCTTGCACTTAAACATATTTTTTCAAGGAAGAGCCAGACACTCCTTACACTCCTTGCAATTGTCTTCGGCTCAGCCGGATATATAGTCCTCTCCGGAATGCAGATCGGTTTTCAAAAATATATGATAAGCACTCTTATTGAGAGGAGCGGTCATATAATTATTTCACCGAGAGATGAGTTTATAACTCCAGATTCTCTTAATGGTATTTTTGCCGGGGATAAAAATCTCATCTGGCTGAATAAGCCTTCCGGCAGGAGGGCAAATGAAGGACTGATCGGTGTAACAAAATGGTATAAAAAACTTTCTGAAGCTCCTGACGTTATAGGATATTCACCTATGTTTACACAGGAGGCAATAGCCAGTAGAGGGGGGTTCAGGCAAAGCATAAATCTGATTGGAATTGATCCCGCAAAGCATAAAAAGGTGACTACTTTCAGTGAAGATATTACCTATGGGTCACTTGAAGCGCTGAACAGCGGACTCTCGGTTATCATGGTCGGGAATAGACTTCTTCAGCTTCTCGGTGTCAGAGTTAATGATACGATAAACGTGTCCACTTCTACGGGAAATGTAATTCCCATGAAAATTGTCGCAACATTCGATACCGGAGACATCAGGAGTGACGAGCGGACTATTTATGCATCTCTTACAACAGTCCAGTATGCGGCATCATCCCCCGGAATGGTTGATTCAATTATTATAAAGATAAAAGACTATACCCGCGCTGCTGATGTTGCCAACCAGTGGAGCCATGAAACATCTGACACTGTTGAAAGCTGGGACCAGAGATACCAGACCAGGCTTGAAATGATGAAGACACAGGACCTTGTCAGAAATATAACCACAATGTCATTCATAGTGATAGTAGCTTTTGGCATATACAATATTCTAAACATGGCTGTTAATCACAAGACAAAGGACATCGCAATCATAAGATCAATAGGATTCGACCAGAGGGATACGGTTTTTCTTTTTCTTGTACAGGGGACAATTCTCGGTATTGCGGGGGGAGCAATCGGCCTGCTTACAGGGTATGGAATATGCTATATTCTTGAATCGATGAAGATCCAGATGGGCCACCATACCATGACTATCGCATGGGATGTCGCCATTTATTTAAAGGCATTTTTTCTCGTTTCAGGTTCTTCTATTATTGCAAGCTACTTCCCCGCCCGCTCCGCCGGAAAGCTCTCTCCAATTGAAATTATCAGGAGCTCAGGTTGAAATGAAAGCGATAGAATGCAGAGATATAATCAAGTCATTCGGTGAACCTCCCCTCGTTATTCTGAAATCAATATCCTTCGAAATTGACTACGGTGAATTTGTCGGAGTCACGGGGCGTTCAGGTTCCGGGAAATCTACCCTGCTATATTCGGTAAGCGGACTCGACAGGATTAATTCAGGGACTGTGCATATTTCGGGGCTTGATGTTCATACTATGAAGAACCAGAAGACACATGAGTTCAGGAACAGAAAACTCGGATTTGTATTCCAGTTCCACTACCTTCTCCCTGAAATTACCGCGCTTGATAATATATTGATGCCTGCCAGAAAGGTCAGGGAAGAATGCAACAGGAGAAAAAAAGCAATCGGCTTTATGGAGGAGTTCGAAATTGTCCACTGCCGAAATAAACTTCCGTCGCAGATGTCTGGTGGAGAGATGCAGAGAACAGCGATAGCCAGATCTCTAATTATGGAACCTGAATTTCTTTTTGCGGATGAACCCACCGGGAACCTTGACACAGAAAATGGTGAAAAAGTAATGAACATATTAAAACGTGTTAATAAATCATACGGTACAACAATATTGATGGTTACGCATGAACCGGATTTTGCGAAGATGGCTTCAAGACAGCTGCACCTTGTTGATGGAACAATAGATTACGATTCAGCAGGGAGAAAAAAAACAACCCGGGAACACAGAAAGTAGATATTATTCCTTTTCAGAAATGATACTATAATTTTTGAATATATTTTTAAGGAGAGGATCTGTCACTACAGCAAGTACAATATTTTTCTCCATCTCATCAATGAATACTTTTTCACCGTTAAAATACTCTACGGCCCTGCCCGGGTCGGGGAGCTCCCTGACCATATTGACAAGAAATGATAACCTGCTCATATCTCTTTTATTGAACGGAAGATTCTTTTCTTTTTCAAGATCGGTATTTTCTCTATATTTTTTGAGAATATCGCCAAGCCTGCTAAACTGTTTTATATCCTCATTGTACCTGTTCATAAATTCAGCGGAGATTCTCTGAGTAGATTCTGTCTCGGCCATCATTATCATTATATACTGGAATAGATGATAATTTCTGGAGATTATTGACTTCATTATCTCATCCGGAAGTTTAACAAAATGTTCAATAAATTCAGATGTATTTCTTATTTTAAGAAAATACCTGTTTAGCATATTAATATCAAACTTTGAAAGAATCAGAAAAAGTATAAGTTTATCACGATTAACATATGTTGAATTTAACGCAAGTTCGAGTAGTTTCTCATCATTCAGAAAAAAAAGAATCTCATCAAGAATTCTCTCTGTTGAATGCTCATGAATAGTACAGTAGCCGAAAGTAAAAATTATAAGACGTTCAAGCATTTCGAGTGTAAACTTTTCCGAATTGATATACTCCTGAATATGCTTCATATCACGAAAAAGAATCAGAAAATAGAGAAACTGCTGAGTAAGTTCATAATCATTCTCATTGAAAACCCTTTCTACAAACCCGATAAACTCATCAAGGGAAATGCTTTGAAACATCGGCCTGAGTTTATTAATCTGAGGAAATGAAGAATCCTGCATTATAGCTTCTGTATAGAAAAGCTGAAATTTATCTATATTATCAGTCATTACGCACCATTTATTCCAATTAATTATGTATATTTATTTTAGATGAAAAATTTTATATATCATTAAAGATCTAATTATTATTACACGTCAACCTGAAAAGAATATAAATAAAATCTGTTTTAAATTGTTACTTGCCAATTTATGAGTAATTTTATTCTGTAATTAAACCGGTAATTTTAATCAAAACCGTGCTAATATAATATATTAAAAAAGGAAGAATATGAAAACAAAACTGATTTTTCTGATTCTCGTTATTTTACTTATATCTACAGTAGCATGCAAAAAAGCTGACCTCACCACAGATAAAGGGAAGTACAGCTATGCTATCGGATACAACATAGGCTCAAGCCTGAGTAAAGATAAGATTGAACTTGATACTGATTCTTTTATAGCTGCAATCGAAGATGCAATTAAAGGTAAAGAGAGCAGTCTTACACCAGAGCAGGCTCAGCAGGCTATTATGAATCTCAGGATGAGTATGCAGACAAAAAGAGTAAAGGACGCAGAAGAAAATAAAAAGAAGGGTGAAGAATTTCTCGCGCAGAATAAAGCAAAAGAAGGTGTTAAAACCACTGAATCCGGACTTCAATACCGTGTTTTAACAGAGGGTAAGGGCTCCAGGCCGAAGGCTACAGATACAGTATCAGTTCATTATTCTGGTAAACTTATCGATGGTACAGAATTCGACAGTTCATATAAGCGTAATGAACCGGCTCAATTTGAACTTAACTCGGTTATAAAGGGATGGACTGAAGGTTTACAACTAATGACAGCCGGTTCAAAATATGAACTTGTTATACCTTCAGAACTTGCATACGGGCCGATGGGTAACCAGGCGATTCCTGGTAACTCAGTACTTATTTTTGAAGTAGAACTTCTCAGCGTGGGTAAATAAATACTTCAGAGTATTCAGAATATTTTCAATAACATAGATTCCCGCGAAAGCGGGGATCAATTGAATAGCGATGATTATGAATTTCCGATGCTGCTTTTAAAAATGAGGTATTATTTTTGATCATATCATCAAGCAGAAGAACTGATATCCCCGCGCTCTATTCAGAATGGTTTATAAACAGGCTCAACGCAGGTTATCTCCTTGTGAGAAATCCGCTGAACAGAATGCAGGTATCCAAAATTCTTCTCTTCCCTGAAACTGTTGACTGTATTGTTTTCTGGACAAAAAATCCACTTCCCATGCTTAAATATCTTTCTATCCTTGACAGGTTTAATTACTATTTCCATTTTACAATTACACCCTACGATTCAACGATAGAGATGAACCTCCCTCCCAAAAATGAACTTATAGATACATTCAAGCGGCTCTCGGATGCCATCGGCCCTGAACGGGTAATCTGGCGTTATGACCCGGTTTTTTATACCGGCAAATATAATTATAATTTTCACATAAAAAGCTTTGAAAAACTCGCAGGTGAACTTTCAGGTTATACAGAAAGATGCATGTACAGCTTCATTACTCTTTATAAAAAATGCGAAAAGAATATGAAGGGTATAAATTTTTCAAGGCCGTCAAATGAGGATATAATAAAACTTTCAGAAAATTTTTCTAAAATTGCTACTTCGTCACGAATATCTCTTAAAAGCTGTGCCGAAGCTCTTGATCTTTCCGGGTGCGGCGTTTCAAAAGGAAAATGCATTGATGATGAACTTATTTCAAAAATTTCCGGGAAAAAAATTTCAATAGCGAAGGATCCGAGCCAGAGAGCTTCATGCCTTTGCGTTTCAAGCGTTGACGCAGGAGCATATAACACCTGCACACACCGCTGCCTATATTGCTATGCCAATTATGACCACGACCTCGCATTAAATAATTTTCAAAACCATAATCCCCATTCGGAGCTGATTACAGGTGAATTAATGGGCGGAGAGATAATCCGCGAAAGAAAAGACAGGCAGAATAAAAACAACTGCCAACTTACACTTTTTTAACAAGAATTTCTAACACATTAAACTCCTAACTCCAGTTTGAGATTCATATCTCTGTCAAAATAAAGAGAAACTCCTTTACTGATATAGAACCGGATAGCATCATCCCTTGTTTTTATTCCCAGTTTATCCTCTCTTATAACTTTTTTCAAAGGGTCTTCAACGGGTTCATTTGCATATTTAATTGCGCCATTTTCACATGCTCTCCCGGTACTACAACCTGTTGTAAGAATCAGTGATAGTGCTAAAAATATAAGATATTAAATTTTTTAATTTAATTCTCCTCCTGAAAAATCACAATAACTTCTTAAGTTTAAAAAATAAGCCGCATTGACCGCGGCTTATTCAAGATTTTTAATTTTTTCAGCAATTCTTTCAATTGCTGTCTGTTTTTCCTTAAGATGTACTTTAAAATCGGGCGTCTTGCAGTGATGTATCTCTATCGGGATTTCAGCCAGAGCCCTGTTTACAAGCACCTCAAGTATAATCTTCTCATCTTCATTAATTTCAAGGTTCATAATCACCTCCATGCGTAGTTATTACGAACTTTCTGTATAAATATTAGTAATGAATTATTAAAATGTCAAAAAAAAGGAATATTTACCGGTTATCTTTTTTATGAATTAAAGTTCTTCACCCTCAGGTTTATTTGTTGAAAAAATATTTGTAAAGAATGGAAGCCTCATT
>CAZVFJ010000079.1:0-12965 GCA_964625825.1 uncultured Leptospirales bacterium | reverse complement strand
AAATAGGGACTATAACCTTCAAAAGGGAAGTGGCACAGCGAAAGTACCAGGCCCAGGTTGTATGGGAGGAGGTTGAACAGAACTTCCCGGTATACAATAATGATTCAATAAGAACTTCCGAATTATCTGAGGCTGTTATTCATCTTAACGACGGAACTGATATAAATGTAGATGAAAATAGTATGATAATGCTTTCCACTCTGGAAAATGGGATTAATATAAATTTTAGTCATGGTTCGATTTCCGCAAACAGAGCTGGATTGAAAGGGGCGGATATTTCCGCAATAAATATTACATCTATGGATGCGAGTGTTTCAATAGATAAAGGAAACATCCAGCTGACACAACTTGAAAATCAGGAACTTGATCTTACTGTTTCTGAAGGCCAGGCATTGGTTAAATCGGGATCAGGGGAGACTCTTGTAAATGTCAACGAGAAGGCACTAATATCCTCCGACAGACAGGAGGCAAGAATTGTCCGGCTTAATTTTAAAATGAAGGAGCCTGCTCCCGGCAAATATTTTGTGAGTGATACTCTGACGACCGAAATACCCTTTGAATGGGGAGTGGATGGTAAATTCAGCAATATCACCTGGGAGATCACTAATAACAGGTCGTTTAAACAGACACTCAAAACTTTAAAAATAAATGGTGAAAACAGGACTGTCTCCTCGCTTGAGGAAGGGACCTATTTCTGGAGAATTGCAGCTTATAATGAAGAGACCCAAAAAAAAGAATATAGTGATATATGTAAGTTCAATATAATATATAAAAAGCCTCCAAAAATAATATCACCGCTTTTGAATGAGGTGCTTACATATACCCCGTCATTCAACTCAATATCTTTTAAGTGGATCGACAGTGACAAAACATCAGACTATACACTTGAAGTTTCACCCGATAAAGATTTTTCCACTATTCTGTATAGCGTGAAAACGCCTCTTAATAGCATAACAGTTGATAGAATAAACCCGGGTGAATATTTCTGCCGTGTCAGAAGCGGTATAAATATAGGTGGTGAGAGCTTTATAAAAAACAGTTCTCCTGTCCAATTTAAGGTTGAACAGTCAAAAGATATTGGTGCTATAAAACTTGTTTCTCCGGTTTCGGGGAGCAGGATAGACCTGGATATTCTGAAATCTAAAGGAGTGGTCCTCTCGTGGGGGATAGAACCTCTGTTTGCTTCATACGGGATTGAAATATCCCGTAATAAAGAATTTACAGATATTATAAAAAGAGAGAAAAGAGGGGTCAATTTCGCTGAACTTGAAAGAGGACTTGAGCCTGGTACGTATTTCTGGCATGTGCAGGGAAATATCTCTGATACAGAGATGACTCCTTTTACTGAAACAGCATCTTTCGAAATCACGGTTAAAGAAAAACTTGCACTGGTATCACCTGCGCAGGGTGAAGAAATTTCAATACCTGCCGAAAGAAAGAATAATCGGATCCGGTTCCTCTGGAGTAAGATAAGCATGGATGGCAGCTACAGACTGCAGATCGCTGATAATCCCGAGTTTGTTAAAGCCAGGACCTCAATCTTCCAAAATGAGAGTGCTGGTGATATCTCTATTCCTGATTCTGGTGAGTATTACTGGCGAGTAATTCTCGCTGACCGGAAAGGGAAAGAGCTTATGCGCAGTGAAACCGGGAAATTCACTGCCATTGTTGAGAAACCTGCCGAACTTGAAAAGACACTCCTTGTTGTTAAGGCTCCTGTAAAAGGAGCAAAGATATATATCAATTCTGTATTTAAGGGTTACAACTCAGCAAGTATGGAAGTAAATCCTGAACAGGGTATTGATGTAAAAATCACCGCGGCTAATTTCAAAGAGTACAAAGAAACAGTTAAAGTTGAAGAGGGTAAGACCTATGTTCTTTCTCCATATATGGAAAAATCCAAAAGACTTGAAAGGGTAAAATGGGTAAGTTCCTTTGCGTCACCTTTAAGCTCTGCCCCGGTGTATTATAAAGACAAAATAATAGCCTGCTCTGAAAGTGGAGTATTCACTGTGATGAACAGCAGCGGCACAACTCTGGCTTCAAAGAAGATTGCTTCAAGGATAGAGTCAAGGCCTAAAGTGTATCGTGAGAATGCATATGTCGTGGATGTGGACGGGAATCTTTACTCCGTTGACATTAATAGCGGCAGGATTAACTGGAAGGTGAAAACAGGAGGGCCGCTTCTTTTCAGATCGGAACCTCTTATAACAGATGACAGGTTATACCTTGCAACAGGTTACGGGTATGTAGAATCGTATGATCATTCAGGAAAGAAGATATGGGCAAACGATCTTGAAGAAGCAATTTATAACTCACCTCAGATTGAGGGGAAAAACCTGATCATTGCCACAGATGACCTTAAAATTTATGCACTAAATTCTAAAAATGGTAAAACAGTATGGTCTACTCCTATTGATGAAAAAGTTATTACTCTTACCCCTCTTATACATAATAGCCATATATATTTCGGATGCTACTCGGGATTATTCTATTCTATAACTGCTGATGACGGCGACATTGAGTGGACATATAAGACAGGTGGCGCGATATATTCTTCTCCGGCTCTTTTTGAAAGGAGTATACTTTTTGGTTCAGAGGATGGTCACATTTATTCTGTGGAGGATACTACCGGGAAATTAAAGTGGCAGTTTAAAACAGACGGGCCTGTTACGGTGAGCCCTCTTCTTGCTTTCGGGAATGTTATTGTTGCAGACAACAGAACAGTTTATTCGCTTAATCCAGGGACTGGTGAGCTTTTATGGCGGAATTCATTTTCGAGTAATATAAAGACATCCCCGGTTTTTGCAGGAGATGCAGTTATATTAGGCCTCTCAAACGGGGATGTTGTTTCTGTACGAAATACACTTATACAGGTAGTTAAATAATCTGTATATTTTTTTGAAATTAATACTTGAAATTATGTCTCCTGCATAAATGATTAACAGAAATAAATATTTTCTGACTGTAGAGGCCTAACTTCGCCTCTGCAGTATACCGTTTATCTAATCTCATATACCTGGTTTTTCAATGGATTTTGTACATCTTCATAATCACTCAGATTATTCTATTCTCGACGGGGCTATAACCGTCAATAAACTTGTCGGACGGGCTGTTGATCTCGGTATGCCTGCTATTGCTATGACTGATCACGGCAATATGTTCGGAGCAGTGGAGTTCTACCAGAAGGCTCAGAAGGCAGGCATTAAACCTATTATCGGGGAGGAGTTTTATGTAGCCCCGGGCTCGCGCTTTAAAAAAGAGGTGGCCAGAGACAGCAAAGAGGATATTGCCTATCACCTTGTAATTCTTGCGAAAAATAACACCGGTTATAAAAATCTTATGAGGCTCTCATCTATTGCCTATACCGAAGGCTTTTATTATAAACCAAGGATAGATATGGAGGTGCTGGAGAAATACTCCGAAGGGCTCATTGTGTCATCAGCCTGTATTGCAGGTGAGATACCTGTTAATATAATCAGGGGTAAACATAAAGAGGCCAGGGAACTTGCTGGTAGATACCAGGAGCTTTTCGGAAAGGAAAATTTTTTCCTTGAGCTTCAGTATCATGGCATTAAAGAACAGGAAATCGCAAATGCTGAACTGTTAAAGATAGCTGCCGAGCTTGATATCCCGTTAATAGCAACGAACGATGCGCACTATGTAACAAGGGATGACGCATACGCCCATGAGGTTCTCCTCTGCGTTCAGACAGGTAAAACCATGAACGATGAGAACAGAATGAGGTTCTCCACAAACGAGTTCTATCTTAAGACACTTGATGAGATGAGGATGAATTTTGCTGATTATCCTGATTCTCTTTTCAATACATGTAAAATCGCAGAGATGATCGATCTTGATATCGATCTTGGCCACCCGATTCTCCCGAACTTTGAAGTACCCGCGGGATACGACCTCGACTCATACCTGAGGCATCTTGTAGATGAAGGGGCAGACAAGATCTATGGAGGGAAAGTACCTGAAGAAGCGAAAAAAAGAATCGAGTATGAGCTGTCTGTTATTACGAGTATGAAGTTCTCGGGATATTTTCTGATAGTATTGGATTTTATAAAGTACGCCAGGAGTGTTAATATTCCTGTTGGTCCCGGGAGAGGCTCGGCGGCGGGATCAATTGTGTCCTACTGTCTGGGAATAACAGCTCTTGACCCGCTCAAGTACAATCTCCTCTTCGAAAGATTTCTTAATCCGGACAGGAATGAGATGCCTGATATGGATATAGACTTCTGTGCTGACAGGCGTGAAGAGGTAATTGATTACGTAAAAAGAAAATATGGCGAAGACCATGTGAGCCAGATTGTAACGATAAACAGGATGAAGGCAAAGGCTGTTGTAAAGGATGTAGCAAGGGCTCTTGATATACCTTTTGCAGAAGCCAATGATATAAGTAAACTTATTGAGGGTGATACTCTAAAAAAATCGATAGAGATGTCATCTGAACTGAAAAAGATATCTGAAAGCGACAGGGGAAGTGAGCTCATTGATATATCCCTCAGGCTTGAGGGGTTGACCAGATCAGCGGGAAAACACGCGGCAGGAGTGGTCATATCAAAAGGTCCCCTTACGGAATATGTTCCGCTCTACCGTGATAAGGATGGAAGTATCTCTTCACAGTATGAGAAGAATACGCTGGAACAGGCCGGGCTTGTTAAGATGGATTTCCTCGGCCTTAAAAACCTCAGCATCATTGACAGCTGCCTGAAGCTTATTCAAAATACCACAGGAGATGATATAAGGATACTTGATATTCCCCTTGATGACAGGGAAACTTACAGATTGCTGCAAAACGCAGATACCAGGGGCGTGTTCCAGCTTGAAAGTTCAGGTATGCAGAATATACTCCGCAGGCTCGGGCCGACTGAGTTTGAGGATATCATAGCAATAGTTGCGCTTTATAGGCCGGGCCCTCTTGGTTCAGGGATGGTCGATGATTTTATTGAAAGGAAGAAAAAACCAGAACTGGTAAAATATTCTCACCCCTCACTTGAACCTGTATTGAAGGACACCCTTGGAGTTGTTGTGTACCAGGAACAGGTAATGCTTATATCGCAGATTATCGCGGGATTTACCCTTCCCGAAGCGGATAAACTCCGTAAGGCGATGGGTAAAAAAAAGATGGATATCATTGACGCTCTCCAGACCAAATTTCTTGAGGGGGCTGAGAAGAAGAAGATCGACCGGAAGATCGCTGAAGACCTGTATGAAATGATCAAGAAGTTTGGAGAGTACGGTTTCAATAAATCTCACTCTGCTGCATATGCACTTGTGACATATCAGACGGCATATCTCAAGGCTCACTACAGGGCGCAATATATGACAGCTCTCCTCTCCGCGCAGCCTGACAGGCAGGATGATGTTATACAATATATAACTGACTGTAAAGAGAACGGCATCCGTGTACTTCCTCCTTCCATAAATAAAAGCATGTTTGATTTTACTATAGAAGATAAATCTATAAGATTCGGCTTTGGTGCAATAAAGGGGCTCGGCGAGAAAGCCATTGAAAATATAGTTGAGGCGAGGAGTAAAAATGGAGAGTTTAAGACACTGAAGGAGTTTCTCGAAAAGGTAGAGCTCTCAGTGGTGAACAAAGGGGTACTTGAGTCACTTATCAAGTCTGGTGCGTTTGACGAGATACATAAAAACAGGGGTCAGCTTTTTGAGTCTATTGATCTTATAATTGATCTTGCGCGTAAATACCAGGCGGATAACCTTTCAGGCCAGGGTGATCTCTTCAGTATGGATGCATCCAGGGATAACAGCAGGATATCCTCCGACCTCCCCGCAATAGAAGACTGGAAAGACAATATAAAGCTCGCATTTGAAAAGGAGATTCTCGGATTATATCTTTCCGGGCATCCTCTTTCGAAATTTGAAAATGAGATTAAATCATTCCCGTCATATACACTCGCGGAGATATGCGAAGATAACTGCAGCCATGATATTTCAGTTGTGGGTATACTGAGTAATATATCAGTAAGGCGCTCGCAAAAGAACGGGAGCCAGTACGCGGCTGGTATGTTTGAGGACCTTACCGGATCAGTAGAGATTCTCTTCTTCTCAAAAGTCCTGGAGAAATATGGTGAGCTTATTAATGGCGGTGAACCTGTAATGGTTACAGGGAGAGTTGAATTTGAGGGGAACAGGCCGAGAAAGATAATTGCCGGGAGCCTTAAATCATTAAAGGATGTCAGGCGGGAGGCTGTAGCCGGAATTCATATACGGCTCGAGTCCCTGGGTGTGGATGATACAATAATCTCAGATATCAAATCTGTTGTTGAAAAGCATAAAGGGAATTGCCCCCTCTATTTTCATGTCCGGGAGCAGGATGGTGTAAAGACAATCAAGGCCCATTCAACATTCAACATTTATCCCTCAGAGGGATTCATTGAGGATATGTCTAAAATGGTCGGGCATGATTCTATCAGGTATTCTTTCAACAGGTATGACTAAAGGTTAATCATTATACAAGACAAGATTTTTCTGTATCATACTGTAACCTTTTGATTCTTTCATCTTTTTTGAATTGGTGATTGTTGTCTTTATCCTGAGATTTTTAAAGTCAGAAAGCTCCTTGCTCAGGATCTGCGCAATTGAAACAGGTGTGGTTATATCAATGACTGATTCTCCAGGTATATGAAGAATTATTTCAGGATGTTTTCTGAAACTGTAATCCCGTGTCGGGCCATTCTTGATCAGTTTTAAAAGCCTTTCTATGACTTCGACTCTTGTAAAACTCGTAAAGTTCCCTATAATGTAAATTTCGCCGATATTTAAGCTTTTGCTGAAATTATAACAGTCAACAATTTCGCCATTCACATAGAAAAAGTCATCTAACCTGAACACAATATCAGCCGGTGCTGCTGATAAATTTTCAGGCATGGCAGCTTTTGAAGATTTTTTCAGTCTACTCCCGAGTGTCTTTCTGACCTTAATCATGCTGAGGAATGTGTTCAGTTCGGATTTTAATCGGATTTCATTTGATCCGGAATTACATATATGGATATTAAAATTTTTTTTAAAAAGGGTCTGATCGGTTTTCATCTGATTAATGATCTCATTAACGCGGCTGTCACTTGTTATGATATGATTAAGAAGCCTCTGAGGATTGTTTACTTCATCCGTAAAATTTCTGTAATCATCAGGGTTTGCAAGTATAAAGAGATTGCATAAAGCATCTCCGGGCGATTCGCTAAGGGCAATAAGTATAAAAGAGAGGATGATTGTTCTGAGTGTCCTGAGGTTGTCGCTATCATGATCAATGCCTGCATCGATTTTCAGGTCAGTGATAATCATTAGGGGAGCCCCATACCTGCTTATATATTTAACAATATCTTTCTTAATCCAGGCAACTGTACCAGTCCTTGCTGATTTTTCTTTCAGGTAAGCCAGTGAAGAAAGTTCTTCGGTAGCGTCAGGCATGGTTATACCGTTTTCATCAGCGAAAGACTCTAAAACCGGTTGAAGGCTGTTTTTATCTGTGAGAATTATAATTTTATTGGTGCTCTCAGTCATCAGAAAATCCTTGGGGAGAAATTGAATGCAACAAAAATAATATAATAGCGTTCAGGGTACAATTAAAATTTAAACTTCTGTGATTAATGCTTTTGTCATGTATTGGGCAGGTATCAATATTTTTAAACATAAATTAATTCCTGAATGAGTTTTAATGTAAAAAATATTAAATCTACCCATCATTGTTATTTCTGTAAGATAAGAACAATTTTTTTCAGTAATAATTCCTAAATATATTTTTTAGTGTAAAATTAAGAATTATATACTTCCGCCGCCTTTGGCGGCGGGAGTAATAGAGCATTTTTTACCAGAAACAACTTAAGGAATAAATACTGAATTTTTTTATAAATACGTTAAAGAATAAATATTGTTTTTAAAGTAAAAAAATCTTGAATTATATCGAGTTATTAAAAGTTATTAAAAAATAGTAATAAGCGCAGTAATAATTTTTAATCTTAAATTTGGATGTAAAAATAAATATTAAATTTTCACGCTGGTATTGCCGGTTTGGAGATGAGAGCGTTTGTTGCTTATAAAAAATTAAGTAATAAATACTGTAATAAAAAAGAGAGTGAGCTTATGATGGTTGTACATAAAATTGACGAAGTCCGTGAGGCTGTAAGAACGGCAAAAAAAAGTGGAAAGAGAGTCGGATATGTGGCAACAATGGGATTTCTGCATGATGGCCATATCAGTCTTGTGGCGATATCAAAGGAGCATGCAGAATATACTGTAATGACTATTTTTGTAAATCGCCTTCAGTTTAATGATGTTAACGATTACAATACCTATCCGAAAGACCTTGAAAAGGATATTAACAAAGCTGAGAAGGGTGGTGTTGATCTTGTCTTTATCCCTGATGAGTCCGAGATGTATAAAAATAATTTAACCACTGTTGACGTTGATGTACTGACTGATAATCTCTGCGGTGCGCATAGACCGGGACATTTCAGAGGAGTATTTACTGTTGTATCCAAATTTTTCAACATCATTCAACCTGATGTTGCTATTTTCGGGCAGAAAGATATACAACAGGCGATAAGTCTCGAAAAGATGGTGGCAGATTTGAACTTCCCCATAAATATAATAATAGCTCCCATAAGAAGGGAGAGTGACGGTCTCGCTATGAGTTCAAGGAACAAGCATCTTTCACCTGAACAACGAAAAACTGCTCTCGCTCTAAATAAAAGTCTGAAAAAATGTGAAGAGCTTCTAGCGTCAGGCGTAACAGATTCAGAAAAGATTATTTCTGAAATGAAAAAAGTCGTCGGGGAAGGACATCCCGATACAATTGATTATATTTCGGTTGTGGATTACGCGACACTTAAAAATACGGATACAATCAGAGATAAATCAGTTATAGCTTTAGCCGCATACTGGGGCACTACAAGACTTATAGATAACATGATTGTAAATAGGGAAGTGAGCGGCTTCAGATGCGTATACTGATAAAAATTTTTCCTGTAGTTTTAATAGCGGTTCTCCTCTCCTGTGCAAAAGGAGGCCCTCTTACTCCTGCGGATGCGTTTCTCGAAATAAGAAATTGCTCTGTTAATAATGACAGGGCAGGTGTATTAAAAAGTCTATCATCAGAAAGTCTGAAGAAGATTGATACATTTATCAGGCTTGTCGCGCAGCTAAATGAAAACCAGATAAAGATATTAGCTGCAGCTGAGAATATTTCTACTGAAAAGATGAAAAGTCTTAAGCCGGCTGACTGTGCTGTTTTGTACTTCAACAGAAATAAGAAAGGGATTAACCTTACTGATATATTTAGTGAGGATATAATAGCTGTTGATGTAAATGGAGCAACAGCAGTTGTTAAAACAGCCGGTGGTTTCGAGTTGGATTTTGTCAGAGAGGGCCCTTACTGGAAATTTGATCTAAGCAGGTTATAATATAAAAGATGTCAAAAAAGAGAATAACAATACCTGTTTTTATCCCTCATACAGGGTGTCCTCATCGGTGTATCTTTTGCAACCAGTGGCGAGTTACAGGAGTATCTGCACTCCCGGACAGGAACTCAGTCGAAAATACTATCGCAAAATATCTGTCAAAAATTTCACCCGATATTGAAAGAGTTGAACTTGCTTTTTTCGGTGGGAGTTTTACCGGAATCGAACAGAATATTCAGGAGCAATACCTTTCATGGGTGAAGCCCTATATCGAAAAAGGTATAATAAGTTCTATAAGAGTTTCCACCAGGCCTGATTATATTAACAGAACAACTCTTGATTTATTGAAGAGGTTTAACGTTGAGACGGTAGAGCTCGGGGTGCAGTCGTTTTCAGACGATGTTCTTGTAGCTTCCAACAGGGGGCATCGCGCAGAGGATTCAATCAGTGCAATAAAACTGCTGAAGGAGTATCGGTTCAGAACAGGTATTCAACTTCTCCCCGGACTCCCTCTCGATACATTTGAAAAGTCGATTAAATCTGCTGAAATGGCTGTTTCGCTTAAACCGGACGATGTAAGGTTATACCCTGCGGTTGTGCTCAGGGACACAAAGTTGCAAAAACTTTATGCAGCAGGGGAGTTCTCCCCCATGACAATTGAGGCTACTGTAGAACTCTGTTCAATAATGTATGGAATGTTTTATGAAAAAGGTATAAACGTAATCAGGATGGGGCTTCATCCCATGGATATAATTGACGGAGATTCTCCGATTGTTGCAGGGCCATATCATCCTGCTCTTGGATTTATGATTAAATCGAGATTTAGACGGAAATCCCTTGAGTCTTTATTTTGTAACTGGAGTTCTAAAAATCCCGGAGTAAAGAGTGCTAAACTTGTAATTCCCGAAAAAAACCGGGAGGAGTATATCGGTATTAAAAAAGAAAATATTTTATTCATTAAAGATAAATTTTTTTTAACAGATATAAATTATATTTTTTCTGAAATTACTGAACCGTTTATTCAATGAGTTTTTGTAATTATTTAAATGGTGTTGAGGTGCATCTTCTGATGTATGTTAAATAAAGATGTATTTTTTCATTGACATTAAAAGGTGATATTACAGATTTTTCTGGAAATAACATTAGAGAATTATTGAGGTGGCACGATGCCTACATATGAATATGAATGTCTTGAATGCAAACACAGGTTTGATGTTTTTCAGTCAGTGAATGATGAACCTGTTAAGGTTTGTGAAAAATGCGGCAAACCGGTAAGGAAGTTGTTTAATGCTGCAGGAGTTATATTTAAAGGTACCGGCTTTTATGTAAATGATTACAAGAATAAAAATAGTGCTCCAGTGTCAGAAAGTCAGCCATCCTGTGGAGGAAACTGTAGCTCCTGTAATATGCCAGAAGCAGAATAACCTATTTCTTTTCCCGTCTCTTTTTTGCTCTGTTCTGCCTGTGTATGGAAAATAGATATTTTTCAATACTGAACAGAGCATTACCGGAAATCACATCCTCTTTAAATTTAAAACCTGTTATTTGATCAATAAACTCCCTTATCGATTCCGGTGATTTAGCAACATCAGGTTCTATCATCAGGTATTCAACATCTGACATGAGGTATTTTTTACTTCTCTGTGGGTAAAGAACACTTCTGGCGTTATAAATAGGGATAACGATTTTTAGTTCATTTTCACGTAATTCTTTTATTGCCTGATCAATCTTTAGCTCATTCTCAGGTTTAAGCTCAATAATGTCAGAAAGAGGGATGAGCATGGAGTTTCTTTCGCTAATTATCTTATAGATATCTTTTGTCTCTTTTGATATCCCTTTTTTAACAGCCAGTACTTTCTTTGGATTAGATTTCTGATTATCTTTTGCAGAAGATTTGCTACCTCTGGAAAAGAATGAAACTATTCCTGAAATTATAGCCGAGATAAATGATTTTCCTGATCCTTCGCCGGATTCTTCATAGCATTCATCCGCTTCAACGGAGGCTGCTTTATAATCTTCATAATCTTTAGACATTTTTTTAAAGGCGCTGATGTTTTCTTCGTTGGTAAAAATTTTTAAAGGCAAATCACGGGATGAGAGTATTTTTTTACCTGCGTCAGTCAGTATATCGGCAGTAGAAATTTTGTCATCCTTATGCTTCTGGTCCATGAAACGAAACTCTGTATTGTAGAGAATGAAGTTTATTATTTCATTATATTTTGCAAAAAATTGTGCAGCATCAAAAATAAATCTGCTTCCGTTATCAATTGGCAGGGAAATTATTTTAGCTGCGTTAACTTTTTCTGATTCCCACCTGGAAAAAATTTCAGGAGTTAGTTCTTTGAATATCGATAGAATGTCCCTGTCGGTTGTCATAAAATGGGTTCTTACATAACCTGATATATCAGAATCGAGCAGAATTACCGGATCGAGAATCTTATCCACTTTATTTATGCAGTTTCTTAGTGAGCCAAAGTTCCTGACAGTTATAAGATCTTTTCTATCAAGGGCTGGTGCAAGTTCACCGGTAAGGATATTGATTATATAATCAATTTTTGTGTCACGGTAGTCACTGATATAGGGATTAAGTATCCCAAGATTTTTAAGTCTTCTGTTAACCGGGGCTGAATGTAGATCTATTATTTTTTTTAGTGTTTCAACTTCTATTTTATTTTTAACTGCATCATAGTTATCCCTGTGAAAACAGAAATCTTCAGTTATTTCGGCTCCGCTTCTGTCATATGTGTAGTTTTTAAATGTGAAGATTGTTTTACCAAGTTGATTTTTTATAATATGCGAGAGCTGATTCCTGTTTCTCGCTTTTTTTATAAGTTTAGTCAGGTTGAAGAGGCGAAAACTTTGTAACAGGTTTAGCAAGTTTGAGGTTGAATTACTTTCCCTCATTGATTGAAGAGCGGAATAATTCGCGTCACTCATCATGAGTGTCAGTTCGACCTTTTCCTCAATGTTGAGTTTTTTTGTTTCGGGTTCTATCGAAAAGTTGAACGAATAAACGGGCCTTACCTGATCAGGATGATTTTTAATAAGCTGATCAACTAGAAACTGTATATTCATCAGCCTTTTTTGGGTCAGTGGCATCTTCACATTTCGTGACTGATTAAGGTATTCAGCAGTGGCGAGATCTCCTGTCCGGGTTTTTAGCCAGTTTTTTTGAAGCAATTCAATCTCGGAAAGGATCTCTTCGACATATGCTTCCTTTGAAAGCCTTTCGTTTAGAAATGTATATTTTTCACTTTTGGAATAGGACAATTCTGCATACCTTTAAATATGAGTATTATGAAATAAAGATGAAAATTAAAACAAATCCCCTGGACTCAAAGACTAGCCCATTGCTCAGAGGATTATATATTCTTTTTAATTTTAATAACCTTTTGTCAATGATTAATTGAACCTTTAACCATAGGAACAAAGCGCACATATGTAATCACTTCGGTAGTGATTTTATTCCCGGTCTTGGTTAGTCTGATAAGTTTTTGAACCGAGTCACCCACTGGTGCGATAAGCCTCCCCTTATCT
>CAZVFJ010000078.1:11782-13065 GCA_964625825.1 uncultured Leptospirales bacterium | reverse complement strand
GGGGTGATTAAATCTTCCTGATGAGTTATCAGAGCTTGAAAAAAAGCTTTTTTTAATTCACTATCATTAATAATTTCTTTTTTGATTTCGTATGAATTTAATTTGAATGTATCAACTCGATTAATTGATTTTAAAAAATTTGAACTAGCTTTTGTTTGTAAATTTAAAAATTTAATACCAACAATATCGGGATGAGTCCATATCTGATTATTATCTTTACCGTTTGATTGTTCATGAAAAATTGTTTTTGAGTAAACACCAGAATTTTTTAAATAACTACTTAACAGTTTATGTAAATCTCTCTCTTCATATGTTTTGTTTTTCTCTGATTTAGCACCTAACTTAATAGAAGGATCTGGCATTCCAGATAAAATATCAATATTTATATTTTCTTCATTCTTTGTCAGATAATACAAATAAGTCCCTCCGTCTTGTTTAATTCTTTTTATTCTTGTGTCACCATTACGAATAAAATCACCAAGAATAGCAGAAATAGTCGAACCAGGAGTTTTAGCATCACCAAAGTCATAATACTTTTTATCAATAATATGATTGTAAACTGACATATAATTAGTAACATCATTGATGTCTTCTAAACTTTTTAGCACAGCTTCTTTTAACATCATATCAAAACCTCATAATAATTAAATTTCAAAAATCACCAGGTCAAACCAGAAGTGAAATCCATTAGTCAGCAGATTTATCTTCTCCTGTATCTCCACATCCCCTCCAATGGATTCTTTCATTTCCAGAGAGCTGATCTTTGACTGGATCTTTTTTATCTCAGCAGAGAGTTTAGAGATTGAACCGTAGTTTTGGTATAGACCTTTTATGCGGAGAGTTTCAACTCTTTTTTTTTAGGATTCTGTGGAAGGGAAAAACTTAATCAGAATAAAAGCTATGTGCATAAAGATGGTTCACCCGGCAATAGAAGCTGCCTACAATTCTGATAATTTATCATTCCAGTAAATGATATACTTTTCATAAGAATAACAGCTTGTTAAAAACATGACATGTTGTACCGGACTTAATTTATACGCCATTATATCCTTATAGCCAAGCCTTTTTGCTTTTTCCATTCTGTGATTACCGTCTATAAGATTGTAACGGTCAGGTGCAATCTCAGCAAGAATGACAGGTTCATTTATGATAACTGAATCGATATACCCTTCATCTATAACAGAAAAATAATTATAAAACTCTGAGACGCTTACAGTTACGGGAATAAACATTTCAGGATTACTTTTGATATGTTCGATCATCCTGGTGATATTGAATTCAAA
>CAZVFJ010000078.1:0-11682 GCA_964625825.1 uncultured Leptospirales bacterium | reverse complement strand
ACATTTCAGGATTACTTTTGATATGTTCGATCATCCTGGTGATATTGAATTCAAAGATTCCGTTTACAAAAAATTCATCACCTTCGCGGATTTCTGCGGGGGTGAATGCTTTGTCAGAGGTGAGGGTCCGAGGGTGTGATTGTTTTGTGTTCATTCTATATTTTTTCAATTTTTATGATTCTGAAAAGCTCATCAATGAGCCTGCTTCTTCCCGGCCCGGGAGGTTCTGATTCGAGCCGCTTTTCAAAATAAAATGTCATTATTTACTTTCTATTTAAAGCTTACTTCCAGTTTTTTCCCAAGAATTTCAGCCACCTTTTCAAGAGTTGAAAGCCTTACGCTTTCAGCGTGGTTTTCAAGCCTGGATACTGCGCTTTTTGTTGTTTTAAGTTTTTTTGCAAACTCCTCCTGTGTCAGACCTTTACTGGTCCGCAGTTCTTTTATACGAGCCCCTATCATCATGTTGTTATATTCATCCATAACCCCTTTTTTAAAGCCTGGAGTTTTCTTCTCACGATTGGTTATATATTTTTCAAGGTCACTCATCTGCTGCTCCTCATTTTATAATCTTTCATATTTTCTTCCGCACGTTTTATTTCTGATGCCGGTGTCTTTTGTGTTTTTTTGTGAAAACCGTTTGTTAAAATAATAAAATTATTTTTATCAAAAAATCCAAGAATCCTGTATATATCGGATTGCCACATTATCCTGCATTCCCAGATTTCTGTACCTGTGAGTTTTTTAAAAAACCTGGTTGAAACAATCAGATTTTCTTCTATTACTTTAAAAACAGCGATTACCTTCTGTGCTGCTTTATCGGGTAAGGTGTCGAGAAATTCTTCAACTGGACTTTCACCATTTACAAGGCGATAGAATACTATTTTTTTGCTCATATAATGATGTTAGCAATAATGCTAACCATGTCAATAAAAAAATATAATTCAAAAAACACCAGTTAAAATTTCAGGATGAACCTTTATTCAATGATGCACAAAAAGCATTTTTGAGTTTATCGGTTCATCCCGGGAGAGCTTTAAACATTCAATTACAATAGTTCTTAAGCTATTCTTGCGAATACCCGTCTACAAACTCGGCGAAACGCTGCGCTACAAGTTTCATCTCTTCAATAGACGGGAGAAAGACAACGCGGAAATGGTCAGGTTGAGGCCAGTTGAAGCCTGTCCCCTGCACAAGCATTACTTTTTTCTGCTTCAGAAAATCCAGAACGAACTGCGCGTCATCCTTAACCGGGATTTTTTTTGTATCAATTTTAGGGAAGAGGTACATTCCTCCCATAGGCTTTACGCATGAAATTCCCGGTATAGAATTAAAAAGCTCATAGGAGAAATTTCTCTGTTCGTACAACCTTCCTCCGGGGGCGGTGAGTTCATAAATGCTCTGGTATCCGCCAAGGGCTGTTTGAATTGCAAACTGCGCGGGCATATTTGAACAGAGCCTCATGGATGCGAGAATCCCCAGTCCTTCGATAAAATCCGCGGCAGCTTCCTTCTTCCCGGTTATTACCATCCAGCCGACACGAAATCCGCATAAACGGTGCGACTTTGAAAGTCCATTCATTGTAATAATGAGAGTTTCATCTGACAGGGATGCAGCCGGGGTATGCTTTATATCATCATACTTCACCCTGTCATATATTTCATCAGCAAAAAGTACCAGCTGGTTTTTAACTGCAATTTCAACAATTTTCTTAACAATCTCTTCCGGGTAAACAGCGCCCGTGGGATTATTAGGATTTATCATAACGATTGCCTTTGTTTTAGGGGTTATTTTGCTTTCGATATCTTCGATGTCAGGATACCAGAGGCTCTCTTCATCACAGAGATAGTGTACAGCCTTTCCACCTGCAAGATTTGCGGCCCCTGTCCAGAGAGGATAATCGGGCATGGGTACAAGGATTTCATCGCCATTATTGAGAAGCCCCTGCATACACATTACAATAAGTTCACTTACACCATTACCGATAATAATATCTTCAATGCCAACTCCCCTTATCCCCTTAAGCTGGCAATCCTGCATAATAGCTTTACGGGCGGAGAAGAGCCCCTTTGAATCTCCATACGCTTCAGCATGACGGAGGTTCATTATTACATCCTGGATTATTTCATCCGGAGCATAAAGCCCGAATGCCGAGGGATTCCCGGTGTTCAGCTTTATAATTGTATGCCCTTCGCGTTCAAGGCGCGCAGCCTCTTCTACTATAGGCCCGCGGATATCGTAAAATACATTATCAAGTTTATTTGATTTTTTTATCTCTTTCATAGATTCCTCCATGATTAAAAAAGCTCCCCGTGATTTTCACTGATAGTAATAAATTTTAATGTGTCAGGTCGAAAATATTTTATTATGACAGATTTTATTGTCCACCACCCGCGAATCCCCCGGATGTGGGTTTAAAAGTTGATCAAAGATTAGGCTAAGCATTAATTTTACAATAAAAAAATAGTATCCTTCCGGATGTTTTATATACTATTATTTCCTGATGAATGAAATCTGTAGTCAAGCAGATTTCATTCATCAGTCAAAATGCTGTTATATTTATAAACCTGAAAATTATGTTTCAGATTTATAAATACGAATGACAACCTGTTTTGCATGGTGTAAGATATATGTGAAAGGCGGTTTGTCTGCCTATTGAAGGATTCACATTATTTCTGGAGATAGATAAAGTAGAGGTTTAAACAAAATGGAAAATCATCTTGTTTACAGTAAAATGCCATGGGTGTGGCCCACCTGTCTGAAGATTATTTTTTTAAAGAGAAAAGGTTTTGGAGATGGATACTCTCACATACCTGTCAGAGCATCTATGGGAAGTATCAAAATTAACAGAGAACATCTGAAAAGTTATATTAATGCCTGCAATCTGAATGATGACGGTACACTCCCGATTTTCTATCCGCATGTCTTTACCGCGCCTCTCCAGATGGCGGTTGTAAGCCATAAAGATTTTCCTGTGTCATGTCTTGGTATTCTTCATTACAGGAACCATATAATTCAGCATAGAAAAATTATGGCGGATGAAACATTGGATGTGGAGGTTGAACTGGTTGAAAGCCGGATCGTAAAGCAGGGTGTGGAATTCGATTATACAATTCATCTGAAGTCTGATGGAGAACTTGTATGGGAGAGTATTACAACCTACCTGAAAAAGGGGCGGTACGGGAAGAATTATTCAGTGTCTCCGAACAGTGACCTTATACAGCCAATAGGGAAACCTGACAACAGGATTGAACATTATATTCCTGCAGGTATAGGTAAGAAGTACGCGAAAATCAGCAGTGATTTTAATCCGATACACATGTCAGAAATTCTTGCAAAACTTTTCGGTTACCATAAAACTGTTGCGCATGCATTCTGGGCTGCCGGCAGCGGAACAGGACTTCTGAGTGAGATAAGTTATAATGCCCCGATCAGAGTGGATATGACCTTCAAGGGGCCACTATTCACAGACAGCAAAAGCCATATTGACACATTTCATAATAAGGATTTTGTACGTTTTGACTATTACTGCGGAGATAATCCCAGGCCATCTGTGAACGTAAAGATTTCATCTGTTAAAAAGGGAACACATCTGTGATGTTTTTAACAGGCAGGTATTAATATCTGCCTGTTAAATTATATTATTTTTTTGTTGTAATCACAACCTCGCAGCATTCATCTCCGTGGTTCAGATTTTTTGTGTGTTCGACTGTGACATTAAAATCAGTGCCGAAAAGGGCCTTTACAATCCCTTCATATGTTACCTTCGTAACAATTCCACAATCTGCAATTCCTGCTTTTGCTATGGCCTTCTGGGTTTCGCAATCCGTGACGCGGACAATTATTTTATCGTCTTCAAGGATTACATCTCTTCCTTCTATTTTGAGAACACGGCTTAACGCGTTCATTGCGTCAATAAAACTTTCGGGCCAGACAGGTTCGGGAATATGCTTTTTCTTGAGTTTCCGGCCGAACACATAAGAAAACTGCTTCCATGCCTCAACATTCATCTCCCATGCGGTCTCGACGCCATATTTTTTTGCAAGGCCGAGAAACCAGGCTCCATCCATCCGTACAAAGGAATATTGCAGTAAATCTATAATCTCGTCATTATTAAGGTTCATTGTCCCCCCTGTTTTGTGTGGATTCTATCAACATTTTTTATTTTCCGGATATAATGAACAGTTTTCCATACTCCTGTCAAGTAAAGAGCGGAGAAACTTTATACCTGATAATCATGTCAATGATTGCGGGAAATTTTTATAACAGGATAGACGTTATTTCATTCAGATAATTTTTTCTGTATTAATACGGATTTAATACTAAACATGTTTTAGGTGAAAAGATATAATTCACTGTGTCTGAATGAATACAGAATTAAGTTTTTTAATTGAAAGATATATTACAAAAATATTACTAATGTAAAAAAAGTTATTTTAAAAGTAACACATTAAATACTCATAAGTGTTATAATAGCAGGTAGTCTGATTAAGCCATGCATCATATTAAGGAAATTTTCAATGTACAGTATTAAATGGCGGATTATTACCGCGTGTATTTTCATAATGATTTTCTTTGGTATTAAAGTAACTTACGCGGGAGAGTGTTCTCTCCAGGGAAATATTATAGACAGCACTACAAAGAAGAATGTTTCTTTTGCCATTATAATTATTCAGGAAGCCGGGCTCGTCGCAAATGCTCCGCAGGGAAAATATTTTGTAATGCTTCCTGAAGCTGGGAAGTATACTGTAAAGATTCAGTCACCGGGGCTTCAGGTTATCACAACGTCAGTAACAGTTGAGGGGAACGTAACAAGGGATTTTCAGTTACTTCCTTTTACTTCGCGCGGCAGCGGGGTTGTGATAAAAGGTGAAAGGGATATACAGAAAGTTTCACGTCATACAATGACAGTTAAGGAGATCAAGGAAGTTCCCGCATCCTTCGGGGATTCGATCAATGCACTGACATCTCTCCCGGGTGTAAACCGTACCGACAGCTTTTTCGGGCCTCTGGTAATACGCGGAGCTGATTCCGCGACAAATGGTTATTATATAGATGATATACCTCTTTTTAAGCCCATGCATTTCGGGGGGCTCCATTCGGTAATTAATAACGACCTGATGAGCGAGATAGATTTATATTCTTCGGCATATCCTTCGGAGTTTTCAAATGCGCAATCCGCGGTAATCAATATTAAAACCGTGGATGAAGTGAATGAATTTGGAGGCAACTCTGATGTGGGGCTGCTTTCAGCGAATGTTCTTGTAAAAAAACCGATAACCCGTTCTGTAATAACTGATGGTAAAGAGACAAAAGAGAATGCCGGATATATAATAGCGGCGGGCAGGTATGGCTACCTTTCACTCTTTATCCCTTTTATTTATGAGCACCTGATGAATGAAAGTTTAGACTGGCTGCCTGAATACTGGGATTACCAGTTCAAAATGAAGTATAGTTTTAACTCGCATAATTCTATAACTTTTCTTGCTTTCGGGAACAGAGACTATATTGATTTGTTGCTAAAGGATGATTACCTGGATGATGGTGATGATCCCGCACTGTCAAATATGACAATTTATCAGAATGACCAGGCCCACAGCCAGGGATTATATTATACATATAAATACAGTGAAGAGCTCACAAATACGGTAATTATCTATACAGCTTTTAATAGAAGCGATCAATGGTACAATCTCCCTTCATCAACTGCTTCGTGGGCAAGAGACCTTGGAATTACAGCCAATCCTTATATTTTCGGGTTAAAAGACAGGGTGAAGGCGGAGTGGTGGAAGTCTCACGGTGAATTTCGTGGCGGTGTTGAGGCAACTTATTACCTTTTTAAAACAAGCGGAAAAACAATTGCTGCAACAACTGATACCATAGATTTGAATGATGAGAATTCTTTCGTTATTATTCCTCTGGGGCAGACAATAAAAAATCAGACATTAACATGGTACGCTGAAAACAAATTCACGTTTGGCGGATTAAACTTTGCTCCCGGCATACACAGTGAATACCTGAAAAGGACTGGATGTACAATCTTTGATCCCCGGGGTACTTTTATATACAGGTTTGATACTGACACTACGATAGGTGTTGCCGGAGGTTATTACAGCAATTTTATGCAGACTAACGCAACGTATTTTACAACTCTGCCGAACATTGCTGAAGCCGATTATCTTAAACCGCAGAGATCAATTCACAGGTCAGGGAGTATTGAACAGAAAATCAGCAGCTATACTTTTAAGGTTGAAGGTTTCTACAATAATTTTACTGATATTGTGGCTTCTGACGAATATACAGGTTCAGACGGTACCATGTTTTACTATAAAAATGAAGCTGAACTTAAATCCTGGGGAATTGAACTCCTTGCAAAAGTAAATGATGAAAGTGAACAGGGTCTTTTCGGCTGGGGAAGCTATGCCTTTAACAGGTCCAGTCTTAAAACAAATCAGTCTGATTCATACAGCCTCTGGGGTGATTACTGGACGAATTCTCCTTATGATATGACTCATATCATTAAAATTGTCGCGGGTTACACTTTCGGCAGAAATACTATAAGCGGGAAGTTCCAGTATAATACAGCCGCGCCATACACTGCGATCGTAGGGAGTACCGAGGATACCGTATATGAGTCTGCTAATCCGGGTGTATCCAGACATGTCCCGGAATATGGAAAGCCTTTTACTGAAAGGCTCTGTGATGAATACAGGCTTGATCTCAGATACAGCTTTAGAACAAATTATAAGTGGGGATATCTTTCATGGTATGTTGAACTCATAGGGATAGTCTCTTCTGATGGTGAGGAGTATAAATGGGACTACAGATATCCATACTCGGGTAATAATCCTGAAGTCCGGAAACGGGAAGGGGAACTTTCATTCATCCCGAATCTCGGGGTTGAAGTAAAATTTTAACCGGAAAAAAGAGGTGAATATGAAAATAAAAATGTCTCCTGTGCTATTTATAATGATATTTATGCTGATGACAGGATGCAGCACTGTGCCGATTTGTATCAGCCCTTCAAATACGCCGCTTTATGATAAAACAGTATCGCAAAACCTGGGGAAAACTTCAGGTGAAGACAGCGCCTATTCGCTCCTGGGGCTTTACATGATTGGACGCCCGGATATTGAGGCAGCCATGAAAGAGGCGATTGACCGTAAACAGGGTGATGCCCTCATAAATGTGAGATGTTATGAAAAATCCTCATACTTTCTTTTTTTCAGTGTTAATACTGTGATAATTGAGGGCGAGGCTGTAAAATACGCTGCTGATGCCGGTTATAAAGGTAAAAAGAAATGAAAAACAGGGTATCCTTTTTTATGAAAAAGGCGGTGCTCTGGATTTTGATTTTATTGGCCCTGAATGCCATACCCGGGTGTATTTCATTAAAATCACATCCGCTCGGGATAGTGCCATCAACAGGTGAGACAGGTTCAATGGAGTATGAAGTTATCGGTGAAGCCGCGGGTTCTTCATCGATGTTCCGGCTCTTCTGGATAATACCTGTTACTCCCGATATGAATTATGATGAGGCTGTGACTGAGGCTGTCCGCAGCAGAGGCGGGGATAACCTTATTGATGTAACATCATGGAGGGAGCATAATGTATATATTGTGGGGATAGTGGACGTTATCCATATTAAGGGTAAAGTTATCAGGTACCTTAAGTAGATTAAATTTTAATTTACGGATTTTAATAATAAAATTTTCAGCAAATGTTTTTGCCGGAAGATATATCATTTATTAGTAAAAGAGGAAAAATGGAAAATTTACTTACAATAGGGGAGAGGCTGATTTTTTCAATAATGGGCCTTGCAAGTATAATCGCGCTGGCCGTTGTAATAGATCGAAGCCTTATTTTCAGGCATAATGCCAGGATCGGAGAAAAGATATTCAATGAAATAATCACTAAACTCAGGAGCCGGGACATAGACTCTCTCAGTGTTTACATTGAACAGTATCCTGAATCGGTATATTCCCGGTTTGCAGCATTTATCAGGGAACACTTTAATTCAGGAGAGGCCGCACTCGGGCACCTGATGGAAGGAAAGCTGATTGAAGAACGAATGTACCTTGAAAAAAGAATTATAATTCTCGCATCACTGGGCAATAACGCGCCTTTTATCGGTTTACTGGGGACAGTACTCGGGATCATTAAGGCTTTCTATAACCTGGGCACTTTGGGTAATACCGGAGCCGAAGTTGTTATGAGAAGCATATCAACCGCGCTCCTGGCGACAGCCTGTGGTCTGCTTATAGCGATACCTGTTGTTATGCTGAATAACTTTTTCAGTAAGAGACTGAAGAATATCATGCAGAGCCTGGAGATATTATCTAAAGAGGCTCTGGCAAGCGTATCGAAATAGATTTTGTCATTCCCGTGAAGAGGGTAATCTATGTTGTAAAGAAATGGATACCCGCCGGAGTTTATCCCCGTACAGAGGGGGAAGGGTATGACAGGATAAAAAATCCTGTTGTTTGCAATAAAATGGAGGTATTAAAATGGCAATGGGAACATCCAGGGATGAAGATGGAGTTATAAGCGATATAAATATAACCCCCATGGTTGATATAATACTGGTTCTCCTTGTTATATTCATGGTTACGGCAAACTTTCTGAAAAAGGAATCGATAAATATTAACCTTCCGAAAGTTGCCGCTGCAGATGCCAATATCAAGGAATCCAGGCAGGTGGCCATTACGAAGGAGGGCAAATTTTTTCTTGAAGGGAAATCCGTGACAGAATCAAGCCTTATAAATGAAATTACGCGTGAAGTGAAGTACAGGCCAAACATGAGAGTGACCCTTTCTGCTGATGAAAATCTGTCATATGGTATGGTTTCAAAAGTTATGGGGCTGCTTCGTAAATGTGGAGTTACACGGATGGCTCTTTCTGTAAAGAAATAGGGGATTTTGGTGATGGATGAATCACTCATCATACAGGTAAAGAAAAGAAAAATTAAAATAAACCATTTGTTCAGGTTATCACTGGCGGTATCTTTCTCTGTCCATGTCGTTCTTGCCGGTTCGTATTTTTTCTCCCGGTTTATGAATGCGTCAGCAGAACAGAATATTGTAAGCGGATTCGAACTTGAACATCCGGAAATTGAACTGGATATTCCTCCGGAACTTATCGGAGGAGATTCCTCTCCTGCGCATGTAGATAAAAATGAATGGATTGAAGGTAAAAAAAAGGAGGGGGATGATCCGGAAGAAAAGGAGATAAATACAAACCAGATTTCAGGTGACGGGACGGATAAAGACGGCTACCTCTTTTCATTTAATGGTGATGCACCTCCACGCGCTATTGTGGATTTTGATTTGAGGCAATACTATCCTGATGAAGCCCGGTCGGCAAATATAAAGGAGTACCAGGTTACTGTTCTGGTTCAGATAGATGAAAATGGAGCACTTATATCGTCAAACATAGCGTCAGGGAAGGCTCCCTATGGTTTCAATGAACAGGCTTTAAAGGCTGTAAGGAGAATGCGTTTTTCCCCTGGATATAAAAGCGGGAATCGGGTGAAAATGGCTCATTATCTCCCGGTTACTTTTACTCTTGAATAACCTGTTGCTTTGCATAGAGATACGTAATTAATTAAAAAAGGCTCTCATGAGATTGAGAGCTTTTTTGTTTAACAGGTGATATATTTCAGGATCATCCGAGCGGGAGAAATTCTTTTCCCATCTTCTCGTTAAGAATTTCGCCAAGGGCTGTGTAGAGAGCGCTTAAACCACAGAAGATACCTTCATAACCTGCGATAAGTCCAATAAGTTCGCTTTCGAAAAAATCTCTCGCTGCCAGAAGGAAGAATAGAATAGCAAGTGACAGGAATATTGTCTGTGTTGCCTTGTTGCCGTTACGTGTTCCAAGATACATGAAGAATGTGAATATTCCCCATACTGTGAAAAAGCAGCCCATGGAAAATAAAGATGGTGCAAAAGGAGCCCATGCACTTACTTTTGGGATAATGAGAAGAAAAACAAGAAGAAGCCAGAATGCTCCGTAAGACATGAATGCTGCCTGACCGAATGTGTTGCCTTTTTTAAATTCCATAGTACCTGCTATAAACTGGGCGAGTCCGCCGAAGAAAACACCCATTCCCAGAATCATTGCATCAAGTGGATAAAAACCGGCATTGTGTAAATTAAGAAGAATAGTAGTCATCCCAAATCCTAAGAGCCCCACCGGCGCAGGATTTGCCAGATTTTCATTACTCATAAAATCCTCCATTTTTTGTTTTTTAAGCCGCATTATATTTTAGGTGATGATTTAAAATCAACTCAAATTTGTATCTCGGGCTGTATTTACAGTGAATTTTTTATAGCTACTTTATAAATACGTAAAAAATCTTATTCGTTATATGTTTTTTGTCAGTATTTATATCAATATTGGTTTAATATTGATATATAAACAGCGTCTTTTGAAATAAGCGGAATTATGGATATCATCGCGGAGGATGTATCTGCCCTGAACCGGCTGTTCTGGTGTATATATCCGGCTATACCTGAAAGAATTCCTACTGCACCTCCCGCGATTACATCGCTTTTATGGTGACGGTTATCTTCAATTCTTGACCATGCGGTGTACGCTGCTGCTGAAAAAGATGCTGATATTACTGTTGCCTTTAATCCCAGATTTAATAGGTCTGAATTATTTCCCGAGTGCCCGGTTATATAGAGAGAACTGTATGTCGCGGTTACATAAGCTATTGAACTGTGTGTTGATATGAAAGATTTCCGTCCGCCGTTATTCCTGTCATCTTCAGGGTAGTTGTCGTAACTCGGCCTTTTTCTCCCTGCGGTCACTTTGGTAAAAACAGTTATGAAGTGGGCATAGGCTATTGATTCGTAGAATCCTTTTATATTGTTATAGGTTACCCTGTTCAAAAAACCTTCTTCGTTCGGAGATAGGGCTATATATCCGAAAATACCGGCCATCCAGGATTCAATGTATAACATGGGTACTGTATCCCTGTCTTTATACGGTGCTCCTGTCGCACCGCCGATCAAAGGGTCATCAAAAAAAGGCCCGTGTTTGTCCATGAGGAACGCTCCGGCATAAAGTGAAGAATATATTCCCCACTCAATAGCTTCATTCTTTATGGAATATGATGTTTTTGCTGCTGTGTTATAACTGTCATATTTCTCCGCATAAACCGTTGCGGGTATAATAAGGATCAGATACTTAAGCATATTTAATAATATAAAAAAAAGGGCATTATTTATATGCCCTTTTTTAAGAAGATTAAAATTACTTTTATAAGTTATTTAACAAGATCTCCAACAATCTTTACAACCTGATCAATATCAGCCTGAGTTGCGGGATGATATTTATCCATAAATTTTACATATTTAACTTTTTTATCTTTCCCGATTATTATACAGATTGATTTGTTATTGCACTCACCAAGTCCCCATGAACGGGGTATTGAAAGATCATCGTCTGTAAGTATGGTTGAGTTGTACTGGGCAATCTTCTTTTTTACTATTTTACGTATAAGCCAGTTGGGAGCTACGGAATTTTTAAGGTTCGCAATCCCGATTCCACGATTCTTTGATTCCGGAAAATTTTTTGCTTTAAGAGCGTCAGCCATAGGGTCACTGAGGTCTGATGCTTCGGCGTCATTATAAAATATTGTAAGAACTTTTGATCCAAAATCCGGTATTGTTGCCGGCC
>CAZVFJ010000077.1:5791-13270 GCA_964625825.1 uncultured Leptospirales bacterium | reverse complement strand
GGTGCCGTTCTTTCCTTTGATTGATCAGGAAACCTTTGATGTATCTTCCTCCTCCGCTGTATTTTCCGTTAAACCTCTGGGTGAAGCGGGAGTTTGCTCCAAGTCTTCTCACCTCGGCATCAGTGGGGGCAGATCTTGTAAATGATATTCGGTCTCCGCTGATCTTTATATTTTTCAGGTATTCTACTTTCCCGTTAGCCCAGTCAGGGAACTGTACTGTGCCTGTTATTTTATCCTTCCCCCTGTAGAGCCTGAGCTTTCCGGTATATCCCTGAAGCTGAATTTTATATGATCCAAGTTGCCTGATATCAACGGGCCCTTCTTCAATGATTTCAGGTTCATCCTCCCCCGGCTCTAACTCAATTAGTCTTATATCCTTCAGCGGAAGAATGGATATGTTATATGAAGTTTGTTCAGCGCCGGGAAGTTTCGATTTTTCGCCCTCCTCAACATTACCCCTCATGCATATAAGTGTATCGCCGCAGATGAAGAGCTTCCTCCCTCTGAATACCAGGTCATCTTTATTCGTGATTATATATTCATGACTGGTAACAGAGGTCATTATTACAGGGACAAGGATACACAACAGTATTATTAAAGCAGGAATAATAGCTATAAGTGTCTTTCTTTTTTTACTTTCTTCTGTCATGGCGCTACCCTTTTATAATATATTTTTAATGATTAAGATGTTTTTTCTATCAAAAGAATTGCGACAGACACGGATGCGGATGATGTGCTTATACTCCATGAACGTCGATCAAAATGACAGTTTATAAATAAAAACGCTGACTCAAGTCATTGAATGATGTAGACTGAAATGTATCATACACGGCAAATATTTAACAATTAAAAAATAATACTCCCGGATTGCTGAAGATCCTCCCGAAATTATTTTTTTCTTGATATTTTAAGAGTTTTATATCTTATTCTTTTTCGTCCATATTAAATTTCAGGGTAGAATTTTTATGTCAGAATTCACAAATGTTACTGTCGTAAAGGAAGCAAACGTCTATTTTAACGGGAATGTGGTAAGCCGCAGGATAAAGTTCAGTGATGGAACAGAAAAAACTCTCGGTTTTATGCAGCCGGGGGAGTACAGGTTTCACACGGGGGCTCCGGAACTCATAGAGATTATATCAGGGAGGCTGGATGTTCTCCTTCCCGGAACTGATGAGTGGAAGGCTTTTGATGGGGGAAAGTCTTTCACTGTAGCGGGGAATTCCGGTTTTACTATGAATGTATTATCTCCAACAGATTACTGCTGTTCATACCTGAAATAGATAACTTATACTCCGCGTCAGGAGAAATCCCGGCGCGGGGTAATCATTCCTGCAACCCCTCCCTGTGAGTTATTATATTCATTGACAAATATTTTTTTATTCTTTTATAGCTGATAGCATAATAATAGAGAGGAAACCTATGCCCGAAAATATCCCGCCGCAATTCAGACATGTAATTGAACTTGATCGTAATCTTCGAAAGAATATAACCGAATATTTTTTCGCGCTTAATGAAATGAAAGATCCCGCGAAGAGCATAGAACTTCTCGCCGGGCATGTTGCTATAATGCTTGAGATGATTAATGAACTTAAAAAAAATAAATAAGATGCCGCTTCAGTATAAAAAGCGGCGGCAAAACTTCAGCTTTACCGCCGTATACAGCAAATTGATAACCGGGGTTAAATCTTCTTGTTATTCCTTAAGGCAAATACTACCAGTTTTTTAAGCACCTTCTCTTTTACCGATGAGGCGTTGTGAAGATCCATCATCTCAAGGAACGGTATTGCTTTTTGAGGCGTAAACCTGATCATCTCAGCAGCAATTCCGCCTACAAGCTTTAGAGGAGCTCCCTGCGCCATTGCTTTCATAGCCTTCAGAGAACCACCAAGAGCGATCTCCTTTTCTGTTAAATCTGTACCGAACGGGAATGGTTTAAAGTACCCTTCAGCCTGGTATGGTTTGAGTAGTGATTCATATTTTTCGGGATAATTATTCCTGTACTCTTCAGGAATCTTATAATGCTGCGGGATTTTCTTTGCCTTCTTCGCCTGCTTCAGAAGATCTTCCTGGAACCTTGAGTCAGCTACTTTAATCATTTCCATGATTACATCCTTGTCAGGTTTTCCCCTGAGGTCGGCGATTCCATATTCAGTAACTATAATATCTCTCAGGTGCTTCGGCACAGAGCAGTGCCCGTAACTGAATACTATGTTTGACCTCAGTTTCTTACCGCTGCCGCGTGTGCTTCTAATCATCATGATAAGCCTTGCGTCAGGGAGGGCGTGAGCCATTGAAACAAAGTTATATTGTCCGCCGATACCACTGACTACACGGCCATCTTCAAGCTGATCTGATGCTACAGCTCCGAACAGGTTTGCCACCATCCCCGCGTTTACAAAACGTGCATCTTTCCTCTGGAGAGACCGCAGCTCCTCGCCGCCATATAACTGGTTTACTTTTTCTACTCCGGACATTCCGAATAACTGTCTCTCCTCTTCACTCATTTCATTGAGAGCGTCGTAAAAGGCGCGCGGCCCGATAAAAAATGCGCCTAGAATTACCTTCCCGCACAGAAGCTCTTTCCCGATCAGATTTCTGATTTCCTTCCTGTTACTTTCATTGTTGAGGTCTGTTGAGTATTTGCTGCTCCCATCTGCTATATAATCGTTTTTGAACTGTAGGCCTTTTTTAAAAATCCCGAACTGCATGAGAAAGTTAAAATCCTCCTCATTTAGCTTTGAATGTATGGCTTTTATTTCGATGAGTTGATCTACTATATCTTTGGGAATATTGTCGGCTGCCAGTTTACCCGCGTTCACAAGTTTCATCAGAGGCACACTGTCAAAAACCTTTCTCTTCAGGATTTTATTTTTATACATCTGCATGAAAGCATCAACAAACATCTCTGATGACCCGTAAAGCCCCTGTGTAAAATGCCCCGTATCTCCGTAATCGCTGATTAGTTTTTCATATCTTCCGATAACACCGGCTTTTCCCAGAACTTCAAGGTAAGTATCATGGTGGTCATTCCGCATAACAAGTCCGGCAACAATAGCATCACCCAGTGATCCTATGCCGACCTGTATAGTACCTCCATCTTTCACCAGAGTACTTACATGTAATCCAATCATATGGTCCTTGGGAGCGACAGCATCTTTGGGCGGGCCAAAAAGCTGATAATTGAACTGAGGGCCTTCAAGGAGAATATCAACGGTTTCTCCTTCGATGACGGCGTCGCCATACATAAAAGGCATATTTTCATTAACTTCCGCCACAATAGCGACATTCTTTCCGTTTTCCCTGATCATTTTAAGTTTTTCCATACTCTCTATCGTAATGTCTGTGTTACACGCCAGTGAGTACATCTTTTTTCCGTTTATCTCTTTTGTTCCGAGCAGCATACCGAGCACATTAACACCGAAGTTAATGGCGTCCCGTACAACGTGTGTATAATTGGAGCCTATATGGTTCTGCTGCGCTTCAGGATTATGCATATATCCTCCGGCCTTGTTGAAAAATTCATAAATGGCAACATTCGGAGGCAGCTTGCCTGCCCTGAAGTCGAGCATATAATCAAACTCTGGAGTACCATCGAAAACTCTGTTGGCAAGAGGTTTAAGAAATCTTGATTCCAGCTCCGAGTGCCCTGTAGGTTTTTCAAGGGCAAGGGCCGTGACAATATCAAGTTTGATTTCGGGGTCCTCTTTAGCTCTCCTGTATAATTCATTAATCAGCAGAACCGGCTTTCCAAGAGCCAGGGCCATGCCAAACTTGATATCCTTGCCAACATGCGCAATGATCTCATCAACTGTCTGTTTCAGATCATCTGTTACTACACCTGATTTTAAACCTGCCTTAATGTTCATCGTGTATTCCCCCCATATAGTTTTACACAGATTCCCGGCATGCTTTATGTGCTGAAGATCTGTATATGATGTTCTCAGCAAGAGACTTGAAGTATAAATTCATTCAGAGTCATATTTTTATAGTCTTAATATAACTATACAATTTTAAAAATTGTATAATTTGTTAAAAAAAAGCACAACATAAGTTGTTTTTTTTTAAAAAAACTACTTTTTCGGAATAAATATAAAATAGAAATAGTGTTAGTTGTATGAATATATAAATCCAGGGAGGGATAATAAATAAAAACGTTACTTATTGATAAACCTTATTATATTTCCTGCAACCTGTTCCGGGAGTTCAAGCTGCGGCGAGTGTGATGCATTATCTATTATAATCAGTTCAGATCCCGCGATTTCTTTCCTGAATTGTTCAGCGACCTTTAATGAAATCACTCTGTCATGGGCTCCCCAGATAATGAGGGTGGGAGTTTTGATCTTATGGATTTCCCCTGCAATGTTGAAGAATGCGCCGTTTCTCACTGCGGGTATTACTTTATTAATAATAAACTCCCGGCTGCTGTTGTATTTACGGATCATCTGTATCTCCTCCGCAAAGCCTTTCACCGGTACTCTATGCAGTCCGAAACCGAGTGCGGTATGGAGTTCATCTCTGTCCTTAATCGGAGTACCGTAACCTGTGTATGCGAAGTTTCCCTCCATAACTATTCCTGCCGAGTTTATAAGTATGAGGGATTTCAGCATTTGAGGATATTTCAAAGCAAATGCGGCGGATATATGTCCCCCCATGGAATTTCCTCCAAGGTAAAATTCTTTTAAACCTTTAATTAATACGAAGCGCCGTAAAAATTCAACCTGGCCTTCAATACTTAAATCTGTATAACCGGTTCGTGAGTTCTCGCCATGCGCTGCAAGGTCGGGGAGAATAACATGGAACTTCTCCCGCAGCATCGGGACGCACTGTAAAAACGAGGTCTTGTCACCCCCAAGGCCGTGCAGGAGTATAAGGTATTCCCCCTGTATCCCGGAGCTTTCGTAATAGTGAGCTCTATAATTACCGGAATAAAGTTCCAGTGTCATAACTCCGGCCTTTTCTTCCATTTCGCGGTACACAGCCTTTTCATGTATTGAGGGATAGATAAAATACGCGGCAACGCAGGCAGACACTGCAATGATAATGAGTGAGATTATAATTTTTGTTTTCATTGGTTTTTTCCCAGGGTTAAAGCTAATTAAATTACGCGGGGAAGACAACATTCTTATTGTTGAATAGGGCGTTTTGTAACATTTAATTGACAGGATTAAAGAATCTCATCCTGCCAATTAAATGTGCAACGTAATGGGGCTGACCTGAAACAGGGTCAGCACCTCCTGACTAATATAAAAAAAATACACAAACGTACTCTGAACAATCAGATATTAAAATAAGAATAAATAAAATATTCTTATTTACCAGCCATCATAGCTTCAATATCAGCCTTCACTTCACCTGTAGGCATAATATTGAAGTTTTCCACAAGAACCTTTGTCACGTTGGGAGAAAGAAACGCAGGGAGTGTAGGGCCGAGCCTTATTGTCTTGAAGCCAAGGTAGAGGAGCGCGAGAAGTACAGCAACAGCTTTCTGCTCATACCATGCAATATCGAAAGATAGCGGCAGTTTGTTCACATCATCAAGGCCGAATATCTCCTTCAGTTTCAGAGCGATAACAGCAAGAGAGTAAGAGTCGTTGCACTGCCCTGCATCAAGCACTCTCGGTATCCCGTTGATATCTCCAAGGTTTAGCTTGTTATATCTGTATTTAGCGCATCCTGCGGTGAGAATAATTGTTCCCTCCGGTAGCTGCTCTGCTACATCTGTGAAATAGCTTCTTGATTTCATCCGCCCGTCACATCCTGCCATTACAACAAATCGCTTAATAGCGCCGTTTTTAACAGCTTCAACAACCTTATCGGCAAGGGCAAAAACCTGGGCGTGTGCAAAACCACCGACAATCTCACCTTTTTCAATTTCAACAGGGGACTGGCATTTCTTCGCAATTGCAATTATTTCAGAGAAATCCTTTTTCCCGCCATCTTTTCTGTCAGCGATATGCGGAATACCGGGGTACCCCGTCATCCCTGTTGTGAAGATCCTGTTTTTATACGAATCCTTAACAGGTATTATACAGTTTGTTGTCATGAGGATAGGGCCGTTAAATTTTTCAAACTCCTCATTCTGCTTCCACCATGCGTTTCCATAATTCCCCGCGAAGTGTGAATATTTTTTAAACGCAGGGTAGTAGTTTGCCGGGAGCATTTCGCCATGAGTATAAACATCAATCCCTGTTCCTTCTGTCTGTATAAGGAGCTCCTCCATGTCTTTCAGGTCGTGTCCTGAAATAAGAATTCCGGGATTGTTTCTTACTCCGATATTAACTTTTGTAATTTCGGGATTCCCGTAGGTTTCGGTGTTAGCTTTATCAAGGAGGGCCATTACCTTAACTGCAGTTTCTCCGCATTTAAGAACCAGAGCGATCATCTCATCTACTGATAAATCTTTCAAAGTTGACGCCAGCCCTTCAATCATGAAATCATAAACATCAGAGTCTTTATAACCTAGAACAAGAGCATGATCAGCATAAGCAGCCACACCTTTTAAGCCGTAAATCAGAAGCTCCCGCAGTGAACGTACATCTTCATTCTCTGTGGATAGTACTCCGACTGTTTTCCCCTTTTCGATAAAAGCAGTTTCATCGCTGCTTACCCATGCCGCAGCTTCAGGGGCGCCTGTTACGGCAGCTTCCTCTTTTAATTTTTTCTTTAGAGCGATTGCTTCTTTGTTAAGCTCTGTTATACGATTCTTGTCAAAGTTGGCGTTTGTTATTGTTGCAAATAATGAATCGCTGATAAGTTTACCTATGGCAGAAATATCATCACCCTTTTTTACTTTACTTTCTGCAAGGTAAGCTATACCTTTAAGATTGTATATAAGGAGATCCTGAAGCTGGGCAGTAGTCTCCTCCTTCCCACAGACACCCTTCACAGTGCACCCCTGGTTTTTTACTGTCTCCTGACACTGAAAGCAGAACATACTCATTGTTTTCCTCCTGATGGATTATATCGATAATATATAACAACCCGATTATCTTTTCAATATTGAACTGCAAGTTGTATCAATTATCTCAAAACTTGATTGTCCGATTATATCAGCAGATGAAACAGATGTCATTGACCGGGATCAAGTATCACTTTTTTTCTAAATTAATAAAAAATAAAAATTTGGCTGATTTTCTTTTATATTATGTTTATGCCCATGTTTTTAATAAATACAGATTATCTGGTGATATGATGAACAGAAAAAGGCTCCTCATTGCCGGTATTCTCAGCGTTGTTATCTTTGTAGTTTTTATGTGGGGGCCATCCGGTTTTTTTTATAAAACAGGTGAGCCGGATTACTGTAACTCATGCCATGTAATGAATCCGCAGTTTGAATCCTGGTTCATGACCGGTCTGCACAGGAACATCAAATGTGTAGACTGCCATCTGCCTAATGATAACATAATTAATTATACTATATGGAAGGGTATAGACGGAATGAAAGACCTTATAATGTTTCATTCCGGTATCTATTCAGAA
>CAZVFJ010000077.1:4632-5781 GCA_964625825.1 uncultured Leptospirales bacterium | reverse complement strand
CATATCATCTCACGGGAAAAAAGTAATCAGAGGGAACTGTCTCAGGTGCCATGAAGGGATGGTCTCTGTAATAAATACAGAAGATATGGACTGCTGGTCATGTCACAGAAAGGTGAACCATAAATACCCTTCAGTAAGTATGGCAGGTTTCATGTAAGTAATCAAGGGGGAGTATAATCATGAGAATAAATTTAAGTACTGTAAGTATAATCTTTTTGCTCTGTATATTTTATACAGGCTGCGGAGGTGACAAACCAGAGCTCTTCAGAGCCGGTGTAATAGGTGAAAACGAATTTGATCCCGAAGTCTGGGGAAAGGTGTTTCCTCTGCAATATGAATTGTGGCTTAAAACAGAGGAGCCTAAACCGTCAGGACTCAGCATGTACAGAAAGGGGTGGGATGATGATAAAGTTGTTTATGATAAACTGAGTGAGATGCCGTATCTGGCACTCCTTTTCAGCGGCTGGGGCTTCGGCGTTGAATATAATGAACCCAGGGGCCATCATTACGCGATAATTGATCAGATCGAAATTGATCCGTCAAGAACCAAACTGGGGGGAGTCTGCCTTGCATGTAAATCCCCCATGCACAAAACAATGACAGAGAAGAATGGGATGAATTACCTTACAGCCTCATTTAATGATGCCCTCAAAATGATGCCTCAAAAACTTCAGAAACTGGGCCCGGCATGCTATGATTGTCACAAACCGTCAGATATGGGAATGAGGACCAACAAGGCACACTTTGAAAAAGGGCTTGCTGAACTGGGTAAAAAGGAATTCACACGACAGGAACAGAGAATGCTTGCCTGCGCTCAGTGTCACGTTACATACTCTGTTCCCAGGACACCTGATAAAAAGGTTGCAGGTGATATCAGCCTTCCGTGGAAGGGCAGCAAGTGGGGCAATATTTCAATCGAAAATATTATTAAGGAACTTATAACAGATCCAAAACGGATTGAATGGATTCAGAAAGTTACCGGCTTTGACATGCCGTTTATCAGGCACCCGGAGTTTGAATTATTTTCAAACAGCAGCACTCACTTTAACGCTGGCCTTTCATGCCCTGACTGTCACATGCCCTACAGGAGATCAGGTCCATACAAGATATCAGATCACAATGTAACCAGTCCGGTTAAGATGGATTTTG
>CAZVFJ010000077.1:0-4612 GCA_964625825.1 uncultured Leptospirales bacterium | reverse complement strand
ACAATACAGGAGAGGACTGCATCCATGCAAAACAGAGCAGGTTATGCAGTCGCGACAGTTGCAAGACTCTTTGAAATGGTACATGAAAGCCAGGCAAAAGGCAGGAAGATTAATCAAGGTCTTTATACAAAAGCAAAAGAAGCATATATTCAGGGATATCTGAGACTTAACTTTATTTCTGCCGAAAACTCTATGGGCTTCCATAACCCTACTGAAACAGCCAGAATACTTACAGATTCAACTGCATTTGCCAATAAAGCTGAATCTATGCTGCGGCAGGCCCTTGCATCTGCCGATGTAAATGTACCTGAAAAGATCAATCTTGATCTGGGTAAATATCTTTCAAACAGAGGAAAGAATAAACGAAATTTTATCTCAGATCAGGAGTTTAAAGATCCTTATGGCACGCAGGATTATTTTACACCAGAAGATATTAGAGGATTATAATAAGTGGATTTCTGGTGTTAATGTCTCTTGTAGCATTGCTGTAATCAGATCAGGTTTCGCCTGCGGGCTTCAGACTGAAGTTCATCCCTGAAATCCGGATGTGCAATTGCTATGATGTTTTTAGCCCGCTGGCGTACAGACTGTCCCTTAATTTTGGCAACGCCGTATTCGGTTATCACGTAATCGGCACACGAACGGGGAGTGGTAATGATTCCGCCCGGAGTAATATTTGGAATGATCTTTGATATTATATCTCCATTACCTGAACTGGGCCTGGCAACAGCCTGTGTGGCGATTATGGAAACACCTCCCTTTGACTGAAAAGCCCCATCCACAAAGTCCAGCTGTCCGCCCGGATGTGTATACTGTTTCCACCCCATTGACTCTGAACATATCTGCCCTGTAAGATCAATCTGCAGGGCAGCATTTATTGAAACAAGATTATCGTTCATGCCGATTATATACGGATTATTGACAAAGTTGACGGGATGGAATTCGATTCCGGGATTGTCGTCAAGCCAGTCGTAAAGAGACCTGGTTCCCATTGCAAATGTGAATATGGAACGGTGAGGCATGAATGTTTTACGTCTGTTAGTAACTATCCCCTCATTCCATAAATCACGCATTGTATCACATGCCATTTCGGAATGAATCCCGAGATCTTTTACATGGGTTTCAAGAAAGGCCTGGGATACAGCATTCGGGATGCTTCCGATCCCAAGCTGAATTGTGGAACCATCCTTTACAAATTCCGCGCAATACCTGCCTATGGTCTTCTCTTCGGGAGTCATCCCGTTCGTTTCAGGTAAAACCGCAAGGTCCTGCTCCTGCTCCACAATCGCATCGATATCAGAAACGTGTATGTAATTCAGGCCCCGGCTGCGCGGGACCTGCGTGTTGACCTGTGCAAGAACCATGTAGCGTTCATCCCCCTCCCTGCGTCTTTGTGCGGCATTGAGGGCTATGGGGAGGGTCGCGTCTGCCCCGAGTCCAAGGCAGCAGTATCCATGTTTGTCCATCGGGGTTACCATTATCATGGCAACATGCATCGGCCGGAAATTTTCGTCTGTATAGATTTTAGGAAGCTCGCAAAAACGGTTCGGAGTCATGGTGAAATCCCCGCTGACCACTTTGGCCCTGCATGACGTTGGATATCCGCAGTCCACCTTGATATTCGATTCACGGTCCTGACCGTACCATTTAAGCCTGGGGTGGATGTCCACGATGTGATTGATGGTGATGTCTTTTACTTCCGGCTCCCTGTCGATAAGGGCATTGACCAGAGCCATCGGGACAGGCACGGCAATGCCGCACCATACTTCTGTTTCGTTTTTAACTTTTTTGACAGCCTCTTCAGCAGACATTAATTTCTGTTTATATAATTCCTGTATATTCAAAAGAGATCACTCCTTGCGGATATTTAGTATTTAAATGAATCTATAAATATTATCAGGCAATAAATATAGATAAATCATAAAAAATTGTCAATAATTTAACCGTGAGTTAAATATTGTCTTTTTTATCGTCCCGCGACTTTGCGTCTCTGCTTGACAATATCACGTTTTTATTTTATATTCATATTTCATGAATCTTCTTACCTGGGAGATAATCTGAAAGATGATTACGGCAGCTAATGGGTCACCTGTAAAATATGTATGGATCTCAATTGCGGCATCTATTGCTACAATAGTGCTCAAGGGGAGTGCTTATTATATTACAGGGTCTGTGGGGCTCCTTTCCGACGCGCTTGAATCATTCATTAATCTCGCTGCTGCTCTCATGGCCCTGATGCTTATTACAATCGCCATGAGCCCGCCAGACAGGGAACATCCATTTGGCCATAGTAAGGCGGAGTATTTCTCAAGTGTTATAGAGGGCACTCTGATATTTATTGCGGCAATAGCAATCGGGGTTACTTCAACCGAGAGATTACTTAATCCTCATCCCCTGCAGGATCTGGGCATCGGTCTCATGATTTCGGTACTGGCATCATGTATAAATTTTTTCACTGCACTTGTTCTGCTGAGGGCCGGTAAGCGGTGTAAATCAATAACGCTTGAGGCGGATGCGAGACATCTGCTCACTGATGTATGGACAACGGGAGGCGTACTTGCGGGGCTGCTGCTGGTCAAAATTACAGGATGGATTATCCTCGACCCGTTGATCGCGATACTTGTGGCGATTAACATTATATTTACAGGGATTAAGCTTATAATGCGGTCTGTGTCCGGTCTTATGGATGAAGCTCTCCCTGAAGAAGAACTGGATACAGTTAAGGGGATACTGGATAAATATAAAGAGGAGAAGATTATATATCATTCTCTATACACAAGGAGGGCTGCAAGCAAGAATTTTATATTTCTCCATCTTCTAATGCCGGGAAACTGGCATATCAGCCACGGACACGAAGTTACAAAAAGGATAGAATCGGATATCAGGAGTGCTCACCCTGATTTTGATGTCTTTATACATATTGAACCGCTAAATGATCCGGATGCATTTGATGACTACCTGGAGTGAAAGAGTGCTGATGTAACATTTTGTTTGACACTTTATCAATATAACACAGATAGTGTTATAAAATTAAGGAGAAGAGTTATGGAGAAAAAAGCCAAAGAGATTAAACTGGGGCTTCGGCTGAATCTCAGAAAACCCCCGAAAGCAGAAGTGCCGAAGAATATCTACACCCGTAAAGAGAAGCATAAAAAGGGCCACGAAGAACAGAAATCGTGGCCCTTTCTTTTGTCTGCATAAGTTGCCTGAATATCCTCCCGCCAAATATTTTATTAATATATAAAAATTTTTTTAATCTGAAAAGGAAATGATATTGTAATTATGGCTAATCCGGGAATATTGGTTTAAGCTTATAATAATTTTATAGCCGCTAAATTCAGAAAGTAAACCTTTTTCTGACGGCCATGCCGTTGATTATAGTATAATTTTTGACTCGTAATAAAATAATATTATTATTTTATTACGTTTTGTGGTATGAACTGATCCGCATGATACGGTTAAATATATAAATGAATTTATTAAGGAGGGGCGCATGGGAATTACAGATAACATAACGGCAGAGAGTATTTTTGAAACAGGTCTGACCCGGGAGCACGCGGAGTTCCATAACTCCTACAGGGAAGAGAAGATTAAGGATGAAATAAAATTTTTACAGTCTGTGTACAATGACAGAATATCGGTTTCTCCTGATGATGTAACGGAAGATTTTTTGAATAACCTTAAGATTCTGGGGAAGAAGCTTTATTTCTTTATACTTGCTTTAGAGGGCGATGTATCACCCGAGGATTATATTAAGCATAAGTTCGAGTTTATACAGAATAATGTTCCGGGAGCTGACCCGCATCTTTTTTACCTCGCGTGGAACGGACTTCTCGATAATGACAGCTTTAAAAGGCTCCTCCACCAGAAGTTTTCACTTGCGAGGTTTAATGATCTTCTTGTCCCTAAAAACATTCCGGCGTTCGGAGCAAGGCACACAAGGTATAGAGCAAAGCTTGTTCTCGCGATTGAGGATATGCAGATTAATCCCGGTGGAGAGATGCGTACTACGGGGAGGGTTCTGGAAGACGGCAGCGGGCTTCTGCACCGCGAAGGGATAGTCTGGCTGGAGAACGGTAAGGGTATCCCCATTTATCCGGAAGCTTATGTTCCTCTTAACCAGGCGCAGATGATAACAATAAGACATGGTAAATCTATACATGAGTCAGGCGGTGATAATCCGGAATTCGTCGGTTCCGGCGTTTGGGACCACTGGAAAGCTAATAAAAGGATATCCGGTTCGGTCGGGAATAAACTTAAACCGGCAGGTATTGACACCGCGAGAGAGCTGGGAAAAGACTTTAAGGTGATAGCTGACCTTCTTAAAGAGAAAGGATATCCCCTCTGGAAAGAGGGAGTCCCTGTGCGGGTTTACGGGAGTGAAAGTGAGAATACGGAGGAGACCGCCCGTTGCTTTCTCGAAGAGGCCGGCATTATGGATATTAATTTTATTCCGTTCTACGGGCTTAACTCGCAGAAGTACGGCGCCCTGACTCATAAGTTAAAGAATGATACTTATAAAAAGATGCTCGAAGTAACGGGTCCCGGCATGAAGGGTACTGATGAAGAGAAGAAGAAGGCTGCCAAAGAACTTTTTAAAAACAGGTTTTAC
>CAZVFJ010000076.1:0-13376 GCA_964625825.1 uncultured Leptospirales bacterium | reverse complement strand
TTCTTGCTTAAAATGGATATATCTGTAAAAGTGTAAATTTATATGCCGATAAGGTGTAATAAAGGTATAGGTAGTATAAGTTTGCCTTCGAAATGACAAACTTATGAAAGATTCGCGTCATTAAACTATACTGTCATACCCGAGCAGGCGGGTATCCATTTAATTGCAAGAATCCGGATTCCCGTCTTCACAGGAATGACAATAATCTGCTAATGATGCATTATTAATAATTCAGATAACCAAAGAGTAAAGAATATGAGATTTAAAATAAGAAGTTATCACAATAAATTTTCAAGAAAGTTCTACGAGAACTACTTTATGTTTAAAAAGAGAAGGGATAAGATCTGGAGAAATTTCCTTGAAAAGGGACATGAAAAGATGACCGTTATGTTCATTCCCCATAATGAAAAGAAGATTTTCAATTTCCAGATTTCAAAATTTATCATCTTCTTTTTCGTAGCCCTTTTTGTTATTGTCCTGGTAACCTCATCTTACGCTGTAATCAAGAACCGGCAGATTAAAATGGAGGAGGAAAAATTACTCCTCTCCTACAATGATATAAGGGCTGATCTCATAAGATATGAGCAGGCAACAGATGAGATCATAGATTTAATGGATGATCTGAAGCCTGAGATTGAAGAGCTTTACCAGCTTGCTGCCGGGACAGATGAAATAGGTGACATATGGTCGTTCCGGGAGTATGATAAAGAAACAATGGAGGAACTCCTTAAGAACAAAAGAATTGTCCCGGATGAAATATTTTCTATTAAAGAGGTGCAGAAGGATCTCCTGAGCACAACAAGCACAGTTAAGACAATCAAAAATTTTATAGATGTGAGAAGCAAGGTTATCAATGATATGCCTTCTATTGTTCCGAATCCCGGGCATATTTCATCGCTCTTCGGGTGGAGGAGGTCTCCTTTCGGCCACGGAAGGGATTTCCATACGGGGATAGATATAGCGGCCTCTGCCGGAACAGTAATACGCGCGACAGCCCCGGGCACTGTTGTATCTGCCGGATTCAGCGGTGGTTATGGACTCGCAGTAAGGATACAGCATAAGTTTGGGTATGAAACAATTTACGGGCATATGAGGGCTGTGGCAACCGGGAAAGGATCGAAGATCAATAAAGGGGACAGGATCGGTTATGTAGGCATGACCGGGAACGCAACGGGAAATCACTGTCACTATGAGATCAGGCTTGGAGATATACCAATCAATCCATATCCGTACATGAGCCGGATGTGGTAATATTTTTATTGCTTTAATCAGCAGAGTTTTGTATAATCATAAAAAAATACAAAAAAGCTGCTGAATGGCAAAGAAATTTTTAATCTATCTCTCCGTAATAATAATCACAGCAACAGCTATTTATTTTTCATCTGCCGCTGAAAAAAACGGTTATAGGGAGAGGTTTGTCGAGTTTCTGGACAAAGCTTCAGGTTCCGGGGATGGCAGGGAGATAAGAAACGGCGGATCTGTTTTTATTGATGAAGGAGATAATGGCACTACAGGATACCGGAAGGGTGACTGGTATGAATATACATCTGATAAAAATAGTTACATTTATTACAGGGACCCGGACAGGAAAAATTTTTACTCTTCTGAAGATGTAAATATTGATACTTTCGGTTCTGCTGATTTCAATTTTAGATATGGCAAATCTCTTTTCACAGACGCAAAGTATAAGCAGTATGACGAAGACAAACCTCGATCAAGAATAATTCAGGACGGTTTTTCTCCTGAACAGGTGGTCAAGCTTCACGCAGAGGGGGAGATCAGCGACAGGATAAAGGTTTATATTGATCATGACAGCACCCGCGCTAGTGACCAGAATCATTACCTCATGCAGTACAGGGCAGGTTCGGATGATGAACTTGTCCGTGAGGTTAACGCAGGTGAAATAGACATTAAATTCAACCATTCCAGGTATGCCGTGTATGATAATACCGATGCCAAGGGCCTCGGGATGGATTTTACCCTCGCAAAAAATAAATTTTTCCTTAAAGCTTTCGGGAGTATAACAAGGGGGGAGGCTGCTGTAGAATATTTCTCCGGCAATTCATCAAAAGGAAGTATAAAGCTTTCAGAGTATCAGTATATCAGGAGAACATATTACCAGGTGGAACCTTTTATCAGGTATGACGGGGTATCTGTTATGCCGAGCTCTGCGAATATCTATTCAACTGTTACAATTACATCAGTTCCGGCCAGTCCGGGGTCATATACCCTGAAGCCTGTTAATCTCAACTCAGACGGATTTGCCGTCTATCTTGATGACCAGAACCAGTATAACAACCTGAATGCGGTTAAGCTTTCTATTGACGGAGGGTATTACAGCAAGCTTGTAAACGGCTCTGACTATTCAATAAATTATACAACCGGTGTAATTTCTTTTATCAGGCCTATAAGTGAAAACGCGAGGATATTCGTGGCATATAACAGGGATGGAGGTTCCATGGACCCCTGCGCGATTTCTCCCGGAGACTCAGCCCATCCTGGTGGAATTTTTGCCGGGAAGATTATCGTTTTCATAAAATACGGGTATTCCCTGAATGAAGATACTGTAACAAAAAATTTTTCGTTTGATGCCGGCGAAACGGATAATAACGGTGACGGCAGGATAAACCTCGATATTTATGAAATAAGATCCTTCTATTATCTTGGCTCAAAAAACCTTCTTTCCGAAAATTTTATACTGAGCTTTACAAAGGACAACAGCGAAATGACAGCGGCGGAGATAGCATCTCTCTCCCCCTATTCGCTTGATAAGACAAACGGTTTTTTGAGGTTTAATCTCCGTGAACCGTACAGGGCTCTTCTGAATTCTTCAGGCGCGGGAAATTATATATACAGCGAAAAGTATCTTAATGACACATATATATATTCAATGTTTAACATCAGCTCGGAGTATTGCATAGACTCCAGGAGCTTCCAGCTGAAGCATACAAACATAATTGAAAACAGCGTCAGAATAAAAGTAAGTAAAAAAGAGATATCAAAATCACTTTACAGCGTTGATTACCAGTCAGGGTATGTAACATTTATTAATGATAGTAATCCGGTAATAGGATCAAGTACAGAAATTGAAATTAAGTATGAATATTTTCCCATAGGGGTTTCCACCAATAACTTTACAGGTGGAATCCGGGGCGATTATGAACTTAATAAAGATTGGAAAATCGGCGGGAGCATACTTGTCTCAAAAGATGGTGATGGAACTATAATTCCTGATGTAGGAAGTGAAACAAAGCAGACTAATGTTTTAGAAGGTGATCTGTCTTTAAATCTCCCTTCAAACAGGCTGTCGGATATTTTTCAGGCAATTACAGGGCAGAAGTACACCAGGGTGCCTGCTGAATTTTCAGCATACGCGGAGTACGCGAAAAGTTTCAAGGATACGAATACATTCGGAAAAGCTCTAGTGGACAACATGGAGTCATCTGATGATATAGTTGTAATATCAATGTCAGAGAAGGAATGGATTCTATCATCAATGCCTCCCGGGTTTGGCCAGAATGACAGGGGGATACTGAATTACTATTATTACCGTGATCCTGATTCTCCTGAATCGCTTAAAGGATACGGATTCACACCATACACGGTTGATTACTCTGATAAGCCCGGGCCATTCAATATTGCAATGGGGCATGTGGAGGAGCGTGTAACTTCACAGGATGCACAGAGGTCATTGGTCTTCGACTTTGATTTTACAAATGGCTCATGTTTTTCAGTTGTAACGAGAAATCTTTCTTCAGAGGCAGTGGATCTTTCCGGGATACAGTATATTGAGATGTGGGTAAGGCTTGATGGCAGTTCCACGATTGATCTTTATGCTGATTTCGGCGTAGTAAATGAAGATTCGGATGGCGACGGCACTCTTGACAAAGAAGATACTAACGGGAACGGTTATATTGATGCAACTCCATCAACAGGATATTCCGAGGACAGAGGTTATACATTTAACGGAAACAATAATACTGTTGTAGGTTCAGGGCCGGGATTGAGCAGCTCAACGAAGGGTGATGGTGTTTTGAATACCGAGGACCTGAACGGTAACGGTACACTTGATACAAGTGAATCGGTTTATACTGTAAAACTCACGGACACATTGTTAAGCAATACATCCGGAGAATGGAGAAAAATCAAAATCAATATAGGTTCGCTTACTTCAGGCGAAAACAATATTCTGAAACAGACAACAAGCATAAGGCTGTACGGAAAACAGGCCAGTGGCAATACCGGAAGGCTTTATATTGACAGTTTTAAAATTGTAAGCTCAAGATGGAAGGGATTCGAGCTGGATGAAATTTCGGTCGATGATTCTTCTATTATAAACCTTTCACTTCTTAATACTATCAGCGACAGTGATTACAGAATCAGTTCTTTCCTTTATGAAAAGCGCGGGATATATGAGTCCCTTTACGGCAGCGACAGTACAGATGACATAAACAGTCAGAGTGAAACAGCTATCCAGTTTAATTATTCAATCCCGGCTGTTAATTCAACAGTTTCGGCCACCAGAACATTTTCAAACAAACTTGATTTAAGGTTCTACGGGACAATGAATTTGTGGATAAACGCCAGGAGTATCGACCTGTCCAATACAATTTTTATCAGGCTCGGCTCCTCTGATACTGACTATATTGAATACAGGTACAACCCGGTATTAACATCTTCATGGGAGGAAATATCTTTAAAACTTTCAGATGATTCGAGTGGTAACACTGAAAAGTACAGCGTAGAGGGAAAACCTGACCTGCGGAGGATAAAGTATATTAAGATCGGAGTATCGGGTCCGGGTACTTCCGGAAGCATATGGTTTGATGAAATATATGTTTCTGATCCGGAAAAACTTGAAGGGAACGCGCACTGGTATGAAACAAATTTGAAAATACTTACACCTCTTGCAAAGACTTCATCAGGTGTGCCGGTCCTGTCGGATGTTAAAATCAGGTATATAAACAGGGGTAATAGTTCGCAATATAGTTCACTGAATAAAACAACATCAGATATCAGCGAAGATTTCAATGAATTGCACTCATCAGCAAAGATACTCCCTTACCTTGATCTGGCGGTTGATTATGTAAGGGAAAAAAGTATATCAGACAGTATTGATGAAAATTTTTCAACGGATAAGCGGGGCAAAACTGTGAATAACCAGCTGATGGTAAATTCAGTTTTCAGCTCGACTGGAGGCAGTATCCCTTCAATTGCTTTTAATTACACATTGATAAACAATTCAAACAGGAAAGAGCTTCAGACTTCAGGTATGGATTACAAAGAGAAAGCAGATGAAATTACTCATACACCGATTATAAACTGGAAGCAGCAATTTGATGATTTTTTATTCGGGAAACTTAATCTCCTTATCAATATGAATATGGTTTTTAATGAAAGCATTGTTAACAGAGATTCTGATACTGTTGAGAGCAGTATCCTCTCTTCATATGTGGATTTGGCTCAGACAAGTAAAAGACAGGAAGGCAAAACTTCAGTTCAAATGAATTACGCCTCAGGAGGATTTTATTTTAATCCGGCGCTGGAACTATTCTCAAATGAAATGGTTAAGTGGAAAAATGGAGATCAGGACCTCGGCGTGAGCAGCGAAGTTGATGGAGGGTATCATTTTCCATTCATATATAGCAGCAGAATGAAGTTTCTCGAAAGAAATAATTCCTTCACATTAAAAACAGGATACAGGGGACCCGGTTATTTTGCCCCGGAGTATAATATAAATATGTATTACAGGGAAAACGGGTTTTCTGATTACAGTGACAGCATGATTTTATCAGAAGGTTACGAAAGATCAAAAAGTGGAATATCCAATCTTACAACTAAGATCAAACTTCCTCTCATGACAGGGAAGATAGATTCATTAAAGTTTTTGAAAATTTTTCAGGTGAATTATTCCAGGTCCCTTTTACTTAATGAAACAGATATTCCTTATGAAGGTGAAGGTACAGATTATTTCAATGAATCATATGGAGTGTCAAGAGTTTATAGTGTCCTCTCTCCGGCCGCATATAATCTATTCTCATACTGGCCCTGTTATTTCTTTTTCGGGAGAGGTAATTTTGCGCATGGGAGAGATTATGTTCACGGACGTTTAAATCAGAATCTTTCTATAATGGACGAACTGAGCAGCATTGAATATAATAACTCACTTCAGCTCGAGGAGATTATATCTTCGGATATACAGCTGAATTTTAAAAATACTGATATTATGCTAACATCATCACTAAGCCAGACCTGCAATCGGACGGATATATATGGTATCCCAAACCAGGTAATAATAGCACAACTCGGGATATCTTCTGATTTTGATATGGTTAAAATTTTAAAGAGAAATTTTACAGGGCAAAGCGTTGACGGAGGAATATTTAACGCGGTAATAGTCAGTCCCGGAATAAATTATTCTGATACTATGATAATTACAGCAAATACCGATGAACAGGACTTTTCTCCGGAGCTTGGTGTGGTTTTTAAAAGGAATAGAAGCAGTTTTAAAATTAAAGGTGCGTTTGACTACCGGGTCTTTAAAAACCATGAATTTATAGATACTGATCTCGCAGAAGGGGATAAAGATTATATTTATCTGGAGAACATGGAGGGGAACAATGCTTTCACCGAGAAGGATTACGGGTATAAACTCAATCTTCTCTTTGAAACGGATGTGCAATGGATCTATGATTATTTTTCCCTTGCCTATAAACTAACAGGAATTCCGGTTTTTTCAATTGAATATATAATGCAGCTAAACAGGTATAATTATACCGAGACAGTATCACCTGAACCCTATGATCTTTATCAGCTGAAAAGCGGGCTTACATTAAACCTGCATAAGAATATAAAGGGGATATTCTCAGGAGCCATAGCTCTTGAGAATTACAGGAATCGAAGTGATGAAAGTATAAATTCACAGGTCCTCTCTTACGAACTGGCGTGGAGTTTTTCACTCATTTTTTAGGAACGACACGGCCTTCCTGAAAATATTTTTTGTTATACCTGTAAGTTCATGCAGGTATACTGAATCTCTTGATTTTTTCAGCCACTCCAGTGTCACAGTTTCAATAGTCTTCCAGAGCATATCCCTGTCGGGAGTGTTTCTGAAATAATCGAGCCTTACCTGGTAAGCTCCTTTGTAAACTCTACCGCCTCCATTTGGAGTGATTTTTTTTATAAGAGAGTTTAAGTCAAGGTTCGCATGTTTTGTTCTGAGAGATACATCGAGAAATAACTCGTGCTTACCCGCATCATGAACAATTGAATAGACTGCAATAGTCTTCAGCCTGCTTTTTTTAAGCAGAAGATCAGCTGTAATAGCAAGTGAATCCCGTTGCTCAATTTCAATATAGCCGATTCCATAAAAACCCCACTCTTTATAAACTATACTGTTTTCAATAGCCCTGTTGTAAAAGGACATTGTAGCTCCGGACATAGGGATACCGTTTATTTTGTTTATAATACGCATATCCGCATAAGCTGAAAGATACTTAAGGGCTTCAAGGTCGAGGTCAGATGTGTGTTCATAAGAATCAGTATCGGTCTGAATCCCGAACATCAGCGCGGTTGATATCATCCTCATCTGTTCATCACTTAAAGAAAGATTCATATTCATGATAATATGGGCAATAAGGGTGCTTGTTGAGCCTGCGTCTGTTTTAATTAATGTAAAATCAGAAATAATGTTATTATTATTCCTCTGGTGATGATCAATATGTGCTACGCAGGGTATTTTCTCCGAGATCCCTTTAACTTCATTACACTGAAAATCAGTAATAATATATCCATCAAAGTTTTCAGGATGAAAAGACTTTACAATCTTTAAGGGTATATTTAAAAGCCTTACAAAAGCTCTGTTTTGAGATAAGGAAATTTTTTTTGATGCGGCTATTTCTGAATAGATTGAGATATTCCTGAGAATCTCCCTGATGGCGTATGATGAAGCTATCGCGTCAGGATCGGGGGAACCCTTTATTATAATAACGATTTTTTTATATTTTTTTACCGAGTTTAAAAACTCCGCCGAAGTTTTAATCATCCGTAGTTTTTACCTTTTTGAAAACAATTATAGAGATGTCTTTTGCCTGCTCTCTTCCCTCGGTGAACCGGTTGAGTTCCCTGTAAATCTCCCTTGTAATAATTGAGGGATTCTGTCTTGCAAATTTTACAATTGTCTCCTTAATTTTTTCAAGAGAAAAAGTTTCGTTGGAATAGTTGACTGAAGAGAGAAGACCGTCTGAAAAAATAACCCCAATTGAGCCCTCCCTTAGTTTGGCAGAAGTCAGAGTATATCTGTAATCCATCTCACTTCCCAGCGGGAGCCCGGAAGTATTAACAGTTCCGCTGGTCCCGTTTTCGGAATCATATATTATGAGAGGATTAAATGAAGCACTTGAATATGTAAAATTTCCGTCAGAGGAGATAATAACACATGATGATTTTACAGTATTACCTGAAATCCTTGAAGTTTTAAGAATCTGATTCATTGTATTCAGCACTTTTTCTGCTGAATTGAAAATCATTGTTCTTGAATGGAGTATAGAGAACAATTGAAGTGAAATAAGTGCTGAGTCAATTCCGGTATAATCGGTATCCGCCATAAATATTATCGAGCTATCCTTCCCGATCTTGACAGCGTCTATATAATCACCGCCACTGTAAGAGTTGTTTATATAAAGGGAGCTGATCCTTATCCCCGGGATCGAGATCATTTCATCAGGGAGTATCCGTTTTTTTATAGTCTCAACAACGATCCGGTCATGATCATTAACCTGGTCTGCTGTAACTTCATCAAGAATAAGGCCTGTTGTAAGAATATTTTGGAGCTCTATCCTGAAAATTTCAAGAGCTTCAAGAATGTCAGAATTAAATCCTTTTTTCCCGGAAATTGAACCCAGGAAGAGAAATCCGATAACTGTATCAGACATATTTCTGAATGGAATCGCGGCTTCCAGGTTATTTTTTGAGAAAAATTCATCTATCTCCTTCTCCGCGCCTTTAAGGTTAGTATCCGTAAGCAGGTATGATTTTTCGAAAATACCGTTGTAAGCAGAGAGCTTTGTTATAATAGGGTCATCATGCTTTAAAAAATCGGGGTCAATGCCTGGACCAAAGCCGTATGTGGAAGTGTAACCCTTCATCTTCCTGTTTATAAGCATAAAATAAGCTGACTGAATACCAAATCCTTTCTGAAGGCCCTGGAAGTTATCCCTGGTAATAAAATTCCAGAATTTATCCATATCGGTAATTTTCTGTAATTCATGCATAGAAATAAGGATGTTTTTTATCTCATTTGTAAGCCTGTTAAGATTGTTGTATCTCAGATACTTATTCAGAGGATTGAGTATCCTGTATGAGAAAACAAGCCATGTAAATACAGCTGCCGATTTAACGAGGAGGGCCACCAGGGGCTGTATACCGGTAATTGAAACATACTCCAGAAAAAAGTAGATAGGAACACAGTAAATGGTAAAAGTGATAATAATAGCCAGGGTTCCCCTGTAGAATCGGGTAAAATCATTATTTCTCAGGTCCAGAAGGAGATAATTTGTAATAACCAGCATATAGATTACAGGTATAGAAATAAAGGGATTCAGAAGCAGAGTCATACCGGTAAAATGATATCCGGAAAAATAGATCGCAATAAAAAGTATATAGGAGATAAGCACTCCGGCAATGTAGTAAAGTACTGTATTCCTGATACGGTTCATGCTGTGTCTGTTTATTTTCAGGAGCATAACAGCAGGGGCACTTGCTATTAGCAGCAGGATCAGCAAAATATGAATAAGTGTAATATGGTTTTTCGGAACTCCCATTGATGCATCAAATGTAAGTTCGGGTCCTGTTGCCAGAACAAATATAAGCACACCGTCAATAAGAGTAATTGTAATTGCGATAATAAGGAGGATCGGATTTTTTGTGACACTGCCGAGCGGATACATATATGCAATCAGCAGGCTTGCAGCGTAAATCAAAAAAGGTATAAAAATAAGAACCCGGAGGAGTATTCCAGAGGTTACTGCTGTCGGGTAAATGTCAATAAAAGTCATCAGAGAGTATTGTAAAAACAGTGAAAATGAGATCAGTGAAAATACCCGGTTTATAGAAAAATTCAGGCGTTTAACAATTTGTAAAAAGAATATGTATAACGATACAGCTGCTGCTGTCGAATGAGAAAATATGAGTAAATAGTTCAATTTTTCAACCCGGATAAATGATATATAAATGAAATAATCATGCAGATAATAGCTTTATTTCAAGTTAAATATTTAAAACTGTGTAAATTTATTTCCTTTGAAAGAGCAGTTAAATGTATTATTCTTGACTTTTTGTATTTTTTGTCATATAATCCTCCGTTATAAACTGATTATAATTATGCATAAAAATTTTATCAAAAGCATGAAAGCACATGCGAAGCTGAATCTTCATCTTCAGGTACTCAACAGGAGGAGCGATAATTTTCACAATCTCCTGAGTATTATGGCTGAAATTGAATTACATGATCTTTTAAAACTGGAGTCATTTGAAATCCGCAGAAATGGAGAGGTTGCTGATGTTGAAATAGTCCCTAATGGCGGCGACTATTCTTCGCTTCTGAGAGATATTCCCTCTGAACAGAATCTTGTTTCTGTAGCGGTGAAAAAGTACCTTAATGAAGTCAATTGCGGAGCGTATTCAAAGTTCTCTATTAAAAAGAATATTCCCTCAGGAGCGGGGCTTGGTGGAGGGAGTAGCGATGCGGCATCAGCACTGAATCTTGTAAGGGGAGCATTAAACCTGGAGAAGGATGACCGTCTTTTGTCATCTGCCTCTGCGAGCGGTTCCGATGTCCCGTTTTTCCTTATGGGGGGTATAGCCTTTGCAGAGGGGAGAGGGGAGAAGCTGAGCATGATTGATCGCAAAATCGGTTTTCCGGTTCTTCTTGTGAATAATGGCATACACGTAAATACAGGTGCGGCATATTCAGCTCTGGGAAGAGGAAACCAGAGTCGGTTTTCGACACCTGATATCCTCTCCATGAAGAGTGAGCTTGAATCGGTTCTTGCTGACATCTCTTTATGGAAAAGATATTTTATTAATGATTTTGAAAAGCCTGTGTTTGATATGTATCCCGAACTCAGGTGTTTGAAAGACAGGGTGTATGATCTTGGAGCCGATTTTGCCCTTATGTCAGGTTCAGGATCGACGGTTTATGGTGTATATAAAAGTTCAGGTGCGGCAGAATCGGCTTTGAGGCAGCTTCAAAAAGATGGGAATATAGTGTTTTTTACTAAAATGGCATGCTGAAAAATAACGATTGACATTCTTGATGGATGTTGCGAAAAGTGTCCATAGTTTTTAGCTGATACAACTGACACACAATTGAGGCGTAGCCAAGTGGTACGGCACCGGGTTTTGGTCTCGGCATTCCAAGGTTCGAATCCTTGCGCCTCAGATAAAATTATTCAGGAGATGGACAATCAGGAATATTTCTTCCATTGTTCTTGCCGGGGGAAAAGGGGTTCGGATGCAATCTGAGCTCCCCAAAGTACTTCATCCTCTTTGCGGAAAACCTCTAATCGAACATGTCATTACGAATCTGAAAACTGCGGGAATAAATGATATTCTTGTTGTTGTCGGTTACAGGGGGGATGACGTAATCAACCAGCTCGGCAGCACTGTGAACTTTGCCTGGCAGCATGAACAGCTCGGCACGGGCCATGCGGTTATGCAGGCTGCGGATTACTTTAAAGATTACACCGGGGATATAATTGTGGCATGCGGTGATGTCCCCCTGATTAAGCCTGAAACATTTCAGGCTTTAATTCATGAGATTAAAAAACCGGGATGTGGTGCTGTTGTCCTTACGATGAACCAGGACAATCCAACCGGGTACGGTAGAATTATATATGACTCCGGGTCCTTTTTGGAAATAGTTGAAGAAAAAGATGCAACTGATGAACAAAGAAAAATCAAAGAAGTTAACAGTGGTACATATATATTTAATAGCAGGTTACTATTTGACGGTCTTATGAAAATAGATACAAACAATGCCCAGCGGGAGTATTATCTCCCTGATGTGCTTAAGTTTGTTCTAAAAGCGGGATATAATGTAAAAACTGTAGTTCTTGAGGACCCGACAGAGGGTAGAGGAATAAATACGCGAGATGAGTTAATTTCGCTGGAGATGTATGTTACGAAGAAGAACGAGGATGAATCTAATGAATAATAGCCCGTTAAAGATATTTTCCGGCTCATCCAACCAGAATCTTGCTCAGGAAATAGCCAGGTATCTCGGGTCGGAACTTTCAGCAATAGAGCTTAGACGTTTTAAAGATGGAGAGATATCTGTTAAGCTGAAGGATAATGTACGTGCCCATGATGTTTTTATAATTCAGTCAACATGTAATCCTTCAAATGATCATATAATGGAACTTCTTCTAATGATAGATGCTGCTGTGAGAGCTTCTGCCGCACGAATTACAGCTGTAATTCCATATTTCGGTTATGCAAGGCAGGATAGAAAGGTTGAACCGAGAGTGCCAATTTCGGCGAAGGTTGTTTCAAATATTATTCAGGTAACAGGAGCGGACAGGGTTCTTACTATGGATCTTCATGCGGAGCAGATACAGGGTTTTTTTGATATACCTGTAGATAACCTGTATGCTTCTCCTATCTTTATTGATTATCTTAAAAGCATGACCCTTGAAAATGTTGTGGTTGTTTCACCTGATGCGGGTGGTGTTGACAGGGCAAGATTTTTAGCGAAAAAATTGAATTCAAGCCTTGCAATTATTGATAAGAGGCGTCCTGAGGCAAATGTAGTTGATATCATGAATGTAATTGGAGAGGTGAAGGATAAAAATTGTATCCTCATAGACGATATAGCAGATACTGCCGGATCAATATCAAAAGCATCCGCTGCTCTTAAGGAGAGGGGAGCCAATGATGTGTACTGTCTTTTCTCACATCCGGTTCTTTCTGATAATGCTGTTGAAAATCTAAGGAATGCTGATTTTAAACAGATAATTTTTTCAAACTCCATCCCTCTACCGGAATCTAAAAAATTGAAGAATATGCAGGTTCTATCCATAGCTCCACTTTTTGGAGAGGCGATAAGAAGAATACATAATGGAGAATCAGTAAGTTCTCTGTTTATATAAAAGTAGTTTCGCAAAAAGCTTAATGTTAAATTAAGATTATTATAAATACTGAGGTAAAGTAGATGAATGGTAAGCTATTAAATGCGGAAGCAAGAACCGTGACCGGGAAAAACTCCTGCAACAGGCTGAGAGTGGAAGGCTACATCCCCGCAGTTGTGTATTCACACGGAAACTCGGATGTAATTAAAATTAAAGAGAAGGAATTTGGTGGGCTTTTTAAAGGCCATA
>CAZVFJ010000075.1:8255-13609 GCA_964625825.1 uncultured Leptospirales bacterium | reverse complement strand
TGCAAGACTTGGCTATGCGGCGATTGTTCTTGAAGGCCTTGCACCAGAGGGAAAACTTTATAAGATTTATATTAATAAGGATGGAGTCAAAATTGAACCTGCTGACGAATATAAAATGCTTCCGAATTATGACCTTATTGATAAGATAAAGGGAGTATATGGTGACAAGGTAGCATGTATGTCAATAGGACCGGCAGGTGAGATGAAACTAGCTGCCTCATCAATCGCATGCACGGATATAGAGTTCAGGCCTACAAGACATGCAGGCCGCGGCGGTGTTGGTGCAGTAATGGGTTCAAAAGGTGTTAAAATTATTATAATGGATGACGCTGGTTTAAAAAACAGGGAACCGAAGGACCCTGAAAAGTTCAGAGAAGCAAACAAAAAGTGGGTAGAGGGGCTTAGGTCTCATGCCGTTACAGGTCAGGCTCTGCCCGCATATGGTACAAATGTCCTCGTTAATATTATTAATGAAGCAGGTGGTTTACCAACAAAAAATTTTAAAGAGGGTAAGTTTGAAGGAGCTTCAGCAATAAGCGGAGAGACATTTGCAGAGATAGAGACAAAGCGCGGGGGAAACCCGACTCACGGCTGCCACAGGGGTTGTGTTATTCAGTGTTCAGGAACTTATGTTGATAAAAACGGGAAGTTTATTTCAAAGCAGCCTGAATATGAAACAACATGGGCACACGGAGCAAACTGCGGTATAGATGATCCTGATACTATTGCAATGCTCGACTTTCTTGATGATAATTATGGACTGGATACTATTGACGTGGGTGTTGCAATAGGAATTGCCATGGAGGCAGGCGTAATTAAATATGGAGATAAAGAAGGAGCTATCAACCTTGTTAAAGAGGTTGGTAAAGGAACATATCTTGGAAAGATTATAGGAAGTGGAGCTGCTATTACCGCAAAGGTTTTGGGAGTTGAAAGAGCCCCTGTAGTGAAGGGACAGGCAATGCCAGCTTATGATCCAAGAGCGATTCAGGGTATTGGTGTTACTTATGCGACAAGTACGATGGGTGCCGATCATACTGCGGGATATTGTATCACTACAAATATTCTTAAAGTCGGGGGATTTGTAGATCCGCTGAAACCAGAAGGACAGGTTGAGCTTTCAAGGAATCTCCAGATAGCAACAGCAGCTGTTGATTCAACAGGAATGTGTCTCTTTATAGCTTTCGCTATTCTGGATCAGCCCGAAACTTTCCAGGCTCTCATTGATATGCTCAATGCTTTTTATGGCTTGAATCTTACAGCTGACGGAGTTGCTGAACTCGGGAAAAAAGTACTTACAGCAGAGCGTGATTTCAACAAAAAGGCGGGATTTACATCCGCTGACGACAGGCTTCCGAGATATTTTTATACCGAGAAAGTTCCTCCACATAATGCTGTATTCCAGGTAACTGATGAGGAACTTGACAGTGTCTTCAACTGGTGATGTAACATTTTAAAATCAGATAAACTGAGCTCCACTCAGGCCCTCTCCTGCTATCAGGAGAGGGATTCCTCTCAGTTTAATTGGGGTTGTAGCGGGACGTTTATTTTAACTAAACTATTATGATAAAAAAAATAATTATATCCGGAATTCCTGAAGCTGTAGAAATCCTCAACTCTGAACTGCAAAACGGTTTTTTTATAGAGACGGAGGAGGGGCGTACACTTAATTCATTCCTGACAGATTCATGTGGGATAACTGAAGACTATATTGCTAATAAAGTTAAAACTATCTTTCATAACAGTAATCCTGTTGATGCTCCTGCTTCAGTTATGGTTCGTGATGGGTCAGTAATTGCAATTTCCGGCGCAATGCCCGGGCTTGTCGGCGCTATGATGCGGATCGGCAGCCCTTATGCTGTCATGAGAGAGAGTATAACTGAAAAAGGTAATAATATTAAAAGATCAGGAAAAAATATTTATGTAAAACTGAAGCTTTTTAATATCATACTTAATGAGCTTGGCGGAAGGTTTCTTTCCCGTGGTATTATTCTTGGGAAAGAGAGTATTATTCGTATCATTAAAAAAAGTGAAACAAATAGAGGCGGAAGCTTTTTGTTTAACTTTGATAATATTGAAGTTGATTCTACAATGGCCGACAGTTTTACAGATGAAAAATATATGATATCTATTCATGAATAAAATTTTGAAAACATATACAGGCTTTACTAAATAAAATAATGAAGGTAAAAGTAAAATTATTTGCTACATTAAGAAACGGGAGATTTGATATCTCAAACATGGAACTTGATGATGGCACTACAATTTCTAAACTCATCGGACAGCTTGGAATTGAAGAAAAAGATGCTGCAATTATATTTATAAACGGAATTCATGGTGAGCTGAATTCATTTATAAAAGAAGATGATGATATTGCAATATTTCCCCCTATTGGCGGAGGCTGAGTTTTTATTCAACTCTTTTTTGGGTATATTTTTTTAATCTCTCTTTTTAAAACTAATCTTATTTTAAAAAATCTATACAGAAATTTTCGAAAAAGATTTTTAGGAGCGAAAATAATGAATTGACATGTCAGTTCTTTATTATAAAAAATACTTAGAAATTGCTTAACAATAAGTGTTGCTTCCTTCATTAGAACCCTGGTTTAAATCTGCCGGGGTTTTTTTTGTAAATAATTTCAACATATACCGGTCTAATTGTATATTGAAGGCAGAGTCTCGTAATTAATTTCCCGATATTTTGTTGCTGGAGTTTGTTTAAAATGAAAAAATTTCCTGAAGATTTTTTTTGGGGGGCCGCAACATCTTCTCACCAGGTGGAGGGATATTGTATTAATGATTGGAGTGAATGGGAAAAAAGAAATGCATCACGACTTGCGGCAGATTATAGCAACTTGCCGGATATAGCTTCCGGAAATTGTTCAAACAGAGAGGGATGTTCTGCTGAGAATTATATTTCAGGAAGAGCAGTTGATCACCATAACAGATTTGAAACTGATTTTGAACTTGCTGAAAAGATCGGACTTAATGCTTACCGTTTTTCCATTGAATGGTCACGAATTGAACCTGAAGAAGGAAAGTGGAATGAAGATGAAATTAATTATTACAGAAGAATGATCAAATCTCTGCGTGAAAAAAAAATTGAACCTTTTGTAACGATATGGCACTGGGCACTTCCTTTGTGGCTTGCAAAATCAGGCGGCCTCCTAAATCCTGTGTTCCCTTTATTTTTTAGCAGATACTCTTCAAAACTTGCAGGGGCCTTCGGAACTGAAGTTAATTTTTACATTACAATAAATGAACCTGAGATATATTCTCTTAACGGCTATATGCTAGGGAAATGGCCTCCACAAAAAAGAGGATTACTAAACTATTACAAAGCAATAAAATCTCTTATTAAATCACATATCTTATCATATGATAAAATTAAAAAGATTAATCCGGCTTGCAGCATTGGCCCGGCATGTAATATGACCTGTTTTGAATCAGGTGGGGGAGTTTTGAATAGCGTAGCTGTATCGGTTGCTGAAAAATTCTGGAACCGGTATTTTATTGATAAAATTAAACCACGAATTGATTTTATTGGCCTGAACTACTATTTCCACAACCGGATTAAATATGGTCTCAACAGGAATTTTAATGAACGGATTTCTGATATGGGTTGGGAACTCTATCCTGAAGGAATATATCATCTCCTGATAAAACTTAAAAATTACAGGCTTCCTGTGTACATTACCGAGAATGGCCTGGCAGATGCTGATGATAGAAACAGGGAATGGTTTCTAAAGGAGACACTTAATTCAGTTTATAATTCAATTCAGAACGGGGCTGATGTAAGAGGTTATTTCCACTGGTCACTCCTTGATAACTTTGAATGGGATAAGGGGTTCTGGCCGAAGTTTGGTTTAATTTCTGTTGATCGAAAAACAATGAAACGAAATATTCGCGGGAGCGCAGATATATATAGCAGAATCATCCGAATGGGGCTTGAATGATGAATGGCATTACGATTGCTCTAACTGCTCAGATTTTTATCGGAATTTCACTTGTCATAGATAAAATTTTTTTTGGTGAATCAGGAGATAAGCGGGTCTTACCGTATGTTTTCTGGATTTCCATAATGAGTTGTTTCGGACTTGTTTTCTTTTTTTTCGGATTTAGATTACCTTCTGCAAAGACAATTGTTCTGTCTTTCTTCGCAGCTCTTTCATTTATAATAATGCTTCTCTGTTACTACAAAGTTCTGTCAATAGGAGAAGCCACCGAAACGGTTCCGGTTGTGGGAGGATTTGCTCCTCTTGCAACATATCTCGCGGGGAGTATTGTACAGTTTTCACCTCTGAATGCGGCTGAGGCAGCTGGTTTCACTCTGCTTATAATCGGTGGATTTATTCTTTTTTTCTCGGACAGGTCAAAGACAAGAAAGATTATTCCCTGGACACTTATAGCGTCAGCTTGTACCGGAAGTACAAATATTCTGGAAAAACTTGTTTTTAATAATTCAATAAATTTTGCAACAGGTTACGCCATGATGAAAAGCGCTACTTTTATTATTGGAGTTGCCATGCTTGCTTTGCCATCCATAAGAGAAAAAATTTTTATCGAATCAAAATATACTCCAAGGGGAAAGAGGATACTTTATTTTGCAAACCGGTCAATGGCCGGAGCCGGTTCTCTACTGATTTTTTATGCGATAAAAACTGAAAGTCATCCGGCAATTGTTGAATCAATTAATGGAGCCCGCTATATAATTGTTTTTATAATTGCATTCTCTCTCACCAAACTCCGCCCGGATATCCTCTTTGAAACAGTAAAGGGGTGGAGAGCTTTTTCAAAAATAACCGCTACTTTTTTTATAACTGTAGGCCTTGCAGGCCTTGGACTCCAGAGACATTATGAATCACTCCCTGTTCCTGAAATTAAAGAAGTGAAATGGGGCGTTACTTTCTCAGAGCTTATGGCAGAGAAGCTTGAAATTGGCAGAGACGAAACTTTACATGCAATTGTAAACGAACTCCATCCATCCGGAATAAGGCTTATTGCATACTGGAATAGAATTGAGAAAGAAAACGGCATATACAATTTTAACAGTCTTGATTCGCAGATGAATATATGCAGAGATGCCGGCGTACCTGTTATACTTGCAATAGGACAGAGGGTACCAAGATGGCCTGAATGTCATATTCCAACGTGGGCTGACTCAAGACGAGATCTTCTAAAATATCTAAGAGTCTTAATTGAACGATATGAAGGATATAAAAATATTCTTTACTGGCAGGTGGAGAATGAACCGTATCTTAAATTCGGTGAGTGTCCGCCAGCGGATAGTGAATTGCTTACACAGGAGATTACTCTTGTGAGGAATCTTGACCCGGCAGGAAAAATCCTTACAAC
>CAZVFJ010000075.1:4487-8245 GCA_964625825.1 uncultured Leptospirales bacterium | reverse complement strand
GTGAATTTGGAGACTGGTACAGGGCATCTTCAGATTCAGATGTTTTCGGAACGACACTTTACCGCAAAATTTATAGTCGATTTTTCGGATAGATTACATATCCTCTCACTCCTGAATTTTATACATTAAAAAAGGATATAGTCAGGTATCTTACCGGGAATAATAAGCAGAAATATATTATCATTGAACTTGGAGTTGAGCCATGGACATCAAAACAGATTTATAAAATGACACCCCAAGAACAGATTGAAAGTTTTACAATTTATGACTTCAGAAATAATATAAATTACACACTCAGATCAAGATTTGATACCTGTTACATGTGGGGAGTAGAATGGTGGTACTATCTGAAAATAAAACATGGTGAAGCTTCTTATTGGAACTATGCCGCGGAAATCATGAAAGAATCGAGAATTGTGAAGTAATACCTTGTCATAAATCTATTTCTTTCTTGTATAAAAATACCGGTATTTACAAAGAAATATGAATAGGTTACAGCTAAAATAAATAATTGACATTCAATTTTATAAACATAATATATATGAGGAGGAACAAATGGTAGAAATACTTACACTCAGAGAATCATTATCATCTTTTGAACAGTTAATATTCAGTTCAAAAGAAAAACTTAACCTTTTTATCCCAATTTTTAAATTTTCAGAAAATATTTTTACCCTTCTGCAAAAGGCGGATGAAAGAGGAGTAAAAATTACCATAGTATTCAATACAGATGAGCTTACTGCAGAGGAAAAGATAATGATCTCTGCTCTTAAAAATATAGAGGTTTATCATTACCCTGAACTCAATTCCAGATCTTATTATAATGAAGATAAAATGCTTTTCTCTTCAATTAATTTTACTGATTTTAATAAAAACATGTCCGGGGAAATGAGTGTACTTATCAGCAGGAAAAATGATCTTGAAATGTATAATAAGGCTGTATCAATATATGATTCTATTATTAAAGAGTCTATAATGCTTGTTTCCAGCACAGGAATAGATCATGAAGCAGTACAAAATGAACAGAAGTACCATGGATTCTGCATCAGGTGTGCAATGCCGATTGATTATAATATAAATAAACCTTATTGCAGGCAATGCATGAATGAAAGAAAGGCAGAAGGTGTAACTTCCAGTCCTGAAAAGTATTGCCATGCATGTGCGCAAAAAGCTGATGTTAGCGAATCACTTCCTTTGTGTAGCAAATGTTCTTAAAATTGAATAAAATCCGCTTCAAGTTGTGTTCTATTTTGATTTCATCAAAATCGATGTTGAACTGAAGCGTTCAGAACTGCTGGTAAAAATGCCGGTAAATAATAATAACTAATTTTCCTGAAGCTGCTTTTTGATTTCTTTTAACTTTTCAATATCGTCCGGAGTCAAAGTTTTATCGTCGCTTACAGCTTTTGAAATAATTCCGATAAGTAATCCTTTTCCGTAATTGTCGAGATTCAAGCTATTTTTTTTCATTTATAATTCCAGAGGTTTAATTTCAAATTAAAATTTTAATATATTACATTATTAAAATAATAATAAAATCAGTCAACGATAATTGTTATTGGAATATATAAGATCTTCTGAATAAATCAGGGATTATACTTACAACAAAAATCATATTGACATTAAGTAAATAAAAACGAGAAGGGTTTACTATTATTAAAATATAAATATTATAAATTGTCCAACCTCATTTTGAGCAACTGCACAGGTATAACTTCTCCTTTGCTTAAAAATTCCCGGCCTTCCGGAATGCATATAAGGGCGTTAGCACTGGCTATTGATTGTAAACGGCTTTTGTTTTTGTAGGGTGACACTGAATAATTGACTTCTTCATCAAAAGTTACAACTGCATCTTTAAATTCCGTCCATGCCTTATGGCGGCCTGGCACATCTTCAGTAAGTCTGGCAGATATAATCTGAAGAGGGTGACTGCTTTCACCACTCATAGATAATATCGCGGGTAATGCCATTTGCAGAAAAGCCATTTCATTGCTGGTCGGTCCACCCGGCAGGCAGAATATCGGTATATTTCCCAAAAATCCGAAAGCGATTCCCTTACCTGGTCCCATGCGTACGTAGTGGAACAATTCCTGCCAGCCAAGTTTTTCCAAAACTCCGATTACAAGGTCACGCTCGCTTCCCCAGGCACCTCCGCTGGTCAGAATAACTTCGACATCAGCTAAATGTTTATTCAGCTCTATCATTATATTATCTTTATCATCACTAACAATAGAAGTAACACAGGAAATATTGAAAGAAGCCAGCCATGCCTGCATAGTGACCATGTTACTGGCATAAAGCTGGCCTGCATTAAGTTTTGACCCGGGAGTTACAACTTCATCACCGATACTAATAATACCTACACGCGGACGACGGTGTACGCTTATCAAGCTAATACCTGCTGCCGCCGCTAATCCCAGTTTTCCTGGTAAGAGTTTTTCACCTTTCTTTAAAATAGTTGTTCCCGCTTTAACCTCGCTGCCGGTTCGCAGTATATTCCTCCCCGGCCCGGCATCAGCTTTAATAATAACCTCTCCCCGTGAGACTTCTCCACAGAACTCACCAGAAACTACCGCATCTGCGCCGACGGGTATCTCGGAACCGGAGCATACTTTAACTGCACAGCCATCTTTCACTTCTCCATCAAATTTATTACCTGCAAATGCAGATCCGGCAACTTTCAGACACACCGGATTATCCCTGACCGCATAAGCAACATCAGTAGACTTAACAGCAAAACCATCTTTAAGAGATACGTCTATGGAGGGATAGCTCACAAGTGCGGCCATGTCAATTGCAGCAATACGCCCTGTACACAAACCGAGAGAAAGTTCTTCAACATCTAATAGCCGGACATTGGATGCGATGATATCAAGGGCTTCCCTGTAACCGATATATTTTTCACCTTCATCAATTTCGTTAGAATCAATCTTCATTGTTAATTATCAACCCATAAATTTAATTTTTATATAAAAGAACAATATTTAATTTTTATAAAGAATATTTTATATCCTGGCCGCTGAAGACGAATGAAATAAATTATTTTTCATTTCTTTAAATTGTAATAGATACACAGAAATAATATTCTTAAAAAATAATTAACAGATATATAAAAAGAAATATTTGTCAAATAATTCATATGTTTGATTTTGAAATCCATTAGTGTCCTGCATATCCGATGTTTCAAAGAAATTTGTAATAGTATACTCCGCTATAATTATAAATATTTTTCAATGAAACAAATGACAGATAATAATCTGATTTTAAAGAATACTGATGATTAACCGTGCATTGTACTAAAACGTGGTTGACGTATCCCGGCATACGTCTCATTTTTTTACAGGAATCAGTTATAATTTATGATAATTTTATCGTAGACATAAAAACTCATTCCATCAATTTTAAGCAGTGTTCTCTCTGCACGGATTTACTGAGACAGAGGAGCTTCGAATTCAATAAACTGGAGTTTAAATAATGAGTGACATTCGCGTCCGTTTTGCACCAAGTCCTACAGGATATCTTCATATAGGCGGCGCAAGAACCGCCATTTACGATTGGCTTCTTGCCAGAAATACCGGGGGAAAATTTATTCTCAGGATAGAGGATACCGACAGAAACCGGTTTGTGCCTGATTCACTTACCGACATTATGACAAGCCTGCGCTGGCTTGGTCTTGAATGGGACGAAGGTCCTGAATGCGGCGGAGAGTATGGTCCTTATTCCCAGTCTGAGCGTCTTGACATCTATCGTAAATATGC
>CAZVFJ010000075.1:0-4477 GCA_964625825.1 uncultured Leptospirales bacterium | reverse complement strand
GGAAAGCTTATTACTGCTACTGTTCATCCGAGCGTTTACAGCAAGTTCGTCATGAACAGGAAATTTCAAAACAGAAAATCGGGTATGACCGTCACTGCCGTGATCTATCTGACGACGAAAGGAGAGAGCTGGAAAGTACCTCAGCCAGGCGTGTCCTTCGGTTTAAAACACCACTTGAAGGCACAACCGTTGTGAAAGACGCAATCCGGGGTGACTGTTCTTTTGAAAATTCTACCCTTGAAGATCTCATCCTGATCAAGTCAGACGGATATCCAACATATCATTTTGCGAATATTATCGATGACCACCTGATGAAAATTACGCATGTACTCAGAGGTGAAGAGTGGATCTCAAGCTCTCCTGTACATGTCCTTTTGTACCAGGCTTTTGGATGGCAGATTCCTGTATTCTCGCACCTCTCAATTTTTCTTTCCCCTGATGGAGGAAAACTTAGCAAGCGTCATGGGGCTACAAGTGTAAAGGAATACCGCGAACAGGGATATCTCCCTGAAGCTCTTTTCAATTTTCTTCTTCTACTCGGCTGGAATCCCGGAACGGAAAGAGAGCTTTTTTCAATGGCAGATGCGGCGAAAGAATTCAGCCTTGAAAGGGTCAATGCTTCTCCTGTTAAATTTTCCACGGATAAACTTGTGTGGTTTAACGGGATGTATATCCGCACCCTCTCACCCGAAAATCTTGCGGAGCGCTGTCTTCCTTTTATTCAGAAAAGCGGACTACTTCCCACTCCCTGTCCTGATGAAAGTTTTGAATATCTCGTATCAATTATACCTCTTGTGCAGGAGCGGCTAAAGCTATTAAGTGACGCTCCGGATCTGCTTGATATCTTTCTTCTGGATGATATACCCGTTCCGGAAAAGAAGGTTCTGATTCCCAAAAAAATGGATACCGAAACAACACTGAAGATCCTCTCCGCGGTAAAAGAATCTCTTGAACATTGTACTGATTTTTCAGTTGCGACAATTGAATCATCTCTCCGTGAAATTGCACAGTCACTCAACCTCACTGATGGACAGCTTTTTATGCCAATCCGTGCGGCAATTTCAGGACGTTCAGTATCACCCGGCATTTTTGAAAGTCTCAGCGCTCTCGGGAAGGAACGTTCGATAAAACGGATCAGTACTGCATGTGAGGTATTGCGTGCAGAATAAATATCTTACCTGATATATCAAAATAATTCAGAATAAATTTCCAAATTTTCCAAAAATATTATTGACATCTATGTTTCTATCAATAGAAACGTTTCTATATATAGAAATATAAAAAAACTATTTGCTTCGATAACAATTTTTCCTATTTCAACAAAACCTAAGGAGTAAAAAAATGGCAAAAATTCCGTATAAAACCTATCTCACTGAAGATGAAATGCCTACACAATGGTATAATGTTCGGGCAGATATGAAAGAACAACATGACCCTTTGCTAAACCCGGGAACACTTAAACCATTAGAGACAGAGGATTTATATCCGATATTTTGCGAAGAACTTTGTAAACAGGAAATGGATACAACAACCAGGTTTTTCGATATTCCGGGTCCAATCCTGGATTATTACAAAATGTTCAGGCCATCTCCTTTGATTCGTGCCTATAACCTTGAAAAAGCGCTGGATACACCAGCAAAAATCTATTTTAAATTTGAAGGAAATAATACTTCAGGCAGTCACAAGCTAAACGCAGCTTCTGCAATGGCCTATTATGCAAAAGCTCAGGGGCTTAAATCTCTGACAACAGAAACAGGAGCCGGACAATGGGGAACTGCGCTTGCTATGTCCTGTGCTTATTTTGGCCTTGATTTGACTGTATTTATGGTCAAAGTATCATTCCAGCAGAAACCGTTCCGGAAAGCTGTGATGGAAACTTATGGTTCAAAAATCATACCTAGTCCTTCTAATACAACAGAGGTTGGTCGTGCTATTCTTGCGAAGGATCCTGATACCGGCGGTAGTCTAGGCTGCGCGATTTCAGAGGCCATAGAACTTTCTCTAAAAAATGAAAACTGCCGCTATGCTCTTGGTTCTGTTCTAAATCAGGTATTACTGCATCAGTCAATTATTGGCCTTGAAAGTAAAGTTGCAATGGAGAAGATAGGGGAATACCCTGACATAGTAATTGGCTGCGCTGGAGGTGGATCTAATCTTGGCGGACTAATGTCGGCATTCATGCAGGACAAATTAACCGGCAGGAGTAATTCCCGATTTATAGCCGTTGAACCGGCTTCATGCCCGTCACTCACTCGTGGAAAATATGCTTATGATTTTTGTGATACCGGGAAAATAACTCCGCTTGCCAGGATGTACACTCTTGGCAGTGATTTCATTCCTTCTGCGAATCATGCCGGTGGACTTCGTTATCATGGGATGTCCCCCATACTTTCCAAACTTTATCACGATGGTTATATGGATGCAATATCAGTGGAGCAAAACAAAGTTTTTGAAGCAGCAACCCTGTTCTGTCAAAAGGAGCAGATCCTTCCCGCACCTGAATCTTCTCACGCTATCTATTGTGCAATTCAGGAAGCGCTTAAATGTAAGGAAACTGGTGAGGCTAAGACAATACTCTTTGGTCTCACAGGCACAGGTTATTTTGATATGCACGCCTATATGCAATATAACGAAGGGACAATGACAGATTACATTCCTACAGATGCCGATTTGCAAAAAGGATTCGATGGGCTTCCAAAAGTAGAATAGGAATAATAAATATAGGAAACTCCGGTAATTTGAAGGGGTTTCCTATATTTATAAATTTGTTTAGGACAAATGTTCTGCTTAATTCCTTGATGGCTCGCTTAAGATTCCAATTATATTTCTACATATTAATAATGAAGTATCCAGTAATAAACCGATATAAAACCTGATAATCCTAAAATTAATTTATTGCCAGATAATTAGTATAATGTATACTTACATAATTTATATTCCACATGTCAGGTAGATTTATATTTCACATATATTACCAAAAAATCATGATAGAAAATGATTTTTCTCAACTACACCGGCATTCGTTATATAAATAAAATCCAATATAAAAATATTATTTCATAACAGTCGTTATTGAGTATTGGATTTATGGAGTTAAAAAGTGGAACTTGATTTTAAAAAAAATGAAAATGTAATAATTATATATCTTCAGGGGAATCTTGATATTTATTTTACTGCATCTACGAAAAATGAGTTTAATGAACTAATTTCTGTTGAAACAACCAAACATTTTCTTGTTAACCTGGAAAATGTAAACTACATCAGTAGTTCAGGTCTTGGTATTCTTATTTCTATAATGGCAACTTTAAAAAAGAGGGACAGAAAACTCGTATTCTGCAACATGAATGATACTGTCGGGAGAATATTCACGATTGTAAAATTTAATGAAATGTTTGATATATTTAATACAGAAAATGAAGCAATTGCATTTCTTAAAAAGATAGAATAGCAATACAATATGCTGTGATAAAATACTTGCCGCCAGGTTTATAAAACAAAAAACCCCTGAAATAATCAGGGATTTTTTATAAGCTATTCGCGCCTGGAGGGAGTCGAACCCCCGACGCACGGATTCGAAGTCCGACGCTCTATCCACTGAGCTACGGGCGCAATATAGATTCTCTTTATTTTTTTATCGAAATAATGTCAACACAATAAATTGTTACTTACCAGTGCTTTTCCCATAAATGAGGAAGCCTGATTTAATAATAAGCTTTTACACAACTTTGGTTGTAGAACCTATAGTAAAAACTTTTGTCATATTCATCAATTCAAGTGCCTGTGAGGCCATCTCTTCACTTGCGGAAGCTGTCTCCTCGACAAGAGCAGCATTCTGTTGAGTCATATTATCCAGTTCCATAACCGCGGCATTAATCTGATCTATGCCGGATTTCTGCTCATCACTTGCGGCAGTAATTTCAGAAATAAGCTGAGAAACATTTTTACTGGATCTGATAATCTCATTAATCGCTTCTCCACTGTTATTAGCCTCTTCTGTCCCTTTTTCAATCCTTCTAACCGAATCACTTATGAGTTCAGATATCTGTTTTGCAGCTGCTGTCGCTCTCTGTGCCAGGTTTCTTACCTCGCCTGCTACAACAGCAAAACCTCTTCCCTGTTCACCAGCTCTTGCAGCCTCAATAGCAGCATTTAAGGCCAGTAAATTTGTCTGAAATGATATTTCATTTATAACACTAATTATCTCCTCAATCTTTTTGCTTGAGTCACTTATTTCATTAATAGAGGATACAGCAGAATTTATAAGTTCACCACCTTTTTCTGCGAATTCATATGATGCAATTGAAGTGGTATTGGCATGCCTTGAATTATCTGTATTCATGGAAATTGCTGCGGTTGCCTCTTCAATTGTTGATGCTATCTCTTCAAGGGACGAAGCCTGCTCGGTAGTGCGCTGTGAAAGATTCTGATTTCCCTGGCTTATCTGTTCAATAGCGTTATAGAGGTTTTGCATACCAGT
>CAZVFJ010000074.1:0-13641 GCA_964625825.1 uncultured Leptospirales bacterium | reverse complement strand
GCAACAACAAGATCAATATTAGGATAATACCATCCATTATATTTTACAATAAGCGGTACGGTTCTGTTTATTCCGTCTCTGCCGGGAAATACATTTGCGAATCCAAGCCCCTTTGATGCTTTTATCAGGTCCGTGGTAGGGGGGGTAACTTCTTCAACAAGCTGATTGGTCATATCCGCAGGGTCAACAGGAAAGCGGACTTTGTTGAGGAGCGCTATTCTCTCTTCGATATCATTGTATGCAACATCAACCTCTTTTGTCTCAAAGGGGTAATCGAGGAACCCAACTTTCAGTTTTCTGAGGGATTCTGCAAGTTCTTTCTCCCCATCCTTTTTATCAAGAAACATTATATCGTAGAGTATGGCAAGAGGTTTACCGGTAGAAAGATAATCTGTGACCCTTGAATGTATCTCCCATGGGAAAGGCCACTGAATTCCCTGATCGGAGAATTCCCTGATTGTACCTTCGTCGATCCCGATAATTATAATATCTTTTCTTGCGCGTGGATTGATCTTGTTCATCCTGACACCATCTTCAAGCTTTACTGATGCCTGAGATGGATCTCTGAGATAAAATCTGAAGTCTATAGAACCCCATTCGAGTCCTGAAAGAATTGTTGTCTGAGTGTAGAAAAGAACAATAAGCAGAAAAATAAAAAAAGAAATAAATATTCCAATAAATTTTTCAGGAAGTTTAAACAGAACTATTAAAAAAATCAGGCCGACAGGCCCGGTGAAAAGACCGGTAAAAAAGAAGAGCCATTCACTCTTCTCAAGTTTTTTTGCTAAAAATTTTCCGGCAAATGCTGAACCGATAAGAATAGCTATTCCGAGCAGTACTGTCAGAATAACCGTAATGTTTTCGTTTATAATGATTATTCCATTCATGATATTATCCGTTGATGATTTTATATTAAAATTATTATCCATAAAAAAGCAATTAGTCAAGATTTTTTTAATATAACAATAACTGAGATTAGGGCCGGCTATGAAAATAATATAGTTACAAACAGTTTGATGTATCGATTTTTTAAATTGAATAAATATGATTGACAAATGGTGTGTATGTTAAGTTTTTATAAAGCTTACCGGTTTTTATGCCGAATCTTCATTTTCAAAATAGGTACACAAGAGGTAAATCATTTGAATATTAAAGAACAACTATATAACCTGATTTTTGAAGCATTAAAAGAAGCAATCTCAGCTGGGGAACTCCCGGAAGCAGAATATCCTGTCATAAAAATTGAATATCCAAAAGAGGCTAAATTTGGAGATTATTCTACACCTGTAGCACTTGAGTCAGCCAGGCTTATTAAACGTTCTCCACTGGAGATTGGTGAAATACTTAAAAAGCATCTTTTAAAAATTGATGGCCTTATCGGTGAGATTGAAATAGTAAAACCTGGATTTATCAATATATTCATATCCCTGAGCTATCTGAAGAAGATAACACTTGATATTATAGTAAAGGGAGAGGAGTACGGAAGGAGAGTAAAACAGAACCCGCTGAAATATAATATTGAATTTGTTTCGGCGAACCCGACCGGTCCTCTTAATGTTGTATCAGCAAGGGCTGCCGCAATCGGAGATACAATTTCAAACCTTGTAGAAGCTAATGGGGATTATGTAGATCGGGAATTTTATGTAAATGATTTTGGTAACCAGGTTAATCTTCTGGGACAATCTGTTCTTTCAAGGATACGTGAATTACGTGGAGAAAGTACTGCTTTTCCTGATGACGGATATCATGGCGGGTATATAAAAGATATTGCAGAATGGATTATACAGAATCATGCCCCGGAATTTGATGCTCTGGCCGATGAAGAGGGGAGGGTCGAGTTCTCAGCGAGTAAGGCTGTCGAATACAATGTAGCTTCCCAGCAAAGAGACTTATCATCATTTAATGTAAATTTCAAAACATGGTTCAGGGAGAGTACTCTCCATAAGGAAGGCGATGTTGACAAAGCATATCGCAAACTGGAAAGTGGAGACTTTATATTTACAGAAGATAATAAAAAATTTTTCAGATCAACTCAATTCGGTGATGATAAAGACCGGGTTGTTGTAAGGGATGACGGGAGGCCCACATATCTTATGGCCGATATTACTTATCATTATGATAAGATAAAGCGTGGTTACGACAGGATCATAGACATATGGGGGCCGGACCATCACGGTTACATAGCAAGGCTTTCAGGGGCAGTACAGGCTCTCGGTCTTGAAAAAGAAAAATTCAGGGTTCTGATTTCCCAGCAGGTTAACCTTATCATGGATGGAGAATCTGTGAAGATGTCGAAAAGACTTGGTAATTTTTCAACAATGAAAGAACTTATCGACGAAATAGGTGTTGATGTCTCCAGGTATTTTTTTATAATGAGATCTCTTGATAGTCACCTCGATTTTGATCTCTCTCTTGCAAAGAAAAACAGCTCTGAAAATCCAGTTTTCTATCTTCAATATGCTCATGCCAGAATATGCTCAATATTCAGGGAGGCTGAAAAACGGGGTATAAACTCCGATGTTTCAGACTTTAATATTGAGTATCTTGATAATAAAGAAGCAATTACTCTCATGAAACAGATGGCAAAATTTCCTGAAGAGATAATTGATGCGGCGGAAAATTTTGAGCCTCACAAGATCGCAACATTCCTGATGAGACTGGCGCAGTCTTACCACAGGTTTTATACTGAACACAGAATTCTCTCTGATGATCCAGGTAATACTCAGGCATCACTTGCTCTTTGCAGGTCAATAGTGATTGTTCTTAAAAATGGTTTAAAAATACTTGGAGTATCAGCTCCTGAGATAATGTAGTTGATACAATGATTAGAACAGTTATAATTACAACTGGCGATGAATTGCTCTACGGCACTACAGCTGATACTAACAGTGCATTTGTAAGCTGGAGGCTTTTTGGAACTGATATAACTGTTGTGAGGCATATCACGGTTGGAGACAATATAGATTCAATAATCTCCGCCTTAAACTCATCTCAGTCAGAGGCGGATATTATAATTATAACCGGTGGCCTCGGACCAACTGATGATGACTATACCGTTGAAGCTCTATGCCGCTTTTTCAATCTGAAAGAATACAGGGATCCGTTTTCAGAGCAAAGGATAAAAGATTTTTTTAATTCAATGGGAATGAAAATTTTTGAAAAAGATTTTAAAATGGCGTCTGTTCCGGAAGGTGCTTATATACTGAAAAACAGAAAAGGGCTTGCTCCTGGATTTGTTATAGAACATGATAGAAAGACTTTTATCGCTATCCCTGGTGTACCTGCTGAAGCGGAGAAGATGTTTGATGAAGAAGTTTTTCCTTATTTAAAGGAAAAATTTAATTTTTCAGAAGGGAACAGACTGCAATTCAGGTTAACCGGAATCAGGGAATCAGATATAAATAGTAAAATAAATAATCTCGAGTTTCCGGAACATATTAAGTGGGGAGTATCGGCCAAATCAGGAATATGTGAATTAATTATTGTATCTACTGATGACAAATTCCGTGATAAAGATAAAATTTATAATTCGATAAAAACTGAATTTCTAAATTTTATTATACCTGATGAATTTACATCACCTGAAGATGAATTGATTGCTTTATTGAAGTCCAGGCATCTCACTATCGCAACAGCTGAGTCATGTACAGGCGGGCTTATAGGTAAAAGACTTACTGATGTTGCAGGTTCATCCGAAGTTTTTACTGGAGCAGTTATAGCCTATAGTAATAAAATAAAAACAGGGATACTTGCTGTTCCCAGCGATCTTATCGATACGCATGGAGCTGTAAGCGAAGAAGTTGCTGCTGAAATGGCTTTCGGGATTAAAAGACTTTTCTGTACAGATATTGGAATCTCTGTAACCGGGATTGCCGGTCCTGGCGGTGGTTCTGATATTAAGCCTGTAGGGACTGTCTGTTTTGGCTTTTGCATAGGTGAGCAATTGATTACAAAAAAAGAGTTTTTTAAGGGTGACAGAGAGCGGATAAGAACTTTTTCAAGCCTTTATGCGATAAATTTTATAAGAAGATATTTACAAAATACCTGAAATCTTTAATACTAAATTAAAGTTTGGGGAATTTAATTAGTCTGAATTAAAAATAAAAGTTTAACCAACTCATAATCGGAAATATTTCATCATGAAAAGATTTATTCTAACTTTAAATATATTGTTAATATGCGGTTATTTTTTTATGCTTTCTGCCGCATTCGATTCAAAAGTAATTTTTAATCAGGGACTTGAGGCGTTCAAAGCCGCAAACTATTCATCTGCGGAACTTCTTTTCAGGAAGACTTTAGAGAATGATGATGATTTCAGGGATAGAGCCTGGTTTTATCTTGCTCGGACGGTATATCAGCAGAATAAATATAAAGCTGCTATTTTTGAATTTAACAGTTTTCTTACGAAGTGCAGGACTGAGAGTTTAAGGATTGAATCCCGATTCTGGATAGCTGAATCATATTATTATCTCAAAGATTCACTTAAGGCTATAGAAGAGTATAACCGATTCCTTGAAAAAACTACTGATATTTCTCTTATATTAACTGCTCACGATAGAATAGCCACAATTTATTTCAGTCAGGAACGATATGAGGAAGCAATAATTGAATGGGAAAAATCAATTAAGAATAGTACAGACATGGATCAGAATGCACAGATTGTGCTGAAGATCGGCAGGGCCTTATATCAAAATAAAGATTATCAGCGTGCCCTTGAAAGACTCCTTCCGCTTTTAAGTGCAAGAATTAATTCTCAGAATAAGGCTGAGAGCAGGCTTCTTGTCGGGAGGATTTACCAGTTACAGGATGAACATAAAAAAGCAATACTTGCGCTTAACGCAATTCCAAAAGAACTCACGGAAACATATCCATTTTTCGATGTATATTACTTCAGAGCTTTATCATATATGAGTATGGGGAGAGAAATCTCCGCAAAGTCTGAGCTTGAAGTTTTTCAGCTTATAGGGAAAAAATCTGAATATTATAATGCTGGAATGTTTGAGCTTGGTAGAATTCTTCTTGCGGGAAACAAACCTGAATCAGGAATTGAAATCCTTCATGCACTTTGGGAGGACTCCGCAAATCCTACTTTATCAATAAAGAGTGCAATCCTTTTGGCTGAGTTTTATCTTGATAACGATCCGTATAAAGCAATAACTTATACTGAAAAATATCAGTCAGTCGAAGATAATGAACTGAATATAACGATACTTCTGCTCCTTGCGAGAGCATACATGAAAACTGAAAAATATGATAAGGCTGATTCTGTTATATTAAAATATACAGAAAAATATCCCTATGATCAGAATATCGATGAAATAAAGTTTATGAGGGGAGTTGTCCTTCTTCAAAAAGGTGAGCTTGATGCTGCTCTTGAAATTTTTAATAATATAAAGAGAGATAATCCTTTTTCAAAATTTTTGAGTGATACAGATTATTATATGGCATTAGTCAGTTATAAAAAGAAAAGAATTGATGAAGCTGTCAGCTATCTCGAGAATTATATTTTAAAAAAAGGTGTAAACAAATTATTTGAAGCTCATTATCTTCTCGCAGAAATTTATATTTCAGAAGCGGATTTGAAGAAAGCTGAAAAAGAAGTAAATATATTAATAAATAAATATCCTAAATATACAAATGTAGATAAAATACTTTTTATGCTGGCAAAAAGTATGTTTGAGAATAATGTAAAAAAAGCACAGAATTATTTTAATATTCTTCAGTATAAATATCCTGAATCATCCTACACCTCTACGGTTAACCTGCTTTACGGGAACAGTAATTTTGAAAACAAAAAATATGAAAAAGCAATCATCTTTTATGAAAAGTATTTAAATAGCAATTCGGATGAAAGCAGAGGTATTGCTTATTATAATTTACTTCAGGCAAATTATAATATCAGGGATTATGGAAGAGTAATAGAAATTATTAAAAATATAAAAATTCCGATCCTTGATGAAATTCAATGGAAAGAACTTCCTTTGCTGCAGGCACGGAGTTATTACAATCTTAATAATTATGAGCAGGTTTATTTAACATTAAGATGGTTAAATATCGCTGATCTTAATAATAATGACGTGAAAATGCTTATTGATAGCACAATAAGGACAGGTGATATAAAAGCAGTTTCAGAGATGATTGATAATCTTGTTGATAGAGAAAATTTACAAAGAGAAATGCAAATATTATTAGCAGATTATTATGCAAATATCAAAAATTATGATGCAGCAAAAAATCTGTATAATATGGTTCTTGTTTCAGGAGCAGAAGAACCTCTCAAGGAGAAGGGAAGGATCTCTCTTGCTGAGATCTATGCGGAAACAGGAGACTATGAGCTTTCGCTGAATCTCCTTAACCAGGTCGAACTTAAAGAAAATGTAGCGGCTAGAGACTGTCTTATAATAATAAATCATTTCTATAATGGGAAAGAGAAGAGAGGGGCTGAGATAACACTTTCAAGGTTGAATTTTATTCTTGAAACAAGGTTTACTGAAAAGGTGCTACTCCTTAATATGCTCTATTATTATAACCAGAAAGATGTTTTTTCTTTTAACAAGTATGTTAAATTGCTGGCTCCTTATGAACAGAATAAGGATTATGTTAATTATCTTTCAGGAAAACTTTTTTTTGAAACAGGCGCGAACAGACAATCATATTTGAGCTTTTATAAACTTTCCATAAGTGAAAATGAATATAGTACAGAAACAAATTATTATCTTGGTAAACTAAGTCTTCTTTACAATAATAACAGAAGCGGCTCAATAAAATATTATCAGAAAGTTTTAGAAGATGAAAATAAAAAAAATGAATTTGTGCAGAAGAGTAAACTTGAACTGGCTATTATATATAATGAGATGAAAAATTATGATTTATCCCGCAATCTCCTGAATGAACTACTGGCAGAGAACGATAAAGGGCGCTATAGAATTCAGGCTGAAAATCTTCTTGAACTATTCTCTGATAAGTAAAGTAAAACAGGTTATAAAATGATGTATGAACTAGAGGATGATTTGAATGTTCTCCCTGGGAATTATAAGTATAATGAAGAACATCTCTGGATGGAATTTTTTGAACCTGGATTAGTAAGATGCGGAATAACGGAATATCTGACAGTTGAAACGGGGAATATAGTTTTTCTTGAATATATCAGGAATATACTGAATATGAAAGTCTATTCCGGTGAAAGAATTTTATTTTTTGAATCACTTCGGAATTCAATTATCATTAAAGCTCCTTTTGATGGAGTTATAATGGAAATAAATAATAACTGTATAGAATCACCTGAAATAATAAACAGCGATCCTTATGGAGAAGGATGGCTGTTTATTATTTCTATAGACGATTATTATGAGTATGAAAGGCAGCTCGATTCAGATGAGTATTATTCCATTACTATAATTACTAAAGAATCGGAGGAGAGATAAATTTTTATATCTGTTACTTTTGCTTTTATAACTTCCGATAAGATATATTATGTCTCATTAGAAAAATTTAAATAATCAATACATATTTAATTATGGAATAATCTAATATAAGTTGAATTTATCTTTTTTGAAGAAGTGAGACAGTATATACAGCAATACCTTCCCCTTTTCCTGTAAATCCCAGTTTTTCGGTTGTTTTTCCTTTTATGCCTATGGATTCAGGTGAAACATCATTATGCATTGCATTAGATAGATTTGATTTCATTTGATCAGTGTATGAAGCAATTTTTGGTTTTTCGCAGATAATTACAGAATCAATGTTGATTATAATAAATCCCGCATCTACCAATTTTTGATAAACTTTTTCGAGAAGAAGAATGCTGCTGATATTTTTATAGGCTGGATCTGTGTCAGGGAACATTTTCCCAATATCACCAAGATTTGCCGGGCTTAAAAGAGAATCAATTATGGCATGGGTTAATACGTCTGCGTCTGAATGACCAGCGAGCCCTTCGCTATGAGGTATTTTTACACCTCCAATTATAAGGTCTCTATCACGTTTAAAAGCATGAACATCAAATCCGTTTCCGATTCTAAGATTAATCATATCAGAGGTTAAATACATCAGATAAGGAACTAAGCTTCAGCACATTAAGTACTTTGGAGCTTACTTTTTCGATTATCAGTTCTTTTTCCTTTTTTTTCTGTAGCTTTAAAAGGCTTATAAGCACTCCAACTCCTGAAGAGTCTATATAATCCACATTAGATAAATCTATCTCAATATTTTTATCAGTATTCTGTCCTATTTCAAAAAGTTTCTGTTTAAAAACTTTAATAGACATCATTTCGATGTCACCAACAACTTTTATCATTACAGACTGTTCTTTTTCCTGTATATCTATTTCCATATTATTACCATTTATATTTATATCAAAAATATTATATTAACATATAAAAGAAGTCAATTTTTTTTTTAGACAAGACTAAAATGTTAACTTAAGTCAATATCTATTATTTTAAGACGTGGCGTTGTCCTATTCATAAATGTATTTTTTTCCAGATTACATACAATATCAACAGGTGCATTTTTACTCATGTATAATTCCATCTTTTCGGCCATATTCCACCCTATTGCATAAATTTCGTTTTTAAGTAAATATCTTCCGTGATTTTCACTGTTGCCGAATTTTGAGAAATTTTCTAAAATTATATTTTTAATTACAAAAACAGGTTCTTCGTTACATTTACCAAATGGTTCAAAAAGAGTTATTTTATCAATCAGGGATAAGTTGATTTCATTTATATCTATAAGAGTATCAATTTTTAAATTTGGTTCTTTCTGAAATTCATCATTTATTGAATCATTTATTACATCAATGATTTTATACATTAAATTTTTTTTTGCGGTAAACCCGAATGCCTGGGCATGCCCCCCTATCTTTTCAAACAAATTGGAAAAAGGTTCAACATATTTAAAAAAATTAAATTCATTATAACTTCTTCCTGAACCTTTAACCATTTCGGAATCAGGTTCTTCAACCGCAATTATAACCGGTTTTTTTAATTCATCTGCAATCCGGCTTGCAATCAGTCCCGCGAGTCCGCTTTTTATATCCTTTCCCATGTAGAAGTAGAGATTTCTATTATTAATATCCGGGTCAGCCGAAATTTCCAATTTTATCCGGTCAGTTACAGATGTAACCATTTTTCTCCTTTCCCTGTTAAGCTTTTCTATCTCTTTAATAATTTCATATATTTTTTCAGAATCATCATTGAGGAAAAAGTCTACAGTAAGAGCTGTTTCTCCAAGTCTTCCAGGTGCATTAAGAAGCGGAGCAACATCCCAGCCAATAGTTTTAGCTGTCGCTTCAGAATTACCTATAAGTGCCTGAATTCCACCATGGCCATTTCCGTTTTTTATTACTTCAAGGCCATATTTTATAATATTACGGTTTTCACCAAAAAGAGGCATGATATCAGCAATTGTACCAACAGCGGCCAGGGCTATATATATCTGAAGCCGCTCAATTCTTTTTTTTGAACTTCTCATTTGCAGTTCAAGAAAGATCCTGGAAGTAAGATCTTCAATACTATGTAAAGAACTGTTAATTTTATAAATATTCAGAAGTTCTTTCATCATTAGATTGTGGTTTTCAAAATTAGTGCCGGTAATAGTTTTTGAAATGCTTAGAAGAGTATTAACTTTAATTCCGGGGTTTATCTTCTTGAATATCGTGTAAATTTGTTCCGGGATATTATCTGCAAGTATTATATAGTCATTATCTTTTATTGTAGAATTTAAAAATTCATTCAGGGAATCAGAAGTTATTTCAGTGGCTTCAGAATTTATGCCATTAAGAATAAATTGAAAAACAAATTTGCTATTATAATAGTTTAGCAGAACAAAGCGCTGATTATAACTTTTAGTATAACTGAATAGAACGGCTTGAGCGAGCTTAAATGCAACTCCGACACCTGCAAGTTCCCTGAATGGATATGAACAGTCAGGCATTTTAGGATTAACTATAATCGCATCAGGGAATATTGAATCAGGTTCATGATGGTCTGTTATTATTACTTCAATTCCATTTTTTTTTGCGTATGCAATCTCTTCAATGTCTCTGATTCCGGAATCTACTGTAATCAGAAGATTTGTTCCTGCATTGATGAATTCGTCGATTATGTCGCATGTTAGCCCATACCCTTCTTTGTCCCGGGGGTATCTGATAAATGGTGTTGAACCGCATTTTGTAAAAAGATCGTAAAGTATTGTAAGTGAAGTAATACCGTCAAGATCTGAGTCTGCAAAAATAGAAATCTTTTCTTCGTTAGAAAAAGCTTTTCTTATCCTGCTGACTGCTTCAGAAACGCCTTTCATCAAGAACGGACTGTGGAGATTATTTAACTCGGGGAAAAGATAACTTGAAACAGCTTCTTTATCGCGGAGCCCCCTCGCAAATAAGATAGCTCCGATAGTTTTATTTATGCCGAATGATTCATAAAGTTTTAAGGATTGTTCATCTGCCTCATCAGCAATCTGCCAGTTTTGTTTCATTCGATTATCTGTACTTCTCAGATCCTTTTTTGGCAAGAAAATCAGCTTTGTCATTCTGGCTTTTTGATATCTGTTCCAGCCTGAAATTTTTTGTTTTCGCTATGATAGATTGTACTTCATCGATAAATTTTTGCATCTCATTATTTTTTTCTTTTAATTTTCCGGTAAGGTGTCTTAAAATATTTTCAGAATCAGTTCTGATTTTTACTTCACTTGCCTGGAAATATTTTGCGAGTTTCAATGCACGTATGAGGGCAATATATTCAGAGACTGCTTTTGTACGCAATCCGATATAATCTGAAACTTTACCTATCTGTCTGTTCTCATTGTCAAATATAACGATCCCTATTCCCGCATGCCCAGGGTCATCTTCTGATTCACCGTCAATATACATAGTAATAGGATTATTTACAGGTATAGCCGAAAGTTCAGCTCCGTTCAGAAGCTCCCGTATATATGAATCATCGTATGTCTGCTGTGGTGATGATTCAGGATCTGCTTTTTTCTTTATAATAATTTTTCTTTTGGATAAAACCTTCTCATGCCTTGTAAGGAGTTCTCTTGCTTCGCTAATAAGGTTTATTACATCATTCGTTTCACAATCAGCCATTTCGGAAATTTTTTCAATACTTTTACCTTCAGAAATGAGTTGAAGTAATCTATCTATGCTTAACAGCATTTTGCCTCTCTTTATATCATATCAATAAATAAATCTTCCACAATTTGTGCAGGTGTTCAGTGATTCTCTTTTCACTGTAGAAGCTACGATTGCCGATGGAACCTGAAAATTACAGTGGCTGCATATTTCCCCATTTAATGCGGCAATCCCAATCCCATCTTTTGAATTAATAAGTTTTGCAAATCTTGTTTTTACTGCTGGCGAGAGCTCATTCAACATTTCATTGAATTTATTTCTATTTTCCTGAGCATCATTTGCATCTTTAGTTATTTTGCTTTTAAGCAAAGTAATATCTTCCTCTGTTTGTTTAACAGTTTCAGATAGTTCAGCTCCCAGAGATTTTAGTTCACTCTCTGCATCATCTATCTGCTCCATTATTTCAAGAACGGTACTCTCCAGTAAATCTTTTTCTTCTTTTAATCTTTTAAGCTCATTGTTCTGGGCTTCAATTTCTCTTTCGGATTTAAGGCTGTCTTTTCTTTGTTCAATTTTTTTTATTCTTACATCAATATCTTCTAGTTTTAATTCTGATTGTTTGGATTTAAGCCTGGCATTTTTCAGAATGTTTTCTTTTTTTATTACGGTCTCTTTAAGGTCTGCCAGTCTTTTATCCCATAGCTGGATAGACTTTTTGTGTCTCTCAAGTTCGGCTTCTTTCTGCATCACAAGATTCCAGTAATGCTGAAGTTCGATCATTATATTTATTTCATTATTCATTTTATCTGTATACTTTAAACGGATTTTCTTCTACTGCTGATACTAATACTTTTGCATTATATTTATTTACATTCATAATATCTCTGATGCTTTCAGCAAGCAACTTTTTAAAAATTATTTCAGTGCCAAAATGACCCGCATCAATAACACAAACGTTGTTGTCCAGAGCATATTTAACATGATGATATCCTACGTCACCGGTAACAATACAGTCAGGTTTTACCATCTTAATTATCTTTTCTATTGCTCCGCCTCCGGCGCCATTAATAAATACTGCATTACACAAGTCTGCATCAAGAGGTCCGGAATATATAAGATAATCAAGTTTTAAAGAAACTTTTACCTTTTCAATAAATGATTTAAAACTTATACTGTTTTTTAAAGTTACAATTGATCCAAAACCGATTTCACTATCATTTAATATGCCGGTTTTCAAAAGAAGCTCTCCACCTTCAAAACCCGCAACATCTGAAAGATATGAATACATCATTTTATCAAAATTTGTATGCAATGAATAAAGCGAAATTTTATTTTGGATTAGTCTGATTATTTGTTTTGAGCCGGACTCTTCTGAATTAATCTTTTTAACAGGCCTGAATATCATCGGATGATGTGAGATTATAAGGTTGCAATTTTGATTTACTGCATCATCTATTGTTGTCAGGTCAGCTTCAAGACATATATAAATATCCCGTAATTCTTCATCGGGGAATAACACCTGGGAGCCTGTATTGTCATAATCCTCCTGTATCCACGAAGGGAATTTTTCTTCTATCCTGCTGACAATCTCTCTTATTTTCATCAGTAATTAACTCCCTATAGTATAAGCATCGCGTCACCATATGAAAAAAACCTGTATCGTTTCTCAACTGCCTCACGATATGCAGTCATCATAAGATCATGACCGGCAAATGCTGAAACAAGCATCAACAAGGTTGAATATGGAGTATGCAGATTTGTTAAAAGTCCATTAATCGATTTTATTTTATATGGAGGATATATAAATATATCTGTTTCTCCGGATCCCGGGATATTAATTCCATCAATAAATGTAGTTTCAAGAACGCGGAGAGATGTAGTTCCAACAGCAATAATCCTCCGGCCCTCACTTCGAGCTTTATTAATTTTAGTTGCAGTTTCAGGATTAAGAAGATATCTCTCAGTGTGCATTTTATGTTTTTTTAGGTCATTATCTCTAACCGGGCTAAATGTTCCCCATGATACAAATAATGTTGTATATGCCGTATCAATACCTTTACATTTTATTTGGTCGAAAACTTTATCAGTAAAATGAAGACCGGCTGTTGGAGCTGCTACCGCTCCGCTTACTGCCGCATATATTGTCTGGTATCTTTCAGAGTCAGAGAGATCGTTTTCCCGTTTTATATATGGAGGGAGCGGTATCTCACCTATTTCTTCCAGGAGTTCATCATTTAATGCTTCAGATGACTCAATGAGTAGATATTCCCCTTCTCTCCCTGTTACAGTGAAGGTTATATTGCTGTTCTTAACCGGATATATTTTTTCTCCGGAGCGGAGCCTTTTGGTACGGTTACATATTACAAGCCATCTGAATTCATCTGTTTTCTGGGCAAGGACAATCTCAAGCTTGCCGCCTGTTCCCCTGGTACAGAATATTCTTGCATGAATTACTTTGGCATTGTTAAATACAAGAAGATCACCATTTTCAAGGTGATCAGTAAGTTTATTAAATGTGGAGTGAATAAACCGGCCATGCTGACGCTCAAGAATGAAAAGACGGGATT
>CAZVFJ010000073.1:0-13687 GCA_964625825.1 uncultured Leptospirales bacterium | reverse complement strand
GAGCGATGGCAGAAGAGAAACAGCTTAATGCGGCAATAAAATGGATAGAGCAGCATGAGTCAATCAGTGAAGTGCTTGTAACAGGGGGTGATCCCCTGGTAATGTCAGATTCAAGAATTGAAGATATTCTTAGAAAGCTTTCACTTATAAAGCATGTTGAGAGGATAAGGATAGGGACAAGGACCCCTGTAACACTCCCAATGAGATTTACAGATGAAATCTGCGATATTTTCGCATCTTTCAGGATACCGGGTAAAAGGGAGATTGCACTGATGACCCACATACAGCACCCTTATGAAGTGACTCCCGACTTTCTAAGAGCTATTGAAAAGATTAAAAACCGCGGAATATCCGTTTATAACCAGATGGTTTTCACCTTCTATATTTCAAGGCGATTTGAAGCCGCAAGGCTCCGTAGTCTTATCAGGCTATGCGGTGTTGATCCATATTATTCATTCTACCCGAAAGGTAAACTGGAAACAATAGAATATCGTATCCCTATCGCAAGGATGCTTCAGGAGCAGAAGGAAGAATCAAGACTTATGCCCGGTCTTGTCCGTACAGATGAACCTGTTTATAATGTTCCGGGACTGGGGAAAAATCCTCTGAACTCATGGCAGCACAGAGATCTTATTTCAATAAGCAGTAATGGCGCACGGGTGTACGAATTTCATCCATGGGAAAAGAAAGTCGCTGTTCAGAAAACATATGTAGGTACAGATGTTCCTATACTTGACTATTTAAAAAGGCTTGAAGCAATCGGAGAAGATGCGTCAGACTACGAAACAATCTGGTATTATTTTTAACAGATACCTAAAACTCATTGCCGTTTCTGAACAGCCTGTAATCAATACCGAGCTTAGACATTTTGTAGCCGAGAATTCTTTTTGTAGTTCCGAGATCTTTTGCAGCCCTGGAGACATTTCCGCCGGAAACCTTCATACTGTCGATTATTATCTCTCTCTCAAACTGCTCAGTCCTCTCCTCAAGAGTACCCACTCCTCCGCTTCCACTGGATTTCTGAAGTGAAGGCGGTAGATGGAAGCTCCTTACGGTGTCTTCTGAGCAGAGAATTACACTTCTCTCCATGCAGTTTTCAAGCTCCCTCACATTTCCGGGCCAGTGATAGCTCACAAGGAGATCTATGGCATCAGTACTGATCCTGTTTATACTCTTACCCATTTTTGTGGAATAGAATTCAAGAAAATGATCTGCCAGAAGCATAATATCAGCTTTCCTTTCACGGAGCGGAGGTGAATATACGGGAAATACGTTAAGCCGGTAGAAGAGGTCGCTCCGGAACTCCCCTGCTGCGACTTTTTGTTCAAGGTCATGATGAGTCGCGGCAATTACTCTGACATCTACAGCTATTGTTTCACTCCCCCCTATCCTTTCTATAGTTCTGTTTTGAAGAACACGAAGGAGATGGACCTGTAGATAGAGGTCAAGATCTCCAATCTCATCAATAAAAATAGTTCCTCCGTCTGCCAATTCAAAACGCCCCTTACGGGTTTTTTCAGCCCCGGTAAAAGCCCCCTTTTCGTAACCGAAGAGTTCTGATTCTATCAGGGTTTTGGGAAGAGAAGCTATATTCACCTTTATATAGGGCTTTCCGTTTCTTTTACTGTTTTCATAAATCGCGTCAGCAATTAGCTCCTTCCCTGTGCCGCTCTCCCCTGTTATTAGAACAGTTGAGTCTGTACCTGCCACGAGAAGTACCTTCTCGTACATGTCACGAATCTCCCGGGACTTGCCTATAATTTTTGAGGAGAGAGTACTGGCCTCGACTTTTCTCCGGAGTTCATCGTTTTCAAGCTTGAGACGTTTCTCTCCTGCCAGGATCTCCATCCTGCTGTTTACAGCCTGCGATATCATGATCGAGATTGTTGTCAGCATATGGTATTCTTCAGCAAGGTCACGCCCCGAATTGTTTATTATATCTACAGATATTGCTCCGATAATTCTGCTATCAATGATAATCGGGATACATATAAATGAGATTCTGTTAGTAATAGTATTTCTGTTTGACCCTGTCCGGTTCAAAAAGCGCGGTTCATTTCTTATATCAGGTATAACTATAGGGGTACCGGTCTGCACAACTGTTCCGATAATACCTTCTCCAGGCTTGTATACACCACGTTCAACCTCCTCATGTGAATATCCGTAATGGATATCAACCGATATCTCTTCCTCATCCTTATGATAAATATTTATCATACCCCGTTCAATTCTATAAAATTGGACAACGATTTTAAATACATTATGCAGGAGCATATTAATATTCTTTTTACTGCTAACAAACTCCCTGCCTAATGCCTCAAGGAGGCCGCTTTCTCTGTTCCCGTTAAAATCCATTAAATTTCCTCTTCGGATATAATAAAGTTTTTCGCGGGTTTTATAGATAATATTTTTTTAGAGGGAGGGTTACTTTATGAAGAATTTAACATTTTTGTAATTTTCGGGGGGATAATTAAGGTTCCCCCCGAAAAAAGTTTAATTTTTATGAAGAATAATTAAAATGATTATCCTATTGCGGCTACACCCTCCTCTTCAGTTCTGATCCTTATACACCTTTCAAGATTAGTGACAAATATTTTTCCGTCTCCTATTGATCCGGTTTTTGCACCACTGATTATTGCTTTAATTGTTATATCGACAAAATCATCATTAACTGCAATTTCAAGCCTTACCTTTTTAAGGAGGTTGACTTCCATTACAACACCTCTATAGGTTTCACTGTATCCCCCCTGCTGCCCGCATCCCAGAGAGTTTGTAACAGACATCTTCTTTACGTCAGCTTCAAAGAGCGCCTGTTTTACATCATTCAGTTTTTCAGGTTTAATATATACTGTAATTAGTTTCATTATTATCCTCCATCCGCTACTGGTTAGTGAAAATCTGGAAACCGTGGTAAGCCTCCATACCATGTTCATCTATATCAAGTCCTTTAAGCTCCTCATCTTTGCTGACTCTGAGTCCTATAACAAGATCTATCGTTTTAAAGAGTATAAAGCCGATTCCGAAGGCCCATATAAAAGCAGTACCCGCACCTATAATCTGACTTATAAGCTGGTTTACACCGCCTCCATAAAATAGGCCTGTACTTACATCAGATGTTCCTATTACTTTTTCAGCATTGAAAAGCCCGCATGCAAGAGTTCCCCAGAGGCCGCAAACTCCATGAACACTTACAGCCCCGACAGGATCATCGATTTTAAGAACCTTATCAATAAAGATAACACTCCCTACAACCAGTATGCCTGACAGCGCTCCTATTGCAAGAGCTCCGCCCGGTGTTACCGTATAACAGCCGGCAGTAATACCTACAAGCCCCGCGAGAGCGCCGTTCAATGCCATTGAAGCATCAGGTTTTTTAAATAAAATCCATGCTGTAAACATTGCTGTGATAGCGCCGGCAACACCTGAAAGATTTGTTGTCATGGCAACGCGTCCGATCTCTCCATTACCAATAGTTGTCGAACCGGGATTGAAGCCAAACCATCCCATCCAAAGAATAAAAACACCAAGGGCTGCCAGTGTAATATTGTGCCCCGGAATAGCCCTTGCTTTTCCATCAGGAGCATATTTCCCGATCCTCGGGCCTACCACTATTGCACCTGCCAGGGCAAGCCATCCCCCAATCGAATGTACTACAGTTGAACCGGCAAAATCCACAAACGCTCCGGTAGAGAGAGTCTGTAACCATCCTGCGCCATTACTGTTAAACAAAGAACCCCATGCCCATTTCCCGAATACAGGATAAATAAAAAGACATATCATCACACAATATATAAGATACCCGGTGAACTTTGTTCTTTCAGCCATAGCACCTGAAACAATTGTAGCAGCTGTCGCCGCGAACACGGTCTGAAAAATCATAAAAGTCCATCCCCACTCCGTACCGCCGCCTGTTCCAACAATTCCCTTCATAAAAAAGAGATCCGTTCCGATTAAGCCGGCTTTGCTTGCTCCGAACATAAGGCCGAAACCTATTGTATAGAAAACCACCGAACCTATACAAAAATCCATCAGGTTCTTCATAAGAATGTTTACCGAGTTTTTTGCCCTTGTGAATCCTGTTTCAACCATTGCAAATCCGGCCTGCATCCAGAAAACAAGAACTGCAGCAATAAGAGTCCATACAATATTGAGATTAGCTGTAATAGCATTGATATCTCCCTGTGTAACTGCCGCGGCTGCTTCCTCAGCGTGAAGCCCTTTTACAGATAAAAGAGCTATAAAAAGTAATGTCAGCAATCCTTTAACTGATCGCATATAAACCTCCCTTTGTATATTATCTGAAGATTTATATATGCATAAACTATGCCAGATTTAACCAGCCGCTTTGAGCCCTGCTGAGAACGGCAGAAGTTAACATATTTTTAACAATACATACTGTAAAACAGCTGAACAGTTGAAAATTATAAAAATAAACCGGAATTACAATGCGACATGACCTGAAGGCAATTCATAAAATGATACAACTATGTAATATAACTTAATATAAAATACAAACTTGTACCCGTCAGAAAGTCCGGCAATAAACCGCTTTAGTATAAAACAACAAACGGCACTGCACTCTATACAACTATTTATACTTGACACTATAGCTTGAGTACTCTTAATTAAAATAAGTCCACATCAAGGAGAGATGTTAAAATGATACCTTTTAAAAAAAAGATAGATGAAATGCTGAATAATGCAAATTCCCTCCCTTCCAAAGCTGTTGAACTGGCGAAAAATATATATGAAGGGTATTATTTTGAAAAAGAAGCCTATAACCGCCTTATAAATACTGTGAAGGTTTTTGTAGTCTCCACAAGAAAATTCATGGTTGATGATTGTATGACCCAAGCGTCGGCAATCGCTTATACTGCAATAACTTCCCTTATACCTCTTCTGACTGTTTTTCTCACATTTTTTTCCATATTCTCAGGAGTTGAGAACAAGAAAGAGGATCTCTTCAGAGAAATATCTCTCTTTATGACTGAACATAGCATCAAGCTGAATATTGACCCGGTTTTTGAAGCAATATCAGGTCTTATAGACAATGCAGGTAAAGTAGGAGGAATTGGCGCGATTGTAGTAATCTTTACTGCTACGGCAACTCTGAGAGCTCTTGAAAAATCACTTAACGATATATGGAAAGTCAGACAGGGAAGGACACTCTTTCAGAAAGTAATTTATTACTGGGCAGCCCTTACACTGGGCCCCGTTATGCTGATTGCAGGTACAACAGTTGCTACAAAAATGTCAGATATTTTCTCCTCAGCAAATTATAACTCAGCCTATATTGAAGATAACAGCATATGGATTGTCGGGAACAAAGGCTCGCTCCTGCAGAGTCCCTCCGGCAAATTAAAACTTACAGCCGGTGAAGAAGGGAATTTTGACTATGAAAACCAGAGAATTTATTCATATAAATTTTCAGACAACACATTCTCAGAAGATGACTTCAGACTTGATTACTTCGCGCTTATGAAAGAGACCTTTAATGATATTCAGTTTATTAATAATGACGGATGGGTAATCGCGGATAAAGGAATTATACTTACTACAAAGGATAAAGGTAAGAACTGGTTCATCTCCAAATGGGGAGATTTCAACATGAACGATATCTATATGATAAACAGCAGGCAGGGCTTTATTGCAGCTGATGGAGGCGTCCTCCTTGTGACAGAAAATGGTGGCCGGGAATGGAGAGTTATTGATACAAAAGACGTTACACTGAATTTTACCAGTATTACATTCTTTGAGAACAGGGGTATTGCCACAGGGACAAAAGGGAGAATCTACCTGACAGAAGATGGAGGACTCAACTGGTCAATAAGAACAATAAATGAATCAAAAAGGAAGAACAGACTGGTTGACCTTAACTCGGCTTACTTCATAGACAAAAATAATATATGGATTGCAGGGAACGACGGTATAATACTTAAATCAGAAGACAGCGGTATCTCCTGGCAGCAGAAAAAATTCAGGGAATATAACTATTATTCAGTGGTCTTCTTAAATAAAGATGAGGGATTTGTTTCCGGCGAAAACGGGATGATAATCCACACGGAAAATGGCGGAATGAACTGGAGAAAAGATAATCTCCCCGCGCAGAAAATAAACAGGCTTCTATACACTAATGACACCCTCTGGGCTATTGGTAATGGAGGAACGATTCAGAAATCTTTAGATAAAGGTAAAAAATGGACAGGGAAATCAGGGATAAGCGTTTTTGCCGTATTTATTAAATTCCTTGCCCCATTCGTTTTCATATGGCTGCTTTTCCTTATGACATATACAACAACACCTAATACAAAGGTGCCGTTGAAGTTCGCCTCAATCGGAGCAGCATTTACAGGAACAGTCTGGGTCCTTTTTATATTTCTATTTATAATCTATATTAAAGCTTTTGCGACAGGGACTTTCGCAATATATGGAGCACTCGCATCTATCCCCCTATTCCTTTTGATGATATATGCATCAGCCCTGATAATATTATATGGAGCTGAAGTATCATATACTCTCATGCATCCTGAAACTTATGCAAATCTAAAAAACACGTTTGAAGAAAACAGAAAGGTTAACATCTTCTACGGTATAGCAGCACTTAATTATATTTACACAAAATTCGAAAACGGGAAAGGAGGAACTTTATATACCGAGCTCCTTAAAAAAATGGCACACAACTCAATTGACCTTGATTACTTTATCCAACTATTCATTGAGAATGAAATTTTAATCCGGGATGAAAAAGGGCCGATAATGCCTGCAAAATCAGCAGCAAATATAAAGCTCACTGAACTTTTCAACCTTGTAAACGAGGCACAGGTAACTATACCTGCACCATTCAGGAAAATTGCATCCAGGGGAAATATTATAACTATCTTTGAAAAGATAAATTCAGGGAGAGATAAGATTCTTGAAAATATGACTCTGAAGGATATAAAGATATTCTGATTAGTTTGCGTAGTAACCGAATATAAAGGGGATGAGTATAAACTCCCCCTTTATATCATCGGGGACCTTCCCGAAATTTTTTGAAAACCTTATGGCATCAATACAGGAAGCATCAAGAGACTTATTCCCCAGTGAATCCACAAGCTCAACTCTCACAATTTCGCCATCACGATTCATAATAAAGCATATCTTAACCTTCTGATTCGGTATTGCCATAATCCTCATACTACCTGGCGCATTTCCCCCCAGGGCAGCATTAGCAAGAAGAGGAGGATACCAGTTAGAAGCGATTCTATCTTTCATATTTTTAAAATAACTGAAGTTTTTAAATTTTGCCGTGTTAAAAGAGAAGAGACCACTATTAGAATAAAACAGCGCATTTTGCATTGTTATACTATTTTTATCAGGGATAGCCATATTTGAGGCATTCCCATTATTCCCGGTGCTCCCTCCACCTCCACCCGGTGAGCTATACTTCATTATGATATCACCATTATCTGAAGCCTTAACTCCACTCGAATTCCCGGAAGTGGCGGCCCTGTTCCTTCCCCCGGCTCCTTCGCTGCCTCTCTTCATTCTGAATTCAAGGGAATTATTTAGCCACCGGTCACCTTTCTCCTTTGTAATATATCCCTTTGCAGATGAATCCCTGTCAGAAAGTAATGTACTTTTTCGTATGTCCCTTATATCATCCTGGTTTATATTAACAATGATATCTCTATCTCCGGCAGCATTTCTCTTCTTCAGCGGTTCCTGAAACGCCCTGAAAAAACCATCAGAGTCAGGGAGAATAAATGCCGTGATCAATATCGCATGCAGAAAAAAAGATATCAGTACAAAAAGGGATAGGTTTATGCTATATTTCTCAGTCACTTATCTTATTCCGGTATTACTATATTGTTATATTATTTAACAACTTATCCAGGGCCTGTCATTTCAAACGAATATGAGAAGTCTTAATTTCATAATCATCTCTTTACAATTTACATGTATAAAGCCTCTCCTGATATAAAAATTCCTTCCCCAAAAAATTGAAAAGGTCCAGAATTACATCATTAAAAACTTAACATCTAATACTTATTTTTAAGACCCTATATTTTAAAAATGTTACCCGGCAAAATGTCAAGCCGGTATATAAAAAAAGCAATCCCGTATAATCACAGAATTGCTTTTTTTGTTTAAAAATAAAATTTATCTGCTGAAAAGGCTTACTTGTTAGCCTCCTCTTCAAGGAATTTCTTTCTCTCCTCAATAATCTTGTCAGCTTCTCTACCTGAAATCGGGTCATAATGAGAAAATTCCATTTCAAAAGTAGCCTTGCCACTTGTCATAGCGCGAAGATCTGTGCTGTACCTTAGCATCTCAGCTTCCGGAACTGTAGCCCTTACAACCTGGATTCCACTTGAATTTTCATCGCTGTCCATACCGAGGACACGTCCCCTTCTGCTTGTAATATCACTCATGATATCACCCATGAACTCTTTATCAGCAAAAATCCTGACATTCATGATTGGCTCAAGGAGCTGAGGGCCTGCTGCTTCCATAGCGATCTTAAAAGCGCTTCTTGCTGCGATTTTGAACGCCATTTCCGAAGAGTCAACATCATGAAATGAACCATAATAAAGTTCAGCCCATACATCAACAACAGGAAACTTGGCAAGAACACCCTCATCAAGACCTTCTCTCAGACCCTTTTCAACGCCGGGGATATACTGTTTCGGAACGACACCACCGACTATACTGTCAACGAACTCAAAACCTTTACCTCGTTCAAGAGGCTTAACACGGATATAAACCTCACCATACTGCCCATGTCCGCCGGACTGTTTTTTATGTTTGTACTGTGATTCAGCTTTCTTTGTAATAGTCTCTCTATATGCGACCCTTGGAATGTTTGTAACAACATCCAGCTTCAGCTTTTCTTTAAGGTTGTTCAGAATCAGGTTAAGCTGCATCTCACCCATACCGGAAAGGACAGTCTCGCCCGTTGATGCTGTAAAACCATATTTTATTGTAGGATTCTCCTCAGCTGCTTTGTTGAGGAACTGGCCGATCTTGTCTTCTTCACCCCTCTTCGCAGCTTCAATAGCAAATGAAAATACAGGCTGAGGAAGCTTGATTATCGGTAGAACAACCGCATTTTTCGGATCAGAAAGAGTATCCAGGGTTACAGTCTTATCAAGTTTAACAAGGACACCTATATCACCGGCACAGATTTTCGGCATTTCATTCTGCTTGTTGCCGACCATTGTAAAGAGTTTTGTCGCACGCTCTTTTATATTTTTTGTTACATTCAGCATTTCTGTTTCAGGAGTTATCTGCCCGGATATAACCTTTACATAGTTAAAACGGCCTGCATACTGGTCAATTGCTGTTTTCCATACAACAGCAGCCATTGTCCCGGAGTCTCCCAGCTTAACCTCAACTTCTTTTTCAGGATGACTCTGCTCATGACCTTTATAGGCTTTCCCTGTTTCAGGAGCAGGAGCAAAATTCTTTATTGTCCTTATAAGATTTTTTATCCCTATTACCTTCTGAGCTGAACCGCAGATAACCGGAGAAAGTTTAGCACCTTTCAGCTGAAGCATAATGCCTGCCCGTATCTCCTCTGTTGTAAGTTCTTCACCCCCGAGGAATTTTTCAATCAGTTCATCTGTCCCTTCAGCAGCAAGTTCAATTAAACCTGATCTTTCAAGCTCAGCCAGCTCCTTCTGGTCTGCCGGGATTTCTGTTATAGTAACATCCTTTCCTTCTCCTTTAGGAGTATAAAGTTTCATTTCAATAGTGTCCATAACACCCTTGAAATTTTCACCTTCACCATTAGGGATACATAGAGAAGCCACATGCCCACCGAGTGAACCCTTTATATTTTCAATTACCTTTTCGTAGTTAGCACGCTCTTTCTCCATTTTATTAACAAAGATTATGTGTGGTATATTGTTTTCTGTAAGGTATCTCCAGGCCTTCTCTGTTTCAATCTGAACTCCGTCTACAGAGTCAACAACAAGGATAGCTGTATCCGCAGCCTGAAGAGCAGCTCTCGCCTCACCGACAAAATCAGCAGTACCAGGTGTATCCAGAATATTTATCTTTACATCTTCAAACTCAACAAAACCCATTGAGCTTTTTATAGAAATCTTTTTCTCTTTTTCATCATCATCAAAATCTGATACAAGTGTCCCGCTGTCAGCGTTCCCCATTTTGTCGATTTTCCCCCCGACAAAAAGCATAGCCTCCAGCAGTGTTGATTTTCCTGTTCCTCCATGTCCGATTATAGCAACATTTCTGATCTGCTCAGCCTTATACTCCTTTAACATTTAAGAACCTCCTGAAAATATATTCCGAATAATATCATTGATTCAATCTATCCGCAGCAAGTAAAACCTGTAACAGGGCTCAGACAGAAACTGCCCGGACACATTCCTAAAGTTATAACACCGTCACCTGTTTTCGTTTATCAAAAAATAACCCCTGCTGCTGCCTGAGTTTTTCTGTGAAGAGATTGACAATATGTTTGCAGAAAATATATATGACCTTCTTTTTTGTAAAGCCTTTTATTTACCATGGGAAAGGTATACTTAAATATTTAACCAGCTTTAAAAAAGAGTTTTATATATCACACACATCCCGGCGTTTTCTGTATATCGAAATCACTATAATCATTATTATAAAAAGAGAGGATATATAAAGGATAATGTCTCCTGCAGCTTCATAAACTGTTTTTCTGTTCAGGGTAACATCAATACTTCCTGAAAAAGAGCCTTTAGTTAATATCGGCATGGAGGATTTTACTCTCCCGGCAGGATCGATAATCGCACTTACGCCATCGTTACCTGCCCGCACAACCCAGAGACCATTTTCAACGGATCTGAAAACAGAGGCGGCAAAGTGTTGAAAATGTCCATTATATGTATTTGTCCACCCGTCATTTGTAATATTAACTAAAAAATCAGCTCCCATCCTCTTATACTCCCTGCATAACCTGAAAAATATCCCCTCATAGCAGATTAGAGCGCCAAAATGGTATCCATTAATATCGAAAAGTTCAGGACTTTTACCCGGAACGAAATCAGAGCCCCCCATACTGGCTGCGATCTTTTTTATGGTAGTCAGCCATTTTTCATATGGAAACCACTCCCCGAAAGGTACAAGGTTAATTTTGGCATAACTCCGCACAACTCTTCCATCCCGGTCTATCAGTACAGCATTATTCTGAGGATAGTATCTCAACCTTCCGCCATCAGCCTTGAGCGTTACTCCAATTTCTCCGGTAAGGAGCGGTTTGCCGATCTCCCGTATAAAATCAAAAAGTTGCCGGTCAAAAAGGTCATCCTCACCCCTTAGAGCCCGGAACGATATTGTTTCAAGGGTGGCCGACTCCGACCAGATAATAAAATCAGGATCGGTCGGGAGTGAATTTCTGGTGTACCTTACAAGTTCAGCAAGATAACTGTACCTGTTAACCGACCAGTTATCCCAGGGTGAAATACATGTCTGGATAACAGAAAACTTCATCCCTTTCCCTGAACCATCCTTGAAAGTCGACATCCTGTAAAAACCGGCAATAGTGATTAACAAAACCGAAACTATAATCGCGGCGAATATCCTCCCCCTCTCCCCTTTAAAAAATCCACTGATCTTACAGCCATTATTTTTAAAAAAATCTATCTGAACAGCAGCAGAATAATTAAACATTATAATTATAAAATTTATACCGAGTATCCCTGTTACTGATGCAAGCTGAACAAACGGAGTGAATGGGTACTGGGAATATCCTATATATGTCCAGGGAAAAGCGAGAAATCCTGTAGCCTGAATAAAATCACCTATTACCCATACAGAGGGATATATAAGAAAATCGAGGCCGGGAAATTTCCGTGAGAGTATTTCAGAAAAAACAATCTTCAGCACAAAAAAAGCTGTAAGGCTCGGGATGAGGAAGAGAAGTATTACTAAATATCCCCCTGGAACTTTTGCACCAAAATTTCCGATCCATCCATATGTCAGGAGATGCCCGGCAAGACCTGTGATAAATGAATAGAAGAAAACATCCCGGATGCTCCTTTTCCGGTTAAAAATAAAAAGCGGCACAAGAAAAAACCACCCGAATAGTGGAAAGAATTTAAGAAGAAAAAAATCATAACTCGGAAATGACAGAAACATCAGAACAGATGTAATCAGATAATAGTGATTTTTCAGTATATCTTTTAGTTTTTCCATTACTAACCTGCATCTATATAAGTTTGACAACAATATCCGATTTCAATAATAACATTTTTCCAGTAAATGCTGAATCTTTATAGATACCCGCCTACGCCGGTATTACAGAAGTGTTAAATCCAGAATTTGATCTTTCTCTTCAATTCACTTTTTTTTTCGTCACAGGCCCGGAATCCCTCCGTAATTATCCTGTAACTGTCTGTGAAATCAAGTGTCCCGATAGTAAGCAGATCCGGCTCAATGAGTACAGTCGGTTTATAATGTTTAAGTATGATTTCAGAATTAGCATAACCCATAATATCTATACTCTGGCCCAGGACTTCAAATATGCTCGGATATTCTATATTCCCCTTTCTGCCGGATATCCACTGTTCAAGATTTTTAATCAGGCCACTCTGTTTCTTTTCATCAGGAAGGTTAACACCTTTCAACGTATCCACCTCATGCAGTTCATCTCCAAATACATTTAATCCCAGCTTCTCGGCCCCGCTCTTCACATACTTCTTCACCCGGGAGATTTTAAGGCCGGGGTGGAGATTTACGGCAATCGTAAATCCTGCGCCCATTCTCTTTATGATATCAACAGGTAACGGGTTCGCTACTCCTCCGTCAATAAGAAATGTTCCATTATAAGAAACGGGGACAAAAACACCGGGGATGGATACACTTGCCCTGAGGGCGTGAAGGACATTCCCTTTTCTGAAAACAATTCCCCTCCCCGTATAAAAATCCGTCGCGATAATCGCAAGAGGGATATCGAAATCCTCAATTTTTGCATCTTCGGGTATGTACCGCTTCATGAATTCTATAAAATCATTCCCCTTCAGAAGTCCGGATCGCGGCACAGTGATATCGAAAACAGAGAGCAGTTCTTTTTTGCTAAAGGAGAGCATGTCATCCCTGAGCTTTTTCAGGTTACCACAGCAGTAAACCGCACCCACAACAGCTCCGATACTTGATCCTGCAATCATATTAACCGGTATCCCGATCCCTGCAAGATATTCAAACACAGAGATGTGAGAAAGCCCCTTGGCCCCGCCGCTTCCCAGAGCAAGCCCCACTTTTCTGTTTCTAAATATTCTTAACGGATTTATCATGCCCCCTCCGGATGTTCAATATTATCCTGTACCAATTTAGAGACTATACAGCATTTATGAAGAAATTTTATGCCCGGTCAAATTATTTTCTTTTTAATTCAAATTTATTCTTAAAATATGTTGACACATACTCCTCATTTATTTAGTTTGCTTTCAGATCGCGCGGTGGAGCAGCTGGCAGCTCGTTGGGCTCATAACCCAAAGGTCACAGGTTCAAATCCTGTCCGCGCTAATATAAATATGGCGAAGTAGCTCAGTTGGTTAGAGCACACGGCTCATATCCGTGGTGTGGGGGGTTCGAGTCCCTCCTTCGCTAATAAATCTCCTCGGCCTGAACGTACATCACTTTATCTTTACCAATCGCGTTTACAAATGTTCCCTTAACTTCTACTTCCTGATCATTCGAAAGATCTTTTTCA